>JANOET010000099.1:0-22976 GCA_031413415.1 Acidimicrobiaceae bacterium
CCTACATCAAGGGAAGCAAATTCAGCGGCGTGATACCCGTTTCCAATCCCACCGAGATTCCCGATCCGAAACGGCGACAACGTCACCTACGAGACCGACTACCCGCACAGCGATTCCACCTGGCCGCACAGCCTGAAGATCGCCGAGGAGCAGATGGTCGGCCTGTCCGACGAGGTGGCCTACAAGGTGCTGCGCGGCAACGCCATCGAGATGCTGTCGCTCGACCACCTGCGATGACAGCCACGACCATCGGGCGCCAGGTCAGGGAAGCTGCCCAGCAGTTCGGTGCAACGGAAGCGCTCGTCGACGGCGAGCTACGGCTCAACTTCGACGAACTGGCCGATCAGGTGCTCGCCGCAGCAGCTGCCTTCGTGGCCGGCGGCCTGCAGACCGGCGAGCGAGTGGCGATCTGGGCGCCGAACATCGCCGAGTGGGTCATCGCCGCGCTGGGTGCATCATCGGCGGGCGGGGTGCTCGTTCCGCTCAACACCCGCTTCAAGGGGCGCGAGGCCGGCGACATCATCGCGCGCAGCGGCGCGTCGATGCTGTTGTGCGTCAACGGTTTCCTCGGCACCGACCACATCGCCATGCTGCGCGACAGCGGTGTCGACCTCCCCGAACTGCGCCAGATCGTCGTGCTGCGCGGCGACGTTCCGCCGAGTGCTGTCGGCTGGGGCGAGTTCCTGCAGCACGCGGGTGGCGATGCTGCGACCCGCGAAGCAGTCCGCCGAATCACCGAAGGCTCGGCCGACGACCTCAGTGACATCATCTACACGTCCGGCACCACAGGTCGACCGAAGGGTGTGATGTGCACTCACGGGCAGACGATGCGTGTCTTCGACGAGTGGTCGCGCGTGATCGGCCTCACCCACGGCGATCGCTACCTGATCGTCAACCCGTTCTTCCACACCTTCGGCTACAAGGCAGGGTTCGTCTCGTGCCTCATCCGCGGCACCACCATCGTCCCCGAGCCTGTGTTCGACGTGGCAGCAGTGTTGAGCCGGGTGGCAGCCGAGCGCATCACCATGCTCCCCGGGCCGCCAACCCTGTATCTCTCCATCCTCAACTTCCCTGAACGCGACTCCTTCGATCTGACCTCGCTCCGACTGGCGGTGACAGGCGCAGCTGCGGTGCCGGTGGAGATGATCCGGCGAATGCGCGAGGAGCTCACCTTTCGGGTCATCGTCACCGCCTACGGGCTCACCGAGTCGACCGGGGTGGTGTCGATCTGCCGGCCCGACGACGATCCGGAAACCATTGCCACCACATCCGGCGTCGCCATCCCCGACACGGAGGTGCGCGTGGTCGACGGAGAGGGCGTCGAACTGCCTCGCGAGACACCCGGCGAGATCGTGTGCCGCGGGTACCACGTGATGCAGGGCTACTACCACGACCCGGGGGCCACCGCAGAAGCCGTCGACACCGACGGATGGCTGCACACCGGCGACATCGGCACGATGGACGAGCGCGGCTACCTGACCATCACCGACCGCAAGAAGGACATGTTCATCGTCGGCGGATTCAACGTCTACCCGGCCGAGATCGAGAACACGCTCCTCGGACACCCGGCCATCGCCCAGGCCTCGGTCGTCGGCGTACCAGACCCACGCCAGGGCGAGGTGGGCCACGCCTTCGTGGTGGCGCGGCCCGGGTGCGGCATCGATCCCGCGGAAGTGATCGCATGGAGCCGCGAGCAGATGGCGAACTTCAAGGTGCCGCGGGCAGTGCACGTGGTGCAGTCGCTCCCCGTCAATGCAAGCGGAAAGGTGCTGAAGTTCGAGCTCCGCGACCAGGCCACGGCCTGAGCGGCCGTCCATCTTTCTGACGATCCGTCAGATTGCGTACAGTGCCACTGACAGGGGGTCGCACATCATGCGCGGAATCGTCTACAACGGCACGGAGACCAAGCTCGTCCACGGTCTCGAACTGCGGGCACCGGGGCCACGCGATGTGATCATCGAGATCAAGGCCGCCGGCCTGTGCCACAGCGACCTGTCCTACATGCGCGGCCTGTACCCCGTGCCGTCGCCGGGAGTGTGCGGCCACGAGGGCGCGGGCGTGGTGGTCGAGGTGGGCTCCGCCGTCACCCTGGTGGCACCGGGCGACCACGTCATCATCGCCACCCTCACGGCCTGTGGCACCTGCGAGCACTGCGCCGACGGGAGGCCCACCTCCTGCCGCGCCACGCTCGCCAACTGGAGCCAACCGTTCACCCTCGACTCCGAGCCGATCTTCAACTTCGCAGCCACCAGTGCCTTCGCCGAGCGCACGGTGGTGCGCGACGTGCAGTGCGTGAAGATCCCCGACGACGTGCCGCTCACGTCGGCCGCCATCGTCGGATGTGGTGTCGTCACCGGCATGGGCGCCGTGTTCAATCGCGCCAATGTGCGTCGTGGTCAGTCGGCAGCGGTGTTCGGCGTCGGGGGCGTGGGCCTCAACGTGATCCAGGCGCTCAAGGTGCAGGGTGCCACCACCATCATCGCCATCGACACCGTTCCCGAGAAGGAGTCGTTGGCCCGCACCTTCGGTGCCACCCACTTCCTGGACGGTCGTCGCGACGATCTCGTCGCAGCCATCGGCGACATTCGACCGGCGTCCGAGAACGCTGCCCGCGGGGCGTTCAACTCCGGCGGTGTCGACTGGGCATTCGACTGCGTGGCCGTACCGCAGGTCACCTACAACGCGCTCGAGTGCCTCGACTGGGGCGGGACGGTCGTCGTCATCGGCGTGTCGTCGCAGACCGCCGAGTTCCACGGCCTCTACGGTCGATTGACGCAGGTCGACCGCGGCATCATCGGCTGTCGTTACGGCAGCATCTCACCGCACCGCGACATCCCCCGCATCATCGAGATGTACCGGCGCGGCGACATCCTGCTCGACGAACTGGTCACCGCCGCCCACCCCATCGAGTCGTGGGAGGACGCGGTGCACGAACTGGAATCCGGAGCGGTCGCTCGCGGCGTGCTCACCTTCTGATGCCGACCGCGACGGCAACCGTGCTCGATCTGTTCGACGAGGTGCTCGCCACCGACGCCGACCGTGAAGCGTTCGTGCAGATCGCCCACGACGGATCCCCGCAACGCCTCACCTTCGGCGAGCTCGCCGACCGAGCCGCCGCGCTGGCTCACTGGCTTCGCCACGAACGCGGGGTGCGACACGGCGACGTGGTGGGCATCAGGCTGCCGAGTGGCATCGACTACGCCGTCGCCTACCACGCGATCATCAAGGTGGGCGCCATCGCCACCGGCATCAACCCTCGGCTCGGCCCCACGGAGGTCGCCCACATCGTCCACGCCTGTCAGCCGGTGTACACCTTCGACGGACCGTTGCCCGATCCACCCGCGGCCGACCCCGGCGACCGGCTCGAACCGCTGCGATCCACCGATCCGGTGGCCATCGTCTGGACGGGCGGCACCACCGGCATGCCCAAGGGGGCGTGGTTCGATCACGAGTGCTTGCGGGCGATGGCGCTCGGGGCCGCACCACTGAGCGAGTTCGGCGATCGCCGCCTCTCACCGTTGCCCTTCGCGCACGTGGGGTTCATGACCCGCGCGTGGGACGAGCTGAGCAATCGCATCACCACCGTCGTGGCACCCACCCCATGGACGGCGGCAGGCACGCTCGCGCTGCTCGCCGACGAGCGAGTCACCGTCTGCCAGGGTGTCCCCACGCAGTACCGTCTGATGTTCGATGCCCCACAGTTCGCAACCACCGATGTCTCCAGCTTGCGCGTCGCCGGCATCGGTGCTGCCCGCATCCCACCTCAGTTGGTGCGCGAGATGCGCGCCAAGCTCGGTTGCCCGGTCGTGGTGCGCTACGCGAGCACCGAGGCCTGCCTGGCCACCGGCACCCGGCTGGAGGACACGGTGGAGACCCTCTGCACGACCGTCGGCATGCCGAACGGCGACGTGCAGTTGAAGGTGATCGACGATGTCGGCGCGCCGGTGCCGACGGGCGCCACCGGCACCGTGTGCCTGCACGGTCGAGCAACGATGCGCGGCTACTGGCACGACCCGGAGCGCACGTCGGAGGCCATCGACGGCGATGGCTGGTTGCACACGGGCGATCTGGGCTGGGTTGGCGACGACGGAAACCTGCGGCTCGCCGGCCGGCGAACCGAGATGTACATCCGCGGCGGCTACAACGTGTACCCCATCGAGATCGAGAACTGCCTCGGCGATCATCCCGGCGTCGCCGCAGCAGCGGTGCTGGGCACACCGGTCGCCGACCGGCTGGGCGAGATCGGTGTGCTGTTCGCGGTCCCCCGCCCAGGCCATCAGCTGGAACTCTCGGAGCTGCGCTCGTTCGTCAAGGAGCGCCTCGCGGACTACAAGGCGCCGGACGCACTCGTGGTGGTCCCGCAGCTTCCGCTGACCAACATCGGCAAGGTGGACAAGAAGGTGCTCGAGGCATCGGCACAGGAGGAGGCCACGCGGTGGTCGCGATAGACACGCACGGCAAGACGCTGTGGCAGCTGATCGAAGAACGCTCCGCCGCATCACCGCAGGCCCGCATGGCACGCGACGAAGGCGGCCGCACGATGACCTTCGGCGAGTACCACCAACGATGCCTGCGCGCCGCCGCCGGCTTCGCCGCGCTCGGCGTGCACGAAGGCTCGAACGTGTCGTGGATCCTGCCGTCGCGATTCGAGGCACTCGTGCTGGCCGGTGCGCTCTCACGCCTCGGCGCCGTGCAGAACCCGATCCTGCCCATCTACCGCGAGCGCGAAGTCGGCTTCATCGTGCGTCAGAGCCGTTGCACGATGATGATCGTCCCCGGCTCGTTCCGCGGGTTCGACTATCCGCCGATGGCCGAGGCGGTCATCGACGACGCATCCGCCGACGGCCCACCGGCGGTGGTGGTCGTCGCCGATCCAGACCTACCCGACGGCGACCCTTCGACGTTGCCGCCGTATCTGCCAGAGCTGCACGCGATGCGTTGGTTGTTCTACTCCTCGGGCACCACTGCCGACCCGAAGGGCGCCAAGCACAGCGACCGATCGATGTCGGCCGCGAACGACGGCATGCAGTGGTCGATGGAGGTCAGCGATGCCGACAAGGCCGCCGTGGTGTTCCCGGTGACACATGTGGGTGGTCTCGTCTGGTTGTTCAACGCAATGCAGACCGGGGTCGAGCTGCTCATGGTCGAGACGTTCAACCCAGCCGAGACACCACGTTGGCTCGGGCTCAACGGGTGCACGTGCGCGGGTGCCGGCACCGTGTTCTGGATGGCCTACCTCGCCGCCCAACGCGCGCTGCCGGCGGGCGAACGACTGCTGCCCGACGTGCGCATCTTCAACGGCGGGGGCGCGCCGAAGCCCGCCACGCTGCACGCAGAGATGATGGCGGCCTTCGGTGCACCACTGATCGGCGGTTGGGGCCTCACCGAGAGCCCGATCAACACGATGGTGCACCTCGACGACCCCGACGAGAAGAAGGCGACCACCGACGGCCGCCCCTGCCCCGGGGTGTCGCTGCGAGTCGTGATCGACGGTCACCAATGCGCGCCCGGCGAGGAGGGCGAGCTGAGGGTGAAGGGTCCGCAGGTGTGCATGGGCTACCTCGACTCGTCACTCGACGACCTCGCGTTCGACGACGAAGGCTGGTTCTGCACCGGCGACCTGGGCGTGGTGGACACCGACGGATGGGTGTCGATCACCGGCCGACTGAAGGACATCATCATCCGCAAGGGCGAGAACATCTCCGCCAAGGAGATCGAAGACCTCTTGCACGCGCACCCGAAGGTGGCCGACATCGCGGTGATCGGCCTGCCCGACGAAGCCAGCGGAGAGCGGGCTTGCGCCGTGGTGGTCACCGCCGGCGAGGCGCCGATCACGTTCGCGGAGATGGCCGAGCACCTGCTCGAGGCCCGTCTCTCGCGTCACAAGGTGCCCGAACAACTGGAGTTCGTCGCGGCCCTGCCGCGCAACCCCACCGGCAAAGTGCTCAAGAAAGACCTTCGGGTCCAGTTTGGAGGAACACCGTGAACAGATTCGAAGGGTCACGGGTCATCGTGACCGGTACCGGCTCGGGTATCGGCCGCGCCACCGCTCAACGCTTCGCCGCCGAGGGGGCACGCGTTGCCTGCCTCGACGTACAGGGACACGACGAGACCGCGGCGGCCATCGGCGCGGCTGCGTTCCCGTTCACCTGCGACGTCTCCGACGGCGCGGCGGTGGAGGCGACCGTCGACGCGGCGGCGCAGGCACTCGGTGGTGTCGACGTGGTCTGCAACATCGCCGGCATCGGGCACTTCGCGCACAGCCACGAGGAGACCCCCGATTGGTTCACCCGCATCGTCGGCGTCAACCTCAACGGCACGTTCCACCTGTGCCGCTTCGCGCTCCCTCACCTGCTGGCCGCAGGCGGCGGCGTCATCGTCAACACCGCTTCCACCGCGGGCCTCATCGGCCAACCGTGGAGCGCCGCCTACTGCGCCAGCAAGGGTGGGGTGGTGATGCTCACCAAGGCACTGGCCACCGAGTACAAGAGCAAGAACATCCGGGTCAACGCGATCGCTCCCGGCGGCACCAAGACGAACATCATCCACTCGTTCTCCACCTATCCCGAGGGGGCCGACCTGCGCCAACTCTCGAAGGTGATGAGCCCGATGGAGATGGCCGAGCCAGAGGAGATCGCGTCGTTGTTCGCATTCCTCGCATCCACCGAGGCCCGCTACATGACCGGCTCGATCGTGGCGATCGACGGCGGCATCACGTGCTGACCGGTCGGCCCTCTCACACGGTCGTCTGACGGCTCGTCAGATACTCTGCTGTCGTCATGGATCTGCGCTACACCGCCGAGGAGGAGGCCTTCCGTCTGCAGTTGCGCGACTGGTTGGCCGATGTACTGCCGGGCGTGCCGGCCGAGCCGCCCGTGCACGAGTGGGCAGCACGTCGCGTGTGGGACACCGCATGGCAGCGGACGCTGTTCGACGCCGGCTACGCCGGTGTGAACTGGCCCAAGGAGTACGGCGGTCGTGGCGCCAGCCCGACCGAACACCTGATCTTCCTCGAGGAGACCGAGCGGGCGCGTGCGCCGTACGTCGGCATGAACTTCGTCGGCCTGCTCCATGCAGGCCCGACGTTGATCGTCGAGGCGTCCCCCGAGCAGAAGGCGGCACACCTGCCGGGCATCTTGCGCGGCGATCATGTGTGGTGCCAAGGGTTCAGCGAGCCGTCGGCTGGCAGCGATCTGGCGGCGCTGCGCTGCCGGGCGATGCGCGATGGCGACGACTACGTGCTCAACGGACAGAAGATCTGGACCAGTTTCGCCCACGTCGCCGACTACTGCGAGATCCTGGTGCGCACCGACACCGAGGTGCCCAAGCATCGCGGCATCACCTGGCTGATCCTGCCGATGAACCTGCCCGGCATCGACATTCGACCGCTGCGCACGATGGACGGCGGCATCGAGTTCTCCGAGGTCTTCCTCGACGAGGTGCGTGTGCCGGTGGCCAACCGGGTGGGAGCCGAGAACGACGGTTGGCGAGTGGCGATGACCACGCTGAGCTTCGAGCGTGGCACTGCCTTCGTCTCGGAGATGCTGCAGACGATGGAGCTGGTGCGCGACCTTGCCGAGCTGGCCAAGCACATCACCCGCCGGTCCGCGGTGGCGTGGGACGACGCCGGCCTGCGTCGCGACCTTGGCAGGCTGGCCGGCGAGCTCGACGCACTCTGGGCGCTCACCTGCCGCAACATCTCCGAGGCGTCGCGAACGGGCCTGGTCGGCACCGGCGGCAACGTCTTCAAGTTGGCCTACACAGATCTACGGCATCGCCTGGGTGAAGTGGCCATGCACCTGCTCGAGCGTGCGTCGTTGTCGATGGACGACATCGATCAGCTGCCGAGCGGCCGCCATGTGCACGGCCGAATCCACGGATTGAAGATGTCCATCGCCGCCGGTACTTCGCAGGTTCAGCGGAACATCATCGCCGAGCGAGTGCTCGGCCTGCCCAAGGACCCCAGCCGCTGATGGACTTCTGGCTCAGCGACGACGAACGCGACCTGCAACAGGGCATGCGGTCCTTCTTGCAGGGACGGTTCCCCATCGACGTGGTGCGCGCGCTCGAGGAGCAGCCCACCGGCGTCATCGACCGCGGCCATTGGCGCGAGCTGGCCGACACCGGTGTGTTCTCGGTCGTCGACGACCTCGGCATGCGCGCCGCCGTACTCATCTTCGAGGAGCTCGGCCGGGCGCTGGTGCCCGGCCCGCTGGCGGTCAGCGCGCTCGCCGCGCCGTGGGTACCGGGTGCAGCCGACGGCACATCGATCGTCGCGGCACTCGAGACCGACGACCATCCCATCCTGGTCGAGCACCCGGCCCAGGTCGACGTCCTGGTGCTCGTCACGCACGACACGCTCGCTCTCGTACGCCCGGCCGATCTCACCATGCACGTCGTTGCGCAACCGCTCGACACACTCACCCCGGTGGCGGTCGTTCATACCCCACTCCCTCACGCCATCCCGGTCGCCAATGCTGCCGAGGCGCAGCGCTTCATGCGCGATGCGGTGGTGCTCACCGCGGCGCAACAGTTGGGCGTGGCACTCGGTGCGCTCGAGCTGGCAACCGAGTACGCCAAGCAGCGCGAGCAGTTCGGCCGCCCGATCGGCAGCTTCCAGGCAGTGAAGCACATGCTCGCCGACATGCTGGTGAAGGCCGAAGTTGCACGAGCGGCCGTGTACGCCGCAGCGTGTGCCGTCGATGGTGCCGGCGCCGAGGCCGCCGGTGCCACGACAGCGGCCTCCGTCGCCAAGCTGATGGCAGGGGAAGCGGCCCTCTTCTGCGGGAAGACCGGCATCCAGGTGCACGGCGGCATGGGCTTCACCTGGGAGGTGCACGCGCAGCGCTACTGGAAGCGTGCTGTTGCGCTCGACAACGCCTTCGGAATCACCGACCATCACGCCGCACTCATCGCGGCCATCCTGTAGGAGCCACGCATCATGGGCACATGCGACGGACGAGTCGTCATCGTCACCGGAGCCGGGCGCGGTCTTGGCCGGGCCCACGCGTTGGCATTTGCCGCCCAGGGTGCGGCCGTGGTGGTGAACGATGTCGGTGCGTCGCTGGGTGGCGAGGGATACGACCAGACCCCGGCCGAAGAGGTGGTCGCAGACATCATCGCCGCCGGTGGCCGAGCGGTGGTGAACGGCGACGACGTGAGCGACTGGGACGGAGCCGGGCGGATGATCGCCCAGGCGGTCGAAGGCTTCGGTCGTCTCGACACACTGGTGTGCAACGCCGGCATCGTGCGCGATCGGATGATCGTCAACATGTCGGTCGACGAGTGGGACGCCGTCGTCCGAGTGCACCTGCGCGGCATGTTCTGCCCGGTGCGTCACGCCGTGGACCACTGGCGGGCGATGTCGAAGGCCGGTACCCCGGCGCAGGCTCGCATCGTCACCACCTCGTCGGGCGCCGGACTGTTCGGCAGCGTGTCGCAGGCCAACTATTCCGCTGCGAAGGCAGGCATCGCGTCGTTCACCGTCGTCGCCGCCGCCGAGCTGGGCCGTTACGGCATCGCCGTGAACGGCATCGCACCTTCTGCGCGGAGCCGGATGACCGAGGAGGCCTTCGCCGACATGATGCGCGCACCCGACAGCGGGTTCGATGCGATGGACCCGGCCAACGTGTCGCCGCTGGTGGTGTGGTTGGGTTCAGCTGCGTGCGACATCACGGGTCGCATGTTCGAGATTGCCGGCGGGCAGCTGAGCGTGGCCGACGGCTGGCAGCACGGTTCCGTCTTCGACAAGGGCGGCCGCTACGAGCCCGACGAGATCGGCGCCATCGTCGCCGACCTCGTGCGCGAAGCTCCGGCCCCCACCCCTGCGTACGGTGCCTGATCGATTGGTAACGTTGCCCGATGCATGAGGAGATGCTCGCGACCGATGGCCGCATCATCGGCGAGCGAGCGATCGCAACGCGACAACGGCTGCTCGATGCCACCCTCACGCTGCTGCGACGCGATGGAGTGCTCGACGTCAAGGTGGTCGACATCACCCGCGAGGCCGGCGCCGCTCCGGCCACCTTCTACCAGTACTTCCCCGACCTCGACGCTGCCATCCTCGCGCTGGCCGAGGCTGCAATCGACGACGAGGCCCCGCTCGTCGATCTGCTGCTACCGGCCTGGTCCACCCCGGCCGACGCAGAGCGGGCGCGCGCATTCGTCGACGCGTACGCCAGGTACTGGAGCGAGCACTACGCCGTGCTGGTGTTGCGCAACCTGAGAGCCGACGAGGGCGATGTCGACTTCCGCTCGGTTCGCAGCCGAGCGAACCTGCTTCTGGTGCGGCGCATGGCCGAAATGGTCAAGCTCGGGCAGACGGAAGGGCGCATCGCCGCCACGCTCGACCCATTCGCCGCCGCGGCGGCGATGATGGCCATGCTCGAGCGGTTGCTGGCGTATCAGAACGAGCTCAGCCGGCGCGGTTCGTCGAAGGCGGCGCAGCGCGAGACGCTCACCACCATCCTGTTCCACACACTGTCGGGCCTCGCGACTTGACCGGCGTGCCACTCGCCGCCCGCGCTACATCGGCGGGCCACCCCACAGCGGGGCACCGCTGGGCACCTCGGCGAACAGTTCGCTGCTGCGGGCACTGATCTCGGCGACCGTCCAACGGTGATCTCCGGCCACGACGGTCGCGGCGATCTGCGCGGGTTGCATCCGGTGGATCTGATCCCCGAGCACGATGAACACCTGCCCGCTCACATCGGCAGCATCGTCGGAGGCCAACCAGGCAACCATCGGGCTCACGTTGGCCGGGTCGTATTTGTCGAAGCCGGACTCGGGCCGCGCGAACTTCGGATTGATCTCCGTCATCGGGGTGCGCGCCCGCGGCGCGATGCAGTTGGCGGTGACCGCGAGCCGTCCGAGCTCGCGGGCCTGCACCAGCGTCATGCTGACGATGCCACCCTTCGCAGAGCCGTAGTTGCTCTGTCCGGGGCCACCGAACAACCCACTCTCGCTGGAGGTGTTGATGATCCGCCGTGGCACCAGCGTGGCGCCCTCCCCCGCCGCTTTGGCCTGCGCCCGCCAGTAGGCAGCTGCGAAGTGCGACGGCGCAAAGTGCCCCTTGAGATGCACGTCGACCACGGTGTCGAACTGGTCCTCGGTCATCGCGAAGCTCATCGCGTCGCGAATGAAACCGGCGTTGTTGACGAGGATGTGCAGGTCGCCGAAGGCGTCGATCGCCATGCTCACGAGCTCCTCGGCAGCGGCCCAGTCGCTGACGCTTCCACGGTGTGCAACCGCTTGTCCGCCGGCGGCGACGATGGCCTCGGCCACCTCGTCGGCTCGTTCAGTGAGATCGTTGACCACCACGCTGGCCCCTTCAGCGGCGAGCAGTTCGGCATGGCACTTCCCGACGCCCTGCCCCGCCCCCGTGACGATTGCCACCTTGCCGGTGAGTGCACCCATGAACCTCGAACCTCCATTGTCGTCGCGGCGATCTGACGGCTCGTCAGATCATAGGTCCCGCTCCTCGTAGGCTGGCGCGGTGCGCGTCTCGGTCGGGCTCCCCATTCATCACGACACCACGGCCGCCGAGATCATCGGCTGGTCGCTGGCCGTCGAGCGGGCAGGACTTCACGCCGTCTTCGTCACCGACCATCCGGCACCCACCTCCGTCTGGCTGCGCCGCGGCGGCCACCACACGCTCGACCCGTTCGTCGCGCTGTCGTTCGCGGCGGCCAACACGACGTCGTTGCGCCTTCACTTCAATCTGCTCGTCGCCGCCTATCGCCATCCACTCGTCACGGCGAAGGCCATTGCCTCACTCGACTCGATGTCGGGCGGGCGCGTGATCGTCGGCGTCGGCGTCGGCTACCTGGAGGCAGAGTTCGCAGCGCTCGGCGCCGAGTACGAGCAGCGAGCAGCGGTGACCGACGCGAACCTTGCGACGATGATCAGAGCGTGGGCGGGTGAACCGTTCGGCGAGCACGGCACCGTCGTGCTCCCCCCACCGGCTCAAGTGCCGCATCCACCCATCTGGATCGGTGGCAACTCGCGGGCTGCTCGTCGTCGTGCGGTTGCGATCGGCCAGGGTTGGGCACCGATGCCCAGTTCGGCGGCGACGCAATCGCTGCTGGGCACTCCCCCGCTCGACGACGTCGACGAGCTCGCTCGGCGCATCACCGAGCTGCACCAATTGTCCGCCGATGCCGGCCGGACGGATCGGCTCGATGTCGCGGTGATCCCGCAGTCGCTCTCAGGCTTCGCAGCCGGCGACGCCGGTGCCGAGCAGGTCCGCGACGAGATCGGACGGTTGGTGGCTGCGGGAGGCACCGTACTGGTGGCCAACCTGCCTGCGGGAGGCTTCACCGACGCGGTGCAGTGGCTCGCCAAAGAGGTGGTCGGCGATATCTGATACCGTGTCAGAAATGAGCACTGGTATGGAATATCCGCTCATCGTGAGCGTCGACGATCACGTCGTCGAACCACCGCATCTGTTCGAGCGCTGGTTGCCGGCCAAGTTCAAGAGCCACCCCGACGTACCTCGCATCGAGCGCCGTGGGCTGGCCGGGATGAAATACCTCGGCGGCACCAAGTACGACTTCCAGTGGGACGACGACGCCCCCCAGGCCGACTGCTGGATCTACGGTGACCTGATCGCGCCGCACAAGCGGCATGTCGCCGCTGTCGGCTTCGACCGTGACGACATGACCGCTTCGCCGATCACGTACGACGAGATGCGCCCGGGTTGCTACGACCCCGCGGCCAGGCTCGAGGACATGACCGCCGACGGTGTCGAGGCATCGTTGTGCTTTCCCACGATGCCCCGCTTCTGTGGGCAGACATTCGCCGAAGCCGCCGACAAGGACCTGGCGATGGCGTGCATGACGGCCTACAACGACTGGATGGTCGAGGAATGGTGCGGCGACAGCTCCGGCCGGCTGATCCCGCTGCCCATCATCCCGTTGTGGGATGTGCAGGCGGCTGCGGCCGAGGTGCGCCGCAACGCGGCCCGTGGTGTCACCGCGGTGGCATTCAGCGAGATCCCCGCCAAGCTCGGCCTGCCCACGCTGCACTCCGGCTACTGGGAGCCATTCTTCGAAGCGTGCGAGGAGACCAACACCGTCATCTGCATGCACATCGGTTCGTCCAGCCAGATGCCGGCCACGTCGTCCGACGCACCGCCGGCCGTGGCCGCCACGCTCAGCTTCGGCAACGCGATGAGCTCACTCACCGACTTCCTCTTCTCCGGGGTGCTCGTGCGCCACCCCGAATTGAAGCTGGCATACAGCGAAGGGCAGATCGGCTGGATCCCGTACATCCTCGAGCGCGCCGACGACGTGTGGATGGAGCACCGTGCGTGGGGTGGCGTGCGCGACATCGTGCCCGAACCGCCGTCCACGTATTGGCACCGCCAGATCTTCGGCTGCTTCTACCGCGACGTGCACGGGTTGGAGAGCCTGCATCGCATCGGGGTCGACAACGTGACCTTCGAGACCGACTACCCGCACACCGATTCCACCTGGCCGCACACGCAGAAGATCTTCGCCGAACAGGTGGCCCTGCTCGACGACGAGACGATCTTCAAGGTCGCCCGCGGCAACGCCATCCGCATGCTTCGCCTCCACCCGGTGACGGGTCGCTGGATCAAAGGCTGAGCCGTGAGCTTTCCGGCCGATGTGCTCGAACTGGCCGGCAGAGTCCGCAACTGGGGTCGCTGGGGCGCCGACGACGAGATCGGCACGCTCAACCTCATCGACGACGACGCCCGCCGCCGCGGCATCGCCTGCGCCACCACCGGTCGGGCCATCAGCCTCGCGCTGCCGCTGGCAGCCGATGGCCCGCAGATGGGTTTCGTGGAAGGCCGCATCAACCCGCAACTGCACCCGTTCAGCTTCCCGCTCACCGCCGACTCGGGAGAGGACCGTTGGTGGCACGACGACCGCATCGACATGGGCACACAGGCATGCACCCACTGGGACGGCCTCGCTCACGCGAGCTACGGCGGCCACCTGTACAACGGCTTCCCCGACACGAACGTCGGCGAGCGCGGCGCACTGCGATGTGGCATCCACAATGTGCACACGCTGGTGTCGCGTGGCGTGTTGCTCGACGTGGCCCGAGTTCACGGCGTCGACCAGCTCGCGGCCGGCTACGCGCTCACCACCGACGACCTCGATGCCGCCGTAGAACAGGCCAGGATCGCCCTGCTGCCCGGCGATGTGATTCTGCTGCGCACCGGGCACATGCGCACGTTCCTCAGCGGTGATCGGCTGCACTACGCGATCGGCGCACCCGGGCCCAGCCTGGCCACGGTCGAGTGGTTCCACCGCCACGACGTTGCCGCGGTGGCCATCGACAACCTCATCTTCGAAGTGTTCCCCTGCGAGCGCGACGATGCGTTCCTGCCCGTACATTTCCTGCACCTCGTCGACATGGGCCTCACGCAAGGACAGAACTGGAACATGGAGGAACTGGCGGTCGATTGCGCAGCCGATGGCCGCTACTCGTTCCTGCTCAATGCCTCGCCCGAGCCGGTGCTGTACGGCGCCGGCGCACCGGTGAACCCGGTCGTGGTGAAGTAGCACGTTGTAGCTCATGCGTGTGCCGGCATGACCACCACGTTGACGGTCGGCGCGCTGCTGCGAGCCCGGGAGGGTGACGAGCATCCGGGCTACCTGTTCGAAGACCAGACGTGGAGCTGGGACGAAGTGGTCCGGGAATCGGCGGTTCGCGCCGCGTTGCTCGACGACCTGCTCGGTCCGGCGGAAGTCGGCGACGGGCCACGCCACGTCGGCGTGCTGCTCGACAACGTTCCCGAGTACCTGTTCCTCGCCGGCGGCGCGGCGCTTGTCGGGGTCACGATCGTGGGCATCAACCCCACCCGCCGCGGTACCGAGTTGGCCGGTGACATCACCCACACACGATGCAGGCTGGTCATCACCGATGCAGCCCAGGCGACGCTGCTGCCCGCCGACGTGCGCGCCGTCGTCGTCGACGCTCCCGAGTACGCAGCGCTGCTCGCGGCACACGCCGACGCCGAGCTGCCGGCCACCGATCCGGACCCGACGGCCACGCTGTTCCTGCTGTTCACATCCGGCTCCACCAGTGCACCGAAGGCAGTGGTGTGCACCACCGGCCGCCTCGCGTCGACCGGGCTGAGGGCGGCAGCCGGCTACGGCGTCTCACGCTCCGACGTGTGCTATTGCTGCATGCCGCTGTTCCACGGCAACGCCCTGATGGCCTGCTGGGCGCCCGCCCTCGCCACCGGGGCCACCGTGGTGCTGCGTCGGAAGTTCTCCGCCAGCGGGTTCCTCCCCGATGTGCGGCGGTACGGGTGCACCTACTTCACGTACGTCGGTCGGACCATCGCCTACGTACTGTCCACCGACCCGTCCACCCTCGACCGCGACCACCATCTGCGCTTGGGATTCGGCACCGAAGCATCAGCCCAGGACCGCGATCGCTTCCTCACCCGCTTCGCGTGTCCGCTGGTGGAGGGCTATGGGTCCAGCGAGTCGGCGGTGGTCATCATGCGCACACCCGACACGCCGGCGGGAGCCCTGGGGAGGCCGCGCGCCGACGACGGCTCGGACGTCGCGGTGATCGATCCTGCGACCAAGCGGGAGTGCCCGCCCGCCCGCTTCGACCAGCACGGGGCGCTGGTCAACGGAACCGAGGCGATCGGCGAACTGGTGAACCGCAGCGGGGGCGGCGTGTTCGAGGGCTACTACGCCAACGACGCGGCCACGGCCGAGCGGTTACGTGACGGGTGGTACTGGACCGGCGATCTCGCCTACCGGGACGCCGACGGATTCTTCTACTTCGCCGGGCGTCACGCCGATTGGCTGCGCGTCGACAGCGAGAACTTCGCCGCCGCCCCGGTCGAGAACATCATCGCCCGTCTGCCTGGCCTGGTGATGGTGGCGGTGTACCCCGTGCCCGATCCACGTACGGGCGATCAGGTGATGGCTGCGGTCGAGATGGCTCACGGAGTGGCCTTCGACCCGACGGTCTTCGGCGAGTTCCTCGTGGCCCAGCGCGACCTCGGCAGCAAGTGGGCACCACGATTCGTGCGCGTCACCGACTCGATCCCGCTGACCGCCAACAACAAGGTCGACAAGCAGCCGCTGCGTCAGCAGGCATGGGAGTGTGCCGACGCAATGTGGTGGCGCCCAGACCGTCAGATCGCCTACCGACCGTTCACACCTGCCGATCGGGCAGCACTCGACGCCGAGCTGGCCGTGCACCGCCGGGTACGGTGAGCCTTCGTGAGCGACATCTCGGTCAACGCTGAACGGCAGATCCTCAACCTCATCCACCGCTATGCCGAATGCGTCGACGACGGCAACTTCGACGGGGTCGGGGCCCTGTTCGAGCACGGTGAGTTCCACATGGCGGGTGGTCCCGGCGTGCGGGGTGCGGCCGTCGGCGACCTGATGCGCCGCAAGGTCGCGACACACGACGGCAGTCCGCGCACCAAGCACGTCACCACCAACGCGATCATCGAGTTCATCGACACCGGCACGGCCACCTGTCGCTCGTACTACACGGTGCTGCAGGCCACCGACTCGATGCCGCTGCAGACCATCATCACCGGGCGATATCACGACCGCTTCCAACGCATCGACGACACCTGGCACTTCGCCGACCGCGCCGTGTTCATCGAGCAGGTCGGCGACCTGTCGCAGCACGTCCGCCTGCCGCGCACGTGACGAGTCGCGTCAGCCGATGCCGAGCACCCTGGCAGCGTTGTCGCGCAGGAACTTGGGCCACACGTCGTCGTTGAACGGCACGTGCGGCATGTCGTTGAAGATGCGCTCCAGCGTGAGACCCATCGGGAAGTAGCCGGCATAGATCACGCGGTCGGCGCCGCGCGTGTTGGCGTAGTCGATGATCCGCTGGTCGTAATGCTTCGGGGCGAACGCGCTGGTGGAGTAGTGCAGGTTCGGCCACTTCAGCATCAGCTTCACCATCAACTCGGTCCACGGCTGGCAGCCGTGCCGGGTGACGATGGTGAGGTCGGGGAAGTCGTAGCACACGATGTCCAGCATCTCGACGTGCTGACACATGCTCGGCAGTCGTGGCCCGGGGATGCCGGCACAGATGAACACGGGGATGCCCAGTTCGGCACACGTGGCGTAGACCGGGTACCACTTCGCGTCGTCGATCGGGATCTGCGGAGTACAGCCGGCCGGGAAGGTGCCGACCGCACGGATGTCGAACTCTTCCTTCAGACGCCTGATCTTGCGCACGGTGCCGAGGATGTCGTTCGCGTCGGCGCTGGTGGAGGCGATGAACCGAGTGGGGTGCTCGCGCAGCGCCCGCTGGCTGACCTCGTCCTCGCAGCCGATGAGACCACGCTCGATGCCGTGGGTGTCCATCTGATCGAGCGTGACCGCCACGGGATCCAGGTCGTGGGGCAGCGCGCCCGGCACGTTGCCCTTGAACAGGTACTGCACAGGGAACATTGCGCCCTTGCTCTCGGGCTCCTTGATGCTGTCGCGGAAGAACGCGTAGTTCATCTCCGGATCGGAACGCATGAACCCGATCATGCAATCGATGATCCCGATGTCGGTGGGCATGGTCATCGCGATCAGCCGTTCAACAACGTCAGCGCGTTGGTGCGCATGATCTGCTCCACCTCGGCGTCGGAGAAGCCGGGTAGGTCGTCCACGAACGCCAACGGGTCGGCGAGCCCCTCCGCATGCGGATAGTCGGAGCCGAACAGCACGTGGTCGACGCCGATGGAGTCCGCGAGGAGACGGATGTCGTCCTCGTAGAACGGCGCCACCCACAGGTGCTCACGGAGCTGCTGCACCGGGTCGCTCCCGAACGCGTGTGGACCCTGTGCGTACGCCTTCTTCAGTTTCTTCATCAACGGTGCGACCCACTCGCTCCCCGATTCGATGGCCGCCATGCGAAGCGCCGGGTGGCGGGTGAGCACACCATGGCAGACCAGCGCGGCGAACATGTCGAACGGTGCACGATCGCTCGTGATGCCACGCATCGGCGAGAACTGGAAGGCCTTGAAGTCGCCCGTCGGTTCCCAGTCGTCGATGTACTTGCCGTACCCGGCGTCGCCCGAGTGGAACGCGATCACCACGTTGGCATCGGCCGCTGCGGCCCAGAACGGGTCGAACACGGCGTCGCCCGGCGACCGAGTGCCGCCACCCACCTTCGGGGCCGGCGCGGTGCGCATCACCACGACGCGCGCGCCACGGGCGATCGCCCATTCCAGCTCTTGCATCGCCCACTCTGGATCGGCGAGCGTGATGTACGGCGCAGCGAAAATACGGTCTCGGTAGGCGAAGCCCCAGTCCTCCTCGACCCACCGGTTGAACGCGCTGAACGCAGCGCACAGTGCCGGAACGTCGTGCAACAACGACTCTTCCATGCCCACCCCGAGTGTGGGGAAGAAGAACGCACCGTCGAGTCCCTGGTGGTCCATGAGGGTGAGGCGGGCATCACGGTCGCGATACTCGGCGGGAATGGGATCGAGCTCGCCGAACATCGAACGCAGGTCGCTGCCGGCAACCTTGCCCCGGAAGTACTGATCGAGCGCCCCAGGCTTCGACACAGGGTCGAACGTCGGGTTGGGGATGAAGTTGTTCACCTTGCCGCCCACGAGCAAACGCTGCTTGCCACCCAACTCGACCCACTGCATGCAGCGCCGCTCCATTCCCTTGGGGATGTGGCGAGTGAAGGCATCGGTGGCCTCGTAGTAATGGTTGTCGGCGTCGAACGGGCGGAACCCGAGAGCTGTCATGCCTCCAACGTAACCGGATCTGACGCCGTGTCAGATACCGAGCGCCTCATCCCATCAGCGCCGCACCGCACGACGCAATCGCATCGCGACGCACGCCGAGGTCGTTGGGGTCGCCACCGGTGAAGTACCACGGCACCACCTGGAACACCGCAGCCATGCCGAGTGCTTCGATCTCGGCCGCCAACGCGGCGTACGCATCGCGGCCGCTCGCGTCAGGGACGATGTCGATCGGTAGCACGTTCATGTCGAACGGCACGTCGCTGCGCGCGTACTCGTCGCGGAAGCGAGCGAGATCGGAGGCCGCTCGACGAATCTCGTCGCTGCTGGCCTGCACCGAGATCCACCCATCACCCAGACGGGCCGCACGTCGCAATCCCGGCTCACTGTGGCCGCCCACGTGCAATCGCACCGGCTGCATGGGCGCCGGGCTCATCATCAGGCGACCGAAGTCGTAGTGGCGACCGTGGTGCTCGACGAACTGCGGCCCACCGCCACCACACAGCGCACGCAGCACCTCGACCTGTTCGTCGAGGCGCGCGCCGCGGGTGCGCATCTCGGTGCGTGTCCACTGGAACTCCTCGGGTATCCACGACAAGCCGACACCCAACTCGACGCGCTCGCCGCTGAGCACGGCGACCGACGACAACTGCTTCGCAACCAGCAACGGGTCGCGCAGCGGAAGCTTGACGACATTGGTCACGAACCGGATGCGACTGGTGAGCGCTGCCATCGCAGAGATGGCGACGAACGGCTCGACGAACGGGGTGTCGGCCGCCCAGAACCGGGTGCCGTCACCGCTGTACGGATACTTCGCCGACACGGTCTCCGGAAAGAACGCCGAGTCGGGGACAGCGATGAAGTGAAACCCGGCTGCCTCGGCCACAGGGGCGAGCGCCAGGACATGGTCGGCAGGGAACATGGGGAACGGCACGCAGAACCTCATCGGACGAGCAGCGCTTCGCGTCCGTGCCGTCGGAACTCGGCGGCGATCGATGCCGTGTCGGCGGCGGTGAGCAACCGGTAGCTGCCATCGGCAGTTCGCAGCCACACGGGGTCGGCGCACTCCCAACGTTCGGCGACCAATTGACGCTTGAGCACCTTGTTGGTCTGGGTCATCGGGAACCCGCCTGCAACACGGACGAACGACGGCACACACTTCGTACCGAGATCGCGTTGCGCCAACAGGAACGCAGCGAATGCCGCCGGGTCGAACGGATGCTCCTCGCTCAGCAGCAACGCTGCCATCTCCCTGTCACCGGCCACGGGGTCGGGGACGCCGTACACGACGCCGAGCAGCACACCCGGGTAGCGGGCCAGGATCCGCTCCACCGGTGCGGCGGCGAAGTTCTCGCCATCGACGCGGAGCCAGTCGGAGGTTCGCCCGGCGAAGTAGAAGAAGCCCGCCACATCGCGATAGCCCAGGTCCCCGGTCCAGTAACTGCCGGCGCGCATTCGCTCGGCGTCTGCGTCGGGGTTGTTCCAGTAACCCTCGAAGGTGGTGCCGCCGGTGTTCACGATCTCGCCCGTCGCTTCCTCGGCGTTCAGCAGCCGTCCGTTGTCGTCGAAGCGCGCACGCGGGCACTCGTGGCCGGTGGCCGGATCGAGGATCTTCACCGTTGGTGCAGCCATGCCGAGCGCTCCAGCCGGCATGTCGGGCACACGCACGATCGAGGCGCCGGTCTCGGTCTGGCCGTAGCCGTCGATCAGCCGGCACCCGAACCGTTCGGCGAATCCCGCAAGGTCGGCGTCGTTGGCCTCGTTGCCGAAGCCACGGGTGAGTGTGTTGTCACCGTCGTCGGCCATCCGTGGCGTGGCGAGCACGTACGCCAACGGTTTGCCGACGTAGTTGAAGTAGGTCGCGCCGAAGCGCCGAACGTCGGGCAGGAACTCGCTGGCGGAGAACTTTCGCCGGAGCGCAACGGCAGCGCCGGCGGCCACGCTGGGCGCCCAGCCGGTGAACAGCGCGTTCGAATGGAACAGCGGCATTGCGACGTAGGTGACGTCGGCGGCGGTGAGCGAGACGACGCCCACCATCGCCGCGCACACGCCGGCAAGGCGCCCCTGTGTGCAGATGACTGCTTTCGGAGTGCCGGAGGTTCCCGAGGTGAACAACAGCAGGAACTGGATGCCCGGGTCGATGGGTTCGCTCGGAATGGGCGCACCTTCGTGGGCTGCGAGTGCTGCGGCATATGCGGCGGTGTCGATGTCGAGGAGGTGGTCGTCGTCGATGTCGAGGTCGAGGCCATCGAACAGCGGGCGGTAGGACGCTTCGGTGATCAGCACCTGGCAGTCGGTGTGGCGCACGTCGTGAGCGAGCTCTGCGCCACGACGGGTCGGGTTGATGCCCACGACGGTTGCGCCGGTGAGCGCAGCAGCGCCGAGCCACATGGTGAAGTCGGGCACGTTGTCGAGGAGCACTCCGATGTGTGGCGGACGCGCCGGGTCGCGCAGCTGCATCCACCATGCGGCTCGGTCGGCACAGCACTGCACCCACTGTCGGTACGTCCACGACTGGTCGAGGAACCGCAACGCGATCCCGTCGTCGGCAGAACGGGCGCGCACCATTTCGGCGATAGTGTCGAACGGAACCGAAGTCATGATCTACAGCTCCTCGGCGATCTTCCAGGCGGTGTGAATGGCGCCGTCGATGTAGCCCACCTCGGCGGCATCACCGATCACGTGCACGGTGAAGCCGGCTACCACGAGCGCCTCAGCGAGCGGCGATTCAGCGTGCACGTGGCTGGCGATGATCACGTCGTCGGCAGCGACCGTGTACTGCTGATCGCCGACGCGGTAGACGACCTGGTGCTCATCGATGGCTTCCAGTGTCGCGTTGCGCTCGACGTGCACACCGTGCGCGACTGCGGCGCGTACGGCCGTCCATCGTCGCGGCATCGCCATCGGAAGGCCCAGGTGCGCTCCGGCTTCCAGCACGGTGACCCGGCGACCGCGCTCGGCGAGGAACTCGGCCAGCTCGAGCCCGACGAGCCCACCACCCACCACCACGATCCGCTTGCCGATGGGCATCCACTGCTTCGAGAACCGGCGGATTCGCGCCGCGTCGTCGGTGAGGCGCAACGCTCGGCCCGCGAGCAGTACCGCGCGAGTGAACCGGGAGCCGGACTGCACGCCGTCGCCGGCGATCAGTCCACGAAGATCGTCGCCGGTGTGAACGTGGGCGAGATGCGCACCCGCGACGTCGGGCACCGCGCGTCGAGCTCCCGTCGCCACCACCACCACGTCGGGTTGCAGCGCGCCCACGCTGTCGACAGAGGCCGCGGTGTCGAGGTGCACGGTGACGCCCGCCGCCGCGACCTCGTGTTCCAACCACTCCACCAAGGGCTGGTTGGCCGGCGTCGTGAGCTGCGAGAACCATGCCGTTCCTCCCAGCCGACCGTGGCGCTCGAGCAAGGTGACTCGATGCCCACGGAGCGCCGCAAGGCGCGCGAGCTCCATGCCGGCAGGGCCACCACCGACGACCACCACGTGACGCGAGACCTGCACTCGCCTGGTCGGCAGCGCCGCTCGCTCCTCGTGGCACAGGGCCGGGTTGACCGCGCAGCGCGGAGGTGAGTCGAAGAAGTTCTGCTCGACGCACACGTAGCAGTTGATGCACGGCCGCACCGAGGCTCGCCGGCCGGCAACCAGTTTGCTGACCAGTTCCGGGTCGGCCAGCTGCTGACGGCCCATCGACACGAAGTCGCAGTCGGCATCGGCAAGCATCTCTTCGGCCAGTTCCGGCAGCAGGCGCCCGACGGCGATGACAGGGATGCCAACCACGTGCTTCACCGCACGGGCAAGGTCTCGGTAGCGACCGACCACATTGGGCAGTGGCCCCTCGGTGAAGTCGGCGAACGGGTTGTGCGCGTTGGCAGAGACATGGATGGCGTCGGCACCGGCAGCTTCGATGAACGGGGCGAGCGCAGCGGCGTCAGCGGCGTCGATTGCTCCCTCGACGCCGAACTCCTGCCCGTTGATGCGCACGACGATCGGGAAGCTGTCACCGACCCGCGAGCGAACGGCGCGCACCACTTCGACCGTGAGCCTGGCGCGGTTCTCGGCCGAGCCACCCCAACGGTCCGTTCGATGGTTGTACGCGTTGGAGAGGAACGTGGAGAGCAGGTAGCCGTGCGCGGCGTGGATCTCCAGGCCGTCCAGCCCCAGCCGCGCCGCGCGCCGCGCGGCCTGGGCGAAGGCCGCGCGCACACTCTGCAGGCGCGCGCGGTCGAGGGCTGTCGGCGCGTCTTCGCTCGGTAGA
>JANOET010000100.1:0-3996 GCA_031413415.1 Acidimicrobiaceae bacterium
TCAACTTCGAGCTCGTCCCGCCTGGCGCCGTCGACCTGGCCTGATCGCTGACCCCGAGGTCTCTTCCCTGAGGGGCCGGGGTACAGTCGTCACACCAAGGAAGATTCGCCTCGTTTGGGCAGGACGGCGTTGCGCCGTCGCCCCGTGCAGGCTCGACGTCTCGTCCCCGACCCTCTCAGGAGGACCTGTGTTTCGCGACCCCGTACTCACCGACCACACTGCGTCCGACGACGCCCATCCGGTCCGCATCGGGATCATCAGCACCTATCCACCCACGCACTGCGGGCTCGCCACGTTCTCGGCCGCACTCGTGCGGCAGTTCCAGGTCGCCGGCCACCACGTGGAGGTGGTCTGCCTCGACGACGGCAAGAACGATGCAACCGTCGGCGGCGTGGTCGTCGACCGGCACGTCAACGGAGCCGTCGGCGCGCCGCAGCGCACCGCCGACGTGCTACGCAGCAGTGACGTCGTGGTCATCCAGCACGAGTTCGGCATCTTCGGTGGTGCCGACGGCGACGAGGTGCTCGAGATCATGGACGCGCTCGACGCGCCCGTCGTGGTGGTCGCGCACACGGTGCCGATGCACCCCACCGCACACCAGGCCGACGTGCTCACGGCCGTGTGCGCCCGCGCTGCTCAGGTGATCGTCATGACCGACACGGCACGCGATCGCCTGATCGCCGGGTATCCGGTCGACGCCGACTCGATCCTCACCATTCCCCACGGCGCTGCAGCGCCGACGCCGCGGCCGCCAGAGTCCAAGGCGGACACGTACGTACGTCGCCCGCAGTTGCTCACCTGGGGCCTGCTCGGCCCGGGCAAGGGCATCGAGCACGTCCTGGAAGCGCTCGCGCTGCTCCACCGCCGCGGCCACGCCCCGCACTACACCGTGTCCGGGATCACCCACCCCAACGTGCTCCGCCATCAGGGCGACACGTATCGCGAAGGGCTGATCGAGCAGGTCCGCAGCAGCGGACTCACGGATCGGGTCCGCTTCGACGACACCTACCGCGACGTGCCCGAGCTGACCCGCTTCGTCGCGAGTTCGTGGGCGGTGGTGTTGCCGTACGACAGCCGCGACCAGGTGACGTCCGGGGTGCTCGTCGATGCGATCGCCACCGGGCGACCGATCATCGCGACCGCATTCCCTCACGCGTTGGAGCTGCTCGGTTCGGGCGCCGGCATCGTCGTGCCCCACGGCGACGTACAGGGTCTGGCCGAGGCGATCGACCGCATCTTCAGCCAGCCAGCTGTGCGCGCCGAGATGGCGGCCGAGGCCGCCCGTCTCGCGCCGGAGATGCTGTGGCCGAACGTGGCCCGCCGCTACCTCGACGTCTTCGAGCACGCTCGCCATCTCAGCCACTCGGTCGCGAGGTGAACGACGACCGGATCTTCGCCCACCTGACTGTGATGAGCGACGCTCGGGGTCTCTTCGAGCATGCCGACGGACGACAGCCGCGCCTCGAGCACGGCTACTGCACCGACGACAACGCTCGACTGCTGACCATCGCGTCGCTGCACGACGACGTCGGCGCGCCCCACGAACTGAGCCGGCTGGCGCTCCGTTTCGTCCGCGACGCGCAGATGCCCGATGGCAGCACACGCAACCGGATGGACATCGAGGGCCGGTGGACCGACCCGCCCACCACCGAGGACTGCTGGGGCCGGGGGCTCGCAGGGCTCGGCAACGCGGCCGCCCACCACGACAACCCGACGATACGAAAGTGGGCGATGCGTGGCTTCGAGCGCGGCGCGCGCCAGCGCTCCGAATGGCCGCGCGCCATGGCCTTCGCCGCCATCGGCGCCGCCGAGGTGGCCGCCGTCTCCCCTGTCCATTCCGGAGCGCGCGCACTGCTACGCGACGCGATCGAGTCCATCGGCCCGTTGCCGACGTCGGGGTCGTGGTGCTGGCCTGAGCCGCGCCTCCGCTACGCGAATGCCACGCTCGCCGAGGCGCTCATCGCCGCCGGCACGGTCCTCGGCGACCGCCGAGCGCTGCAGCAGGGCCTGGACATGTTGAGTTGGCTGCTCGGCCTCGAGATGACACCCGGTCATCTCTCGGTGGTCGGCCACTTCGGCCGCGGCCCCGACGACGACGGCCCCGACGACGACGGCCCGCAGTTCGACCAACAGCCGATCGAGGTGGCGGCGATGGCCGACGCCTGCTGGAGGGCGCTACGAGTCACCGACGATTCCATGTGGGCTCGCGGCATTGCTGCCGCCGACGCCTGGTTCAGGGGCGAGAACGACCTCGGGCTGACGATGTTCGACGAGGCATCGAACGGCGGCTACGACGGCCTCCACGCCGACCGGATCAACGAGAACCAGGGCGCCGAGTCCACGATTGCGTACGTCACCACGACGTACCGGGCAGCACAGATGCAGAGGGTTGGATGAACGTTTCGATCACCGAGACCGGGATCGAGCTTCGACCGGATCACCACAGGGTCGTCGCCCGCCTCTTCGTGCCCGGACGCGAAGACGTCGGTCCCGGCGACTCGCGGGCGGGCGCGGTCCTCGACCGCATCCTGCAACTGACGGAGGCCGACGTGGAGGCCGCGATGGCGGACATCGAGATCCGGTTCGCCGCACGCCATCGAGATCTGCACGGCACCTTCCGTCTGCACGCCGCGCAACTCGCCTCGCAGATGCCGCCCGGCGAGCAACTCAGCGAGGCTCGCCTTCTGCTGATCGGCGCGACCTTCACCCACGAGTTCTCCGTCGAGGGCGCAGCACTGTGCAACCCGTCTCTGGTCCTGCTCCCCGACGAGGGGCGCGACGGCTGCCGTCGGTTCGTCATGAGTGTGCGCGGCATCGGCGAAGGCCACAGATCGTCGATCGGCTTCCGGTCCGGCATCATCGGCGACGACGGCGTCGTCTCGATCGACGCACCCGGGCGCTTCCCGGCCCTCGGAGAGCCCAGCCAAGGGATGAACCGGCGTTCGGTCTTCCATCTGCGCTTGGAGGAACTCGGTGACGACAACGAGAACGCTGCGTTCGCTCAATGACGACCTGACTCAGAAGTCGAAGTCGATCAAGCGCTACCAGGAACAGGTGCTGTCCGACGCGTACTTTTCATCCAAGTCACCGACCGACCTGCGATGGAACCACTACCTGTATTTCATCACCAGTGCAAAGCATGCGGAAGACAGCGAATTCAAGCACTCCAAGGCAACTGTGGAAGCCGATCGCGAATACGCGCGCAAGCAGGTCGTGCTCGAGGAGGATCTTGCAAGGGTGCTTGCGCCGCCAGTGCCTTCCACGGCAACGTTGGAGCTTCCGCCGGACTTGGTCTCGACATGGACGAAGCGTCTCGACGCGAGTGGAATGGGGTTCGTTTTGGATGATTCAATCTCCGTCCCGGAGGTCGTACGCCGCATCGCCGCTGGGCAGAAGGAAACCGTCGGCCATGCAGCCTCGCCGACGGCGTTGCTTCCTGCGGAAGTAGCTGCTACCCGGTGTTTTCTCCAGCACCTGACCATCCATGGCTTTAGGCCACACCCAACGGAGAAGCGCCACCCGCTGGGCCGTGTGAATCTCATCGTCGGAAGCAACGGCGTCGGCAAGACCTCGCTGCTTGAGGCGATCGAATTCGCCTACTGCGGCAGGACTCGCCGATCTGCCGTCTTTTCGACCGGCACATCGGTAGTTGCGGAGATGGTCGGAACGGGCGAGAAGTTGGCATCGACCACGTCGCCGGTCCGCTTGCGGGCCAGGCATTTGAACTGGTATGCGAAAACGGAGCTCAAGACGATCACGATCGAGGACAGCTTCGGCAAGTTCAATTTTCTCGACACCGATGCGGCAGTCAGGCTAAGCGTCGCGAACAGTTCGGAGCAGGTGGGCGCTGATGTTGCCCGCCTCGTCCTGGGGGCCGAGGCCGAGAAGTTGGGGGACCGGCTGCGACGCGTAGACGAGAAACTACAGGAAGAGCTGAAAGAACTTCGCCGCGAAGCTCGGGCCGATGAAACACTCAGGGTGGCGGCGGTGCAGCGC
>JANOET010000101.1:0-3706 GCA_031413415.1 Acidimicrobiaceae bacterium
ACTCGGTGAGCACTGCGAGCGTCGCGGCACCCGCAGTTGCTGCCACAGGATCGGCGGCGATGACGATGCCGTCGGGCAGTCCGGGCTTCGAGCCGGTCACGGTGGGGTCGTAGGCCTGGACGACGGCTCCCTCGGCCAGCAAACGGGAGATGACGGCGATGGACGGCGAGTCGCGCAGATCGTCGGTGCGAGCCTTGAACGTGAGCCCCCACACGGCGACCACGACACCGTCGAGGCTGCCCCCGGCAGCGGTGCGGACCTTCGCCGCGGTGCGGTCGAACTGGTCCTCATTGGCGTCGATGACGCTGCGCAGCAGGTCGAAGTCGTAGCCCGAGTCGGCGGCGATGCGGTGCAGCGCCTTGGTGTCCTTTGGGAAGCAGCTGCCGCCCCACCCAGGTCCGGGCCGCAGGAAGTGCGGCCCGATGCGCTGGTCGTACCCCACGCCGACGACCACGTCGTCGATGTCGGCGCCCACCTGCTCGCAGATGGTGGCGATGGCGTTGACAAAGCTGAGCTTCGTGGCGAGCAGCGCGTTCGCGGCGTACTTGATGAGCTCAGCCGACGCAGGATCGGTGATGATCAGCTGCGGCTTCACCGAGTCGTACAACGCGCCCACCTTGCGGGCCGCATCGGGGTCGTCGCAGCCGACGACCACGCGATCGGGGTTCAGGAAGTCGTCGACCGCGGAACCTTCGCGCAGGAACTCGGGGTTGCTCACGACGCGCACGTCGCCGCGGCGGATTGCCCTGGCGACGACCTGGGTGCTGCCGACGGGCACCGTGGACTTGTTGACGACGATGCACTCGAACGGGAGCGCCTCGGCAATGTCGCGTGCGGCGGCCTGCACGTACGACAGGTCGGCCGACCCGTCGTCGCCCTGGGGCGTGGGGACGCAGAGGAACACGATCTCGGCCTCGGCGACGGCCACCTTGCTGTCGGCGGTGAACGAAAGGCGACCGGCGGCAATGCCTTCTGCGACGAGGTCGTCGAGGCGGTGCTCGAGGATGGGCACGATGCCGGCCTGCAGCTGGTCGACCTTGCGCTGGTCGACGTCGGCACACACGACCGTGTGACCGAGGTGAGCGAGGCACGCGCCAGTGGTGAGGCCGACGTAGCCGGTGCCGATGACGGCGATGCGGGACATGGGTGGGAACCCTACCTGTGGTGGCGTCAGCGGCCGCGGGCGGGGGTCGGCTGCTACATTCGCCTGCGATGCCGGGCGGAATCCTGTTGTGTACATCGAACGGGGTCGGGCTGGGGCATCTGACCAGGGTCATGGCCGTCGGCAACGAGATGGATCCGGCCGATCCGCCGGTGATCTTCACGCTGTCGGGCGCGGTGTCGATCCCTGTCCAACAGGGCTTCCACGTGGAGCACCTGCCGTCCAGCGAGTACCGCGTCACCGCACGTCAGGGCTGGCATCGGCTGCTCGCTGCACGCATGCGGCTCATCCTCGAGACCTACGAGCCGAGCGTCGTCGTGTTCGACGGCGTGCACCCCTACGCGGGCTTCGTCGACGAACTGACGCTGCATCGCCGCAGGATCACCCGGGTGTGGCAGCGGCGCGGCATGTGGAAGCCGGGCGTGGGGGACAGCATCGTGCTGCACCGCCCGATGTTCGACCACATCGTCGAGCCCGGCGACTTCGCTGCCGCCGACGACGTGGGCGTGACGACGCGTTACCGGCACGAGGTCCACGGGGTGGCACCCATCGTGTACTGCGGCCGATCGGACCACCCGTACCCCGCTGGCCGTGAGGCGTTGTGCGCCGACCTCGGCATCGACCCGGCGCGGCGCAACGTGCTCGTGCAACTCGGCGCCGGACAGATCAACGACCTGGGCAGCCTGACCTCACGGCTCGTCCGCTCGCTCGGGCGGATGGGCGACGTCGACATCGTCGTGGCCCAGAGCACCTTGAGCGTGAAGGGCGATCTGCCGTCACACGTGACGCTCGTCAATCGCTTTCCGATCAACCGTTGGTTCGGCGCTTTCGATGCGGGGGTGTTCGCCGCGGGCTACAACTCGTTTCACGAGGCGCTCGCGGCAGGGTTGCCGACGTTGTTCGTTCCGAACATGGTGACCAAGACCGACGACCAGGGTGCTCGGTCAAACTGGGCGCATCGGCAAGGGATCGCGATCTCGTGGGAAGACGGCGACGATCACGAGCTCGATGCGACGGTCGACCGGCTGATGTCCGCCGAGTTCCGCGAACAGTCGATCGCCGGTATGGCGGCCCTTCCCGCTGCCGATGGTGCGGCCGACGTCGCCCGCTTCTTGCAAGAGCTGCGTCGCTGATGGCCTTGCGCGACGTCTACCTGGTGGTGCTCGACCACACCCCCGAGTCGCTCCAGCCCGTGATTCGGGGCGCGGCGACCGCCGTGCGCCGTGTGCGGCGAGGGATCCGGCGTGCAATCCGGCGAGGAGTACGCGTGGCCTCGCTGCGGATTCGGCCGCTCGAGCAGTCCCTGCTCTCCACTTCGACCGGCCGCCGCTTGGTGTCCGAGACCCAACGGTCCGCAGTCTGGGCTCCGATCGTGACGTACTTGCGTGCGCTGCGGCCGGTGGTGCACCCGTTCGCAGGTCGATTCCAGCTGATCGATGCCACGTCGCTCGGCTCGGCCGACGTGGTGGGCCGGGTGCCCGAGGCATTGAAGGACAGCGCAGTGGTGATCACCGACGACCCCGACCTCGCCCCGCTGCGTCGCGCCGGCTTGCTGTACGAGTACGTGCCGCGAACCATCGTCGAGTCGGGTGGCCTCGCCGAGGACGGCCGCCGGACGCTGCATCTGCAGCGTGTCTACAACGCTGCGGCGCCTGTGCGCGTCGAATCACTCTCGCGATGACCCTCGGTCAGTCGAGGAACGGCGTCAGGCGTTCGGCGATCTGCTCGGCCAGCGATGCGCTGTAGGTGACGGTCATGTGGCTCGTGTCGCGGAACGTGATGATGCCGAGCGGCGACAGCGCGGCGCACTCGTCGTCGGGGCAGGCGAGGTCGCCGACCGAGATCACGTCGGCAGGGGGCCCCGGCACGCCAGCCGCGGCGGCACGCTCGGCGGCGATCAGGAACTGTTCGGTGTCGACACGGACGAATGGCACATCGCACTCTGGCGCCGTTGCAGGGGTCCGCACGGCGAGGCAGTCGGGCATGCTGTGCGGGAGGGCGGCGGTGTCCTCGAGCACCACGACATGGCCGACGGCGCCGTCGAGTGCGCCGAAGAAGGTCGTAGCGCCCTGCTCGATGGCCTGTTCCGCCTCGGTGTCGCTGAGGTCCGCACCGTCCTCGGCACGAACCGACCTCGCGTACGCATAGCGGCGACCCACCACCAGCAGGTCGACGTCGCCTCGTGCCGAGAGGTCCGCGGAGACGGCGCGGCCCCAGCTGCGGCAGTATTCGTCCATCAGTTCGGTGCGTGCGTTGTACTGGGCGACGTCGTACGGCAGACACGCGCTGCGGGTGGTGACGAGCACCTTCCAACCGTTCGCCTTGCCGGCGGCGTCGAGCGCCGGTGCCCAATGTTGAGCGTGCGAATCACCGATGATCGCCACCGTCTTGGATCCGAGCGGATCACCTACTTCGCACCACTTCAGACCTTTGAACACCGCGGACAGCGATTGGTTGCAGGCTCCGTACACCGTCGTCGCGGTGTCGTTGGTTGCGGTCGCCGGGCTGAGCGGAAGCTCCGACCAAGCCCGGCTTTCGGCGGCC
>JANOET010000102.1:0-19178 GCA_031413415.1 Acidimicrobiaceae bacterium
CGCGTGTCGAGCGCGCTGCGGATGACCCGGATGTGATCGAGCTCCTGACGGCACGCGCCGAGATCGGCGAGCGGTGTGCCACCGATGAGCGCTCGAAGCCCGTTCAGATCCATGCCCGCAGTGTGCACGAGGGGTGTGACAGGGATACTGGTGGGGCGCCTCCCCCGGGGTGGTCTGGCTCGGGGTGCTACTCGAACCGGGAGTTGAACCGGCTGAACCACACCAAGAGGTCGACCGGCTCGAGCGGCCTCACAGCCCCCGCCAACAATGAACGGGATGCCAACTGGCAGAACCCATTCTCACTGACAGGTATGCGCTACTGGTGCCCGTTGCGCGGGTTCACACCTCGCGTCGAGTGGCGGACCAGAGCTGGTTGATCTCGGTCTGCCACTCGGGCATGTACCAGTACCGCGTCTGCTCGATCTGCACCCAGAAGTTGCCGCTATCGACGGCCTTGATCACGTCGAGAGCTACCCACTCGCGAGCGATGCTGTCGGGCTGCTTCTCGCCGAGGTTCTTGATCAGCAGCAACCTGCGGTCAACTGATCGACCGATCGGGCGAACTCGTCGTGTCGCCGCCTCCGCACGCCCTCGATGTCGAAGCCCACCATCGGATGGTACGGGACGAGCGGCGTCACGACGGACGCACCTATCGGCACCTCTGTGCGGTATCGGACTGATACCATGAGCGCATGGCCATGACGCTCCGCCTCACCGACAACGAGCAAGCAGCGCTCCGCGAGCGAGCCGACGCAGAGGGCATCTCCATGCAGGAGGCCGCCCGCCGAGCCGTCCGAGAGTTCGTCAGTCGCGGCCAACATGGCGACCGAGTCAGCGCTGCGGCAGCACTGGTGATGAACAAGCACGCCGATGCCCTGCGACGCCTCGGCGAATGAGCGAGCCGGTCGAGTTCCTCGACCTCGACGACCTCGTCGAACTGGCCCGCAGCTTGCTTGGCGATCCACCAACAATCCGCGACGTCGGCCTTCTCGGCTCCGCGGCGGCGCGCCCGCGGACCACTGCGTTTGGGGAGGATGCGTACCCCGACCTTGTCACCAAGGCAGCGGCACTCCTGCAATCGATCGTCAACAACCACGCGCTAGTGGACGGCAACAAGCGACTCGGCTGGCTGGCCACCGCAGTGTTCCTCGAACTCAACGGAGTCAAGGCGTCACGGGCGTCAAACGACGACGTCTACGAACTCGTCGTGTGGATCGCCGCATCCAACCCCGACCTTGCCGAGATCACCGCTCGCCTTCGCCATGTTGTGCAGCCTTGACCCGTCGCGCGTCAAGCCTGAATGTCGCAGCCACGCAGATCGGCAGCTCCGAGCACGCCCGTGGGCGCGAAACATCCCGGCGCGTCACGGGAGCGCCGAGTGCCCGGTATGTGCGCTGTACGCAAGTACTTCTGCTCGCGCATTGTGGGCGCGTGACGAGCATGACGATCCGGCAGTGGACCCTGACGGTCACTGAACTCGATGCTGCTCGAGGAACGCGTCGACCTTGCCGTGCGCCGTCCGTTTGATCTCTCGGTAGTCCCCGACGTCGCCGATGCCGACGTCCGAGTCGATGTCGAGCTCGCCCAGCGCGAGCGAGAACAGTCGGTCCTCGTAGTCGGTGTGACGATGACGCAGGAAGGCCCGTGCGGCCAGCGCGGCGCGTTCGTCGAGCGCCAACTGCTTGGTCCGCCCGACTCGGCCACTGCCGACCACCGCCGCACGGTCAACAGCGCCACGTGCGATGTCGTCTGCGATCACCTGATGCTGCGGGGCGAACGCCACCCATCGCAACACGGCCTCCGCGAACTCGGCGCGATACGCGGTCTCTGGTCGCTCGCGTTGGCGAACGCTCGACTCGCGTTGCGTCTCGCGCCGTGCGGCGGTGACAGCCGCCGCTTCTCGTGCTGCCACAAACGATTCGATCGGGGCGAGCAGACCCAACTGGCGGCGATGCTGCCCACGACCCTTTGGGCGGAACACGATCCAGCCCACCCGCCTGACCCGCGGCCTGACCCGATGTCCGCGCACACGGCACGGCACGTGGCGTGGCCGATCAGCGCTTGACGGCGGGATGGGGGAGCGGCGTCCACTTCGGCCGCTCGAGCAACTCCACCATCTGCGCGTAGACCTGCTCGCCGATCATCTCTGCGATCTCGTTGCGCAGGTACTTGTACACCGGTTCGGCGCCGATGAAGGCTTCGTGGGTCTCGGTGCACCACCAGTGGAAGTCGTCGCCGCCCGGACCCCAGTCGCGGCGCTTCCACTCGCGCAGGGTCGACGTGACGTAGCCGTGGTCGTCGGTCTCCTCCACGAGGCGCAGCGGCAGTTGCCAGCACACGTCGGGCTGCAGGTCCATCTTCCGCTCGCCCGTCTCGGCGGCCAGGTGGTGGAACGCGCAGCCGATGCCACCATCGAAGCCGGGGCGATTGAGGAAGATGCAGCCCTCGTCGACGGTACGAGTCACCGTGGCGCCGTCCTCCTCGCCGAGGATGCCGTTCTTCTTGCCTTCCTTCTTGTACTGCCAGTGGCGGGCCTTCAACCGGGCCGACGACTGCACGACCGTCTGCACGTCCTGGTCGTCGATGAAGTGGGCGCCGTGGCTGCAGCACCCCTGCGCGAGGTGCGACGTGTCGGCGTCGAGCACGCCCTTGCAACCCTGCCCGTAGATGCAACTCCAGGACGACCGTAGGAACGTGACGTCGAAGACCCACGTTCGCCGATGTCGGTCGTCTTCGAAGCTGATCCATTCGTGGGTGTCGAGCGGCACGCCGACGGACGCTAGCAATCACACCCGCAATCCCCCACGAAACGGCCACAGTGCGCCGTGACCTGCTGGGTAGGCTTTGCGCACCATGGGCACGCCACCGCAGACCGCCGACCAGCTCCGATCCTCCTTCACCGACTTCTTCGCGGCAAAGGGACACTCGGTCGTGCCGTCGGCGAGCCTCATCCCGCACGACCCCACCGTGCTGTTCACCGTGGCCGGCATGGTGCCGTTCAAGCCGTACTTCGTCGGCGATGAGGTGGCCCCGTTCTCGCGTGCGGTCACCAGCCAGAAGTGCGCGAGAGCCGGTGGCAAGCACAACGACCTCGACGACGTCGGCCGCACCAAGCGCCACCTCGTCTTCTTCGAGATGCTGGGCAACTTCAGTTTCGGCGACTACTTCAAGAGCGATGCCATCCCGTGGAGCTGGGAACTCGTCACCGAAGGGTGGGGCTTCGACGGCGACCGCCTGTGGATCACGGTCCACGAGAGCGACGACGAGGCCGAGGCCATGTGGCACGAGCAGGTCGGCGTGCCAATGGATCGCATCCAGCGTCTCGGCGACAAGGACAACTTCTGGCAGATGGGCGACACCGGCCCCTGCGGCCCGTGCTCCGAGATCCACATCGACCGCGGTCCAGCGTTCGGCCCCGACGGTGGCCCGCTCAACGACCCGCACGGCGACCGGTTCATGGAGTTCTGGAATCTGGTCTTCATGCAGTACAACCAGGCGCCCGACGGCAGCCGCACCCCGCTGCCCAAGCCCAGCATCGACACCGGTGCCGGCCTCGAGCGCATCCTCTGCCTGTTGCAGGGCGTCGACTCCGTGTGGGAGACCGACCTCATGCAGCCGCTCATCGAGAACGCCTGCAGCCTCACCGGCAAGACGTACGTGTCCGGCGACTACGACGATCGCGACAGCTTCGCCATGCGCGTCCTCGCCGAGCATGCGCGCAGCAGCGCGATGCTCGTCAGTGACGGTGTGTTCCCCAGCAACGAGGGCCGCGGCTACGTACTGCGCCGCATCATCCGTCGCGCCGTCCGCTACGCCTATCTGCTCGGCACCGAGAAGTTGGTCATGCCGTCGCTCGCCGAGACCGCGGTCAGCGTGATGGGCACTGCGTACCCCGACGTGGTGAAGAACCGCGACTTCGTCATCAACGTCCTGGCGCGCGAGGAAGAGCGGTTCCGTCAGACGCTGAAGACCGGCCTCACCATCCTCGAGGACGAACTGGTCGACCAGCGCCACGGTCTGGCCGGCAGCACGGCGTTCCTGCTCCACGACACCTACGGCTTCCCGCTCGAACTCACCCAGGAGATCGCCGGCGAGCGTGGCGTGCAGGTCGACACGGCCGGCTTCGACACCGAGATGGCGCAACAGCGCGAACGCGCCAAGGCGGCGCGCAAAGGTAAAGCGGCCGACGACGACCAGGTCGAGGGGTATCGCGAGATCGTCGAACAGTTCGGCATCACCGAGTTCGTCGGCCACACCGCCGACACCGCCGAGGCGCGGGTCCTGTCAGTGCTGCGGGGCAACCCCACCGAGGATGGTCGCGACACGGTCGAGATCTTCCTCGACCGGTCGCCCTTCTACGCCGAGGCCGGTGGTCAGGTGGGCGACACCGGCACGATCACCACGCCAGAGGGTTCGGCCGAGGTGCTCGACACCACCTACGCCCTTCCCGGCCTGCGACGCCACCACGCCGTCGTCACCAGCGGCACCCTCGTTGCCGGCTCGACCGCCACGGTGGCCATCGACAGCGAACGCCGTGCCGCGATCCGTCGCAACCACACCGGCACGCACCTGCTCCACTATGCGCTGCGCAAGGTGCTCGGCGAACACGTCAAGCAGGCCGGCTCGCTCGTCGGCCCCGACCGACTCCGGTTCGACTTCACGCACTACGCGGCAGTCACCGACGACGAGATTCGCCGTATCGAACAGATCGCCAACGCCGAGACCCTCGCCAATGCGCCGGCGCGCGTGTTCGAAACCACCAAGGACGAAGCCGAGTCGCTCGGTGCGATTGCGTTCTTCGGCGACAAGTACGGCGACATCGTGCGCGTCCTCGAGGTCGGCAACTCCATCGAACTGTGCGGCGGCACCCACGTGCGTGCCGCCGGCGACATCGGCGCCATCAAGGTCGTCAACGAGAGCTCCATCGGCAGCAACCTGCGCCGCATCGAGGCCACCACCGGCGAGAACACGGTGAAGCTGCTGCAGCGCGATGCCGAGGCGGTCACCGAGGTCGCCCGACTCGTCGGCACCAGCACCGACGATCTCGTCGGCGGCGTGCAGCGCCGGCTCGACGAGATCAAGTCGCTCCACGACGAGGTCAAGGCGTTGCGCGCCAAGTTGGCCACCGGTCGGGCCAGCGAACTCGCTGCCGAAGCCATCGGCGATGTCATCGTCAGTCGCGTCGACGGGCTGTCGCCCGGCGACCTGCGCGAGCTCGCTGTCGCGGTACGCCAGCAGGGGGTCGATGCCGTCGTCCTCGGCGGCATCAGCGACACCGGCGGCGTCTCGCTCGTCGCTGCGGTGCAGCCGTCGTCGGGCAAAGTCGCAGGCGACCTCATCCGCAACGCGGCCAAGGCCGTCGGGGGTGGCGGCGGCGGCAAGGGCGACATCGCCACGGCCGGCGGCAAGAACCCCGACGGACTCGACGAAGCGTTGCGCATCGCGGAGGCCGCAGCCAGGGGCTGACCCATGCGGGCTCTCGGCGTCGACCTCGGCAGCAAGCGCATCGGCATCGCCGTCAGCGACCGCAGCGGCACCATCGCCTCACCTCTCACGGTCATCCAACGGTCCGGCTCGATCGCCCGCGACCATCAGGCCATCCTGCGCCTCGTCCTCGAGGAGGAAGCCGAGGCCGTGGTTGTCGGACTGCCGCTGAACATGAACGGTTCGGTCGGTCCCGCCGCGCAGGCTGCCATCAAGGAAGCCAAGGCGTTGGCTACCGTGGTGAACGTGCCGGTCCACACTTCCGACGAACGTCGTACCACGGTCACCGCCGATCGGGCGATGATCGAAGCCGGTATGAACGCGCAGGCCCGTCGCAAGGTGGTCGACAAGGTTGCCGCCGCGGTGCTCCTCCAGCACTGGCTCGACGGACGGAGCGCAGCGCGATGAGCATGATCGACGAGCGCCACTGGAAGCACGATCCCTGGGACGACCCCGACATCACCGACGCGCTCGTCGTGGAACGACCGCCCCGGGACCGCAAGCCGTTCAAGTGGGTGGTGTGGGTCGCCATGTTCGTGGTGTTCGCACTGCTGGTCGTCCTCGGTGGCGTCGGCCTGTGGTACACCCAGCAGGTCAACCCTGCGGGCGACCCGGGCGACGCCATCACGTTCACGGTCAACGCCGACGACACGGTCGAGACCATCAGCGAACGACTCGCCGCCGACGGCCTCGTCACCAAGGCGTGGGTGTTCCGCTGGTACGTCGACCACCACGGCGGTCTCGAGTTGACGCCGGGCTACTACCAGCTCCGGCTGAACGACCACATGGGCAACATCATGCGCACGCTGCGCACACCGCCTTCGCAGACGTACACCAAGGTCACGTTCCCCGAAGGCTTCACCTACGCCAAGATGGGAGCGCGCCTGCAGCGCGACATGCCGCGTCTGTCCGCCAGCGCGTTCGGAGTCGCCGCCACCGCTGGCGACATCCGTTCCCAGTACCTGCCCGCCGGTCAGAACAGCCTGGAAGGCCTGCTGTTCCCCGACACGTACCAGGTGTCGAACGGCGAGTCCGAGTCCCAGGTCGTCGCCCGAATGGTCACCCTGCTCGAACGAGTCGGTGGGCAGGAGGGGCTCGACACCGCCGCGGCGGACATCGGGTTCGAGCCCTACCAAGTGCTCATCGTCGCGTCACTCATCGAGCGGGAAGCGAAGGTGCCCGAGGACCGAGCCAAGATCGCCCGGGTCATCTACAACCGTCTGTACCTGAACATGGCGCTGCAGATCGATGCGTCGCTGTACTACCAGCAGGACGGTGAGCGCCCGTTCAGCGAGCTGAAGGCGCTCGACACGCCGTACAACACCTACCTGTACAAGGGTCTGCCACCGACCCCCATCGCCAACCCGGGCCGCGCCAGCATCCAGGCCGCGCTCAACCCGGCAGCGAACCCATCGCTCGGCGACCCTCTGTGCGTGGGGCTGCCGGAGGGAACCCCGTGCCTGTACCTGTACTACGTGTTGTCCGATGCCGATGGTCGCCATGCGTTCGCCGCCACGCTCCCGCAGCACGAGGCCAACGTCGCGAAGGCCCGAGAGCTCGGACTGCTGTGATCACCGGTTCCACCCGGGTCGCCGCAGTCATCGGCGACCCGGTCCGACACAGCCTGTCGCCCGCGCTGCACAACGCCGCGTTCGCGCAACTCGGTCTCGACTGGGTGTACGTCGCGTTCCACGTTCGACACGGCGAAGCGCGGCACGCGATCGACGCCATGCGTGCGTTGGGTCTTGGCGGCCTGTCGGTCACGATGCCGCACAAGGAATCGATCGCTCGATGTGTCGACGCGCTCGATCCAGCAGCCGCGGCGCTCGACAGTGTCAACACCGTCGTGGCCCGGCCTGACGGCAGTCTTCTCGGCTGCAGCACCGATGGCGCAGGGTTCGTCGCGTCGCTGGCGACGGCCGGGGTCGACGTGCGCGGTCGCACCACCTGCCTCCTCGGTGCCGGAGGGGCGGCGCGGGCCATCGCCGTTGCGCTGGGCCGCAGCGGTGCGGCGGCCGTGACGGTCGTCAATCGCACCGTGGAGACCGCCGAGCTGGCCGCTGCGCTCGCAGGGCCGGTCGGAATCGTGGGCACTTCGCACGCCGTGCGCGACGCGGACATCGTCGTCAACGCCACGTCGGTCGGCATGGCCAGCGACGACCTTCCGTGCGACCCGACGCTGCTGCGGGCGGGTCAGGTGGTCGCCGACATCGTCTACCACCCCCGCGACACCGCCCTCCTTCGCGTCGCGCGCGCCGCGGGTGCCACGACGGTCGATGGTCTCGGCATGCTCGTCCACCAGGCTGCACTGCAACAGCAGTGGTGGCACGGCGTGCTGCCCGACATCGACGTCATGACGGCGGCTGCAGAGCGGGAACTCGCCGCGCGTCGCCAGTAGCCTTGCCCGAATGTTGCGTTTCCTCACTGCCGGCGAGTCTCATGGGCAAGCCCTCGTCGTCATCCTCGAGGGGCTCCCTGCCGGCCTCGAGATCACGGTCGACGAGATCCAGGCCGAGATGGCGCGCCGCCGACTGGGCTACGGCCGGGGTCCGCGACAACGCTTCGAACAGGACGAGCTGACGCTCATCGGCGGCGTACGGCACGGCCGCACACTCGGCTCGCCGGTGGCGATCGAGATCAAGAACAGCGAATGGTTCCGCAGCGACAAGTGGCACGAAGAGATGTCGCCCGCGCCCGGAGCCACCAAGGACCCGCTCACCCAGGTCCGCCCCGGTCACGCCGACCTCGTCGGCATGCAGAAGTACGGGTTCACCGACGCACGCGACGTCCTCGAGCGAGCCAGCGCCCGCGAAACCGCGGCCCGCGTCGCCGCCGGAGCGCTCGCCAAGAAGTTGCTCTCGCTGCTCGGCACCGAGGTCATTTCGCACATCACCCAGATGGGGCCGGTCCGCAGCAGCGGCGTCCGACCCACACCCTCCGACATGGCCGCTGTCGACGCGTCCGAGGTGCGCTGCTTCGATGCCGTCGCCGGCGACGCGATGATCGAAGAGATCAAGGCCTGCGCGAAGGACGGCGACTCGCTGGGCGGCGTGGCCGAGGTGCTGGCGTACGGCGTTCCGGTCGGCCTCGGCAGCCATGTCCATTGGGACCGCAAGATCGACGCCGCGATCGCGCAGGCAGTGATGAGCATCCAGGCCGTGAAGGGTGTCGAGATCGGCGAGGCGTTCGATGTCGCCGGCCGACGCGGCAGCGTGGCGCACGACGCCATCTCGTGGGTGCCTCAACTCAACGACTATCGCCGCGACAGCGCACTGGCCGGCGGCACCGAGGGCGGCATGACCACCGGTGAACTGCTCGTCGTCCGTGCCGCGATGAAGCCGCTCGCGACACTGAACCGACCCACCCTGAAGACGGTGGATGTGGTCACGAAGGAGACCACCGTCAGCTTCAAGGAACGGACCGACGTCACTGCGGTACCGGCGATGGGTGTCGTGGCCGAGACGATGGTCGCACTCGTCCTCGCGGCCGAGGCGCAGCGCAAGTTCGGCGGCGACAGTGTGCGCGAGTTCGTGCGCAACGCCGAGTCCTTCCGCGAGACCCTTCCCTGAGCCATGATCGCCGCTGACCAGCACCTCGTGCTCGTGGGCATGATGGGTGTGGGCAAGACCACCGTCGCCCGGGTGCTGTCCGAACGCCTGCACCGCGACGTGCTCGACAGCGACGTGATGATCGAGTCGCGCACCGGGCGCACCGTCCGCGAAATCTTTGCAGCCGACGGCGAACCCGCATTCCGGGCGGTCGAGACCGAGGTGCTTCGAGACGCGCTCGCCGCCACCACCCCCAGCATCATCGCAGCGGCCGGTGGCGTGGTGCTCCTCGCCGTCAACCGCGCCCTGCTCAAGGAGTCGGGTGCCCGGGTCGTGTGGCTCTGTGCGCAGCCAGCCACGCTCGTCCACCGGGTGAAGGGCGGAAGCCATCGTCCTCTGCTCGACGGCGACCCAGCCGGTACGTTGCAGCGCATGTACACCGTGCGAGAGCCCCTGTATCGAGAGGTCGCCGACGCCATCGTCCTGGTCGACCAACGATCCATCGGCGAGGTCGTCGAGGCGGTGCTGCGGTGATCACCGTCCACGTGCCGTTGGGCGAGCGCAGCTACGACGTGCTCGTCGGGCACGGCACTCGTGTCGAACTGTCGGCACTGCTGCCCGTGACCGCACGCCGGGCAGCGATCGTCACGCAGGCCGGCGTTCCCCTCGACGTCGATCCGGGTGTGCCGTTCGAGCGGTTCGAGATCGGCGACGGCGAGGACCACAAGACACTCGCCACCATCGAGTCGCTGTGCCGTCACTTCGCTCGCATGGGCCTCACTCGTCACGACGTCGTCGTCGGCGTCGGTGGGGGCATGGTCACCGATGTCGCCGGCTTCGCCGCTGCCTCGTGGCACCGGGGTGTTCCAGTGGTGCACGTCAGCACGACGCTCGTCGGCATGGTCGACGCCGCCATCGGCGGCAAGACCGGCGTGAACATCGCCTCCAGGGACGGCGTCGGCGGCAAGAACCTGGTCGGCGCGTACTGGCAGCCTGCCGGCGTCATCTGCGACCTCGATGCACTGGCCACGCTGCCCCAGCGCGAGATGCGATGCGGCCGAGGAGAGATGGCCAAGTACCACTTCCTCACCGGCGACGATCTGCTGGCCATGGGTGAGACCGAACGCATCGCCCGGTGCGTGCAGATCAAGGCCGATGTGGTCGCCAGCGACGAACGCGAGGAAGGGCGAAGGGCGCTGCTCAACTACGGGCACACGCTGGCGCATGCACTCGAGATCGCCACGGGGCACTCGATCGCCCATGGCGAAGCCGTCGCCGTGGGCCTGGTGTACGCCGCACATCTCGCGCACCGCATGGGTCGTATCTCGGCCGACCGGGTGCACCAGCACCTCGAGGTCGTCGGTGGTGCCTACGGGCTCTCCACGTCCCTTCCTGCGGGACTCGTCGTCGACGACCTCGTGACGCTCATGGGTCGCGACAAGAAGGTGCTCTCCGAGGGGCTCACGTTCGTGCTCGACGGGCCGTCCGGGGTCGAGGTCGTCAGCGGCGTCGATGCCGAGCTCGCGCGTGCGGCGCTCGGCGACATGCGCGCCTAGGTTTGGCCCATGGCGGTCGAGATCCGCACCGAGCGTGTGCTGCTGCGAGCGTGGCGCGACGTCGACCGCATTCCGTACGCGGCGCTGAACCGCGATGAGGCGGTCATGGAGCACTTTCCGTCGCCGCTCACCGGCGAGCAGAGCGACGCGATGGTGGACCGTATGAGCGAGATGCTCGACGAACGCGGCTGGGGGCTGTGGGCGGCGGAGCGGCTCGACACCCAGCAGTTCATCGGCTTCGTGGGACTCTCCGAGCCCACCTGGCACGTCGATGGTCTGACGCCGTGCATCGAGATCGGCTGGCGGCTCGGGCACCAGCACTGGGGCCACGGCTTCGCTCCCGAGGCGGCGTCGGCGGTGCTCGAGCGAGCCTTTGGCCACCTGGCCGTCCCGAACGACGAGGTCGTCAGCTTCACCACCACGAAGAACCTCAACTCGCAGCGGGTGATGCAGAAGATCGGCATGCGGCTCGACCCGTCCCGAGCGTTCGATCACCCCATGACTCCCGGCTGGCATGGCCAGCGACACGTCGTGTACTGCATTGATCGGCGGACCTGGGCGGCGCGCGTGGCACGATAGGCGCGTGGCCACCATCGCCCTGCTCCATGGACCCAACCTGAACCTGCTCGGTCAGCGCGAGCCGCACGTGTACGGCACGGCGACGCTCGCCGACTACGAGGCCGCCACCACGATGGCGGCCGAACGCCACGGACACGATGTGCAGGCCTTCCAGACCAATCACGAAGGCGCGCTCGTGGATGCCATCCACGCCGCGCGCGGTACGGCGGCGGCGATCATCATCAACCCTGGGGCGTTCACGCACTATGCGTGGTCCATCCACGATGCACTCGCCGCGTTCTCTGGCCCGATCATCGAGGTGCACATCTCCAACCCGAACGCCCGCGAGCCATGGCGACACACCAGCGTCGTCGCCCCGGTCGCCACCGGCTCGGTCATGGGGTTGGGCATGCACGGCTACGAGCTGGCCGTCGAGGCCATTGCCCGCAGGTTGTCGGGCTCATGAGCCTCGGCCAGCGGGCATCCCGGGTGCGCGCGCACCTGAAGGGAGCCGAAGCGCTGCTCGTCAGCGATCTCACGAACATTCGCTGGTTGACGGGTTTCACCGGGTCGAACGGTTGGGTCGTGCTCGGTCCCGACTCGCTGACCCTGGTCACCGACGGTCGTTACGGCGCGCAGGCCGCGCAGCAGCTGGCTGCGGCCGAGGTGCAGGGCGAGGTGCTCGTCGGCACGTCGAGCGCGGCGACACTGCAACATCTCGCCGCCGCGTGCGCTGCGTTCGGTTCGGTCGCCTTCGAGGCGGCCCACGTCAGCTACCAGCAGCATCAGCAGTACCGCGAGGCCATCGACGCGACCCTGGTCCCGCTCGTCGGGTCGGTCGAGACCGAGCGCCGGGTCAAGGATGCTGCCGAGATCGCCGCCATCGAGCGGGCGTGCGCGATCGCCGATGCGGCCTTGGCCGAGATCGCCCCGACGCTCGACGCTGGTCGTACCGAAGCCCAGGTCCGGAACCAGCTCGAGTTACGAATGCGCGAGCTCGGGGCCAGCGGACCCAGTTACGACACCATCGTCGCCACCGGCCCCTGGAACGCCTCGTTGCCACACCACCGGCCCGACGACACGCGGATCGAACCGGGACACACCGTCATCATCGACGTCGGGGCGCTCGTCGACGGCTATCACAGTGACATGACCCGCTCGTTCGTCATCGGCGAGCCCGCTCCGCTGCAGCGCGAGCTCTACGAACTGGTGCTCGCCGCACAGGTCGCCGGCGTCGCCGCGGTTCACCCCGGCGCCACCGCCCAGGAGATCGACGGCGTGTGCCGCGGCATCATCGCTGCCGCGGGCTACGGCGACTGGTTCACCCATGGAACCGGCCACGGAGTCGGTCTGCTGATCCACGAGGACCCGTTCCTCAGCCGGGTCGGCGAGGCGACTTTGCAGGTGGGAGACGTCGTAACCGTCGAACCTGGCGTCTATCGTGAGGGCTTCGGCGGCGTCCGAGTCGAAGATCTGGTGGTCGTCACCAGCGACGGATGCCGCGTCCTCACGACATCTCCGAAGGATTCACCGTGCCCGCCATCACCACCAACGACCTGAAGAACGGCATCACCCTCGAACTGGACGGCGTCCTGTTCCAGGTCGTCGAGTTCCAGCACGTCAAGCCCGGGAAGGGCGGCGCGTTCGTCCGATCGAAGATCCGCAACCTCCGCAACGGCGCCGTCATCGACCGCACCTTCAACGCCGGCATCCGCGTCGAGCAGGCCATCCTCGACCGCAAGGACATGCAGTTCCTCTACCGCGATGGCGAGGAGTACGTGTTCATGGATCTCGAGAGCTACGACCAGCAGCACGTGTCGCCGGTCGCGCTCGGCGATGCTGCCGATTACATGATCGAGAATTCGGTCGCGGTCATCGCCTTCTACAACGGCGAGATCGTCACGGTCGAGATTCCCGCCTCGGTCGAGCTGACGATCAGCGAGACCGAGCCCGGCATGCAGGGCGATCGAGTCAGCGGCGCGCGTAAGCCGGCCACCCTCGAGACGGGGAAGGTCATCCAGGTGCCGTTGTTCGTGAACATCGGCGACAAGGTCAAGGTCGACACCCGCTCCGGCGATTACATCACGCGGGCCTGACGATGGCCCGCCGAGCGTCTCGCCCCGCGAGACCTGCCGACGACGAGCGCAGTGACGCTCGCGAGCGTGCGCTCATCCTCCTGTACGAGGCCGAGACCAAGGGCATTGCGCCCAGCGATGTGCTGGCTGCGCAGATCTCACCCGCCGACGAATTGACCACGATGCTCGTGAAGGGTGTCGAGGAGCATCTCGAGCGGCTCGATGCCGCCATCGCCGCCCACGCCAAGGGCTGGACCCTGCAGCGCATGCCGGCGATCGATCGGAACGTCTTGCGCGTCGGGGCGTTCGAGTTGCTCGGCCGCACCGATGTCCCGGTCGCCGTGGTGCTCGACGAGGCTGTCGAGCTCGCCAAGCGATTCAGCACCGACGACTCCGGTCGGTTCGTCAACGGCGTGCTGGCGGCACTGGTTCCCGTGCTGCGCGCCGCGTGACGGCGGCGGCCGGCATTCATCGGCAAGACTGACCGGCCGTGACGAGGCTTCGCGACTGGCGCGATCGATTCCTCCGCCAGGTGTCGGACACGCACCCCGCGGCGTGGCTGACCTTCATCGCCATCGTCGTCTTCGTGTCGCTGTTCGGTGCACTCGGCGCGCAGAACCACCGCAACTTCGGCACCTGGTCGTACGACATGGGGATCTACGACCAGGGATTCTGGCTGCTGTCCCGTGGCGGCGACACCTTCATGAGCGTACGTGGCCTCGACTTCTGGGGTCACCACGTCAACCTCATCGGCTACGCGTTCGTGCCGTTCTACTGGTTGGGTGCAGGGCCGTCGTTCCTCTACGTCGTGCAGGCCATCGTGCTCGGCCTCGGCGCTGCGCCGATCTACCTGATCACCCGCGACAAGTTCGGCAATCCGTGGATGGGCCTGTGTTTCGCGTTCGTGTTCCTCATGTACGCACCGTTGCAGTGGATCAGCTGGGCGATGTTCCATCCGGAGGCGTTGGTCATCACGCCGTTCCTGTACGCCTGGTGGTTCGCGACCCACGAACGATGGGGGTGGTGCTATGCGATGGTGCTCCTCGCGTTGTCGACCCGCGAGGACACGGCACTGGCCGTGGCGATGTTGGCGATCGTGCTGGCGATCACGCTGCGCAACGCACCCGACATCCGTCGGGTCCTGAGGATGTGTGGCGGTCTGTTCCTGCTGGGGAGTCTCTGGTACCTGGTGGCCACGAAACTCGTCCTGCCGTACTTCAATGACGGCAAGGAGCCCTTCTACATCACCTACTTCTACGGCAACTACGGATCGAGCACGCCCGAGATCCTGAGCACGATCATCCGCCACCCCGACCGCGTGGTCAGCGACGCGGTGCAGCACGATCGGCTGACGTTCTACAAGCAGCTCGGGTGGCCCGTGGGTTGGACGTTCCTCGCCAACCCACTCGCACTGCTCATGGCGTTGCCGCAGATGCTCGCCAGCGTCATCGGCCTCAGCCCGTACGCCCGCATCGCTCGCTACCAGTACACCTCCGTGATGATCGCCCCCATCTTCATCGCGTCCATCCAGGGGGCGTTCGTGTTCTGGCGGTTCCGGCTGGCGAAGGTGCTGCTGCCGCTGTGGCTGGTCGGCTGCGCCTATGTGTCCAACGTCGCCTGGTCGCCCTCCCCACTGAACGAGGCGAACCACCTGGTCTGGAGCACGCCCCATCCGCGGCACGAGTCGCTGCGCCGCGCCGTGGCCGCCGTGCCGGACGGTGCATCGGTCACGGCCAGCTATCAGCTGCTACCGCACCTCGCGCACCGGCGCCAGATCTACGACTGGCCGAACCCGTTCTGGGCCGCGGTGTGGGGGAACGACGACTGCGCACGCCTTCCCGATCCCACGACGGTGGACTACGTCGTCATCGACAAGACGCAGATCGGGTCGAACAACATCGCCATCTACAACGCGATGCGCCTCCCCGGAGGTCCGTTCGAGCCCGTCTACGAGGACGACAACGTGGTGACCCTCAAGCGGGTGGGGACATCGGCAGCGGTCGACGTGCTACCGCAACGAGATTCTTGCCAACAGCTGGAGTTCCGAAACGCGCTTCGAGGAAACGGCTGATCGGGACCAGCACCGAGTCGTACAACGTCGACGAGCCCGAGCCCAGGCTCGGCACATCGAACACTCGGTACATCACGAAGTAGGGGAGCGCCCCAACGAGATCCATGTAGGTGAGGCGTTCGATCTCGAATCCGGCCTCGGTGAGGACCTGCCTGAGCAGGGCGCGGTCGTATCGACGGAAGTGCCCGGACTTGAAGTCCAGGCTGCCATACAGGGCCGGCATCGCCGGCACGAACAGCGCCAACGAGCCGCCGGGCGCCAGCAACTGGAGCGCGGTGCGCAACTCGTCGACGTCGTCGCGGATGTGTTCGAGGACACTGACGTAGACCACCGAGTCGAAGGTGCCGTCCGCGCCGTCAGCGAGCAACTCCTGCGACGTGACCTTCATCGCGCGTAGCCCGAGAACGTCGGCCGTCCGTCGTTCCAGCTCGGGAAACACGTTGTCGGCGGGCTCGATGGCCACGACCTCGTGTCCGGCCGCGGCGAGTTTGCTGGCGATCGCCCCGACGCCCGCACCCACCTCGAGCACCCGCGGCCCGAGGTGCGGCTCGATCGTGTCGCTGATCCACGACAGGAATTGGTCCGCATCGCTCAGGGTGGCCAGTTCGTCGGTGGCGCCGAACGACGACCCGCCGCTCGCGGTCTGGGCGCGAAGGCGTGGGTTGCGCTGCGCCCAGAGCGACTGGTTGCTCCGCATCTCGCGACGAATCTCGTGCACGTGGCGGCGAACGGCCGGCAGGCTCGAGGCGAACTCCTTGAGGTCGTGTTGGTCCAACTCGCCAGCCGCGGCGTACCGAGGGCGGTAGGTGATGGGGACCTCGTCGACGGCGAACCCGTGGGCCTGGACGACCGCCACCATCGCGCTGAAGAATCCGTACGTCTCCGACGGCAGCGTCTCGTCGAGCAACAGTCTCGCGGCATCAGGGGAGTAGACGCGGAACGAGGTCGTCGAGTCGCTGACGCCTCTCGCACCGGTGAACGCCTTCACCACTGCGTTGCCGGACCGGCTGAGCAGTGTGCGCATGGGTCCGGTGCCGGGTGAGGATCCGCCGCGGGTCCAACGCGAGCCGATGGTCAGCCCGCTGCCGTGGGCGACGTGGTTGCGAACCAGGTCGGGGATCTGTCGCGCGTCGTGCTGGCCATCGGCGTCGAGGGAGACGATCGCGTCGGCGCCTTCGGCCAGCGCTCGGCGGAAACCGGCCAACAGCGCCGCAGCGAAGTTGGTGTCGTCCGCGGGCTGCACCTCCAACGGCAGACCCAATTGCTCGGCAAATCCGGCTGCGGCGGCCATGTCGCGGGGCCGTCCGAGCAACGTCGCGCTCAGTTCGACGCCGCTCGGTGCGAGCACGCGCCGCGCCTCGTCGAGTTCGGCGAGCACCGGCGCAGCGGCCACGAAGCCGTGCTGAGAAGCCATGAGCACCCGGACGAGCATTCTGCGCACGCTAGCGGCCCGGCCCCGGCGTCACCCGGAGGTCGCTGCATTGGCTGGGTCGCGGCTGCGTCGACTCGGCGGGCGCGCCGCCGGGTGGCTGCGCCGGGTCACCGTGTGGCAGGCGCTGTTCGGTGTGGTCGTCGCGGCGACGTCGTCTACTTCACGCGGGTCTCACTGGACTTCCACCTCGGCACCTCGGCACCTCGGCACCTCGGCATACGACTTCGGACTGATCCTCCTCGCGCCGTTCTACTGGCTGTGGCCGTCCGCCGGAGTGCTCTTCTTCTCGCAGAGCCTGATGCTCGGGCTCGGAGCGCTGCCCGTGTTCATGTTCGCCCGCAAGCATCTGCACGAGTTCATGGCGTTGTTGCTGGCGATCGTGTATCTGCTGCACCCGGCAATCGCATTCACCAACCGCGAGAACTTCCATCCCGATTCGTTCCTGCCGTTCCTCGTCGGTATGGCCATCTATGCCGCGCTCGACCGCAAGTGGCGGATGTACTGGGTGTTCATCGTCCTGTCGCTGATGGTGAAGGAGGACGTGCTGCTGGTCGTGCTACCGCTCGGTGTCTGGGTCGCGTTCGCCCGCGACCGGCGGCGCGGTGTCGCCACCGTTCTGGCGACGTTGCTGGCCACGCTCGTCGGCATGTTCCTCGTGATGAAAAGCCTCATCGGGGTACCGACCCGGAACGTGTGGCGCATCCCGTTCGGAGGCCCGACCGGTTTGCTCCGCGAGATCATCGAACGACCTGGGAACGTGATCGAGTATCTCCGCAGCGACGATCGGCCGTTCTACCTGTGGCAGATGACCTTTCCGGTGGCGTTCGTGTTTCTCCGTCGGCCCAGCCTCGCAGCGGTCAGCGTGCTCGTGCTGGGGTCGAACATCGTCAGCAACTTCGTCTACCAGTACCGCATTCAGTATCACTACTCCGCGATCGCGGTGCCGGCGATCGTCATGGGCTCGGTCTACGCGATCGAGATGATGCAGCCCCGCTGGCAGCGATGGTCGACCGGTCTCGCGGTCGGTGCCGCAGTGTGGTCGTGCCTCATGTGGGGCATCCTGCCGATCGGCCGGCTGATCACCCCGGTCGCCGACCAGCCTCTGGGGCGGCCGGTTCCCGGGTACTGGCATCGCGACCACCCGCGTGCGATCGACGCCCGCGAACTCTTCGCCGAGATTCCCGTCGCTGCATCGGTGTCGGCCTACCACTCGCTCACCGCGCATCTCGCCCACCGAGAGCAGATCTACCAGTTCCCGAATCCGTTCCGTGTGGTGTTGTACGGCCCCGACGACACCTTGGAAGCGGCACGCGCCTGCATCCCTGCCGCCAACGATCTGCAGTACGTGATGCTCAAGGCCGACCTCGATGCGGACCAGCAGATCGACTGGGACATGGTCAAGGTCGACTTCACCGAGGCCGCTCGCAACGAGTCGTTCGTGGTCTATCGCCGCTCGGGGGATCGGGTGCAGTGCCAGCTGCTCGACGGCTCACCGTTCTGGCAGTTGGTCGACACCGGCGCCTGACCGTCGCTGCTAGCATGCCGTTCTGACCGTGAAACGAGTCCTGTGAGGCTCGTACGGGAAGGAGCATCGGTGCATCATCATCCTCTTCGCCTCGCGCCCCCTGTCGGGGGCGTTTTTCGTACCCGGCATCGCCCTCTGCATGATCATGCAGTAGAGTGCATTGTCATGCGAACCGAGGAGTCGGGTGCCGACCATGCGTGAGCGCGTTCGAGCAACATCCGCAAGGCCCTATCCTTCTGAGCCAGGCCGATCTTGCGCTTATGCTGGGTCTGACCGTCGTTGAAGTCAGCTTTCTGCTCAAGGAAACACGCCTGGCCACCGGTAAACCGCTCTTGACCAAGGGCTATTTCTTTGACCAGGGCCAGAGACCTACCCATAAAGCGGAGATTATCGCCCTGTATGAGCAGGGAATGGATGAAGCCGATATTGCTCGCACCACCCACCATTCGCCTTCCAGCGTCGGGCGTTATCTACGTGATTACGAACGAGTAAGGTCACTCGTCAAACATGGCACGCCACACGCCCAAATCAGCCATCTTTTGGGCATCCAATCCAGTGTCGTCTCTGCCTATCTTGACCTCATTCGGCAGCATTCCCCCGATTTGCTGCCCCTTGCACAATCCGCACATATTGGGGCTTGACAAAGGGGCCATTTGGCACTATCCGAGTTTTTCCAAAAGACTCGGTTTTGGGCTGCCCGCTTATTGGGTCTGCGTGTACTGGCCCAGCCAGGCCATTGGAGAACGTGCGACCACCTCCCCCGACACGGCCTTGCCTCAATGCCCGCACCCAAAGCCATAAATTAATCTCCGTGGGACCCAATTTGCGCACTCCGCGATCTTCGCTTATCCTTTACTTACCGACCGGTCAGTAAGTTGGTTTATTGGCAACCAGGCCGGCGGTGAGGACAAATAAAATGCGTAACAAAA
>JANOET010000103.1:0-11128 GCA_031413415.1 Acidimicrobiaceae bacterium
GGCGAGCAACGCGGCTGCCGCAGGCGCGGTGAGGCCCAACAGCAACAGTCGGCGCACGGCCTCGCGACGGCTCAACATGCCGTCGGCGCAGTCGAGCGCAACCTCCTCGACGAGATACCGATCCAGTGCCATCCATCAACCGTAGATGACGCTGCAACCGCTGTCTTCGGGCCCGCGTTCAGCGGGTCGCGTCGATCAGTTCCTGCACGGGCGGACGAGCATCGGGACTGACCGGCAGCGACAGGTACACCAACGTGCCCGACGCGTCGACCACGGCGTCTGCGCCCAGTTGACGGATGTCCTCGGTCGGCCGGCGCAACCGACGCCCACGCCGCAGCAGCTGCGCGTACATCCGCAGTGTCCCCGGCGACCACACCCGACGCGAACTACCGCGCTCGGCACCGAGCAACCGGTACAGCCGACGGTCAGGGTCGGTGACCACGTCGAACGGCAACTTCAGATGCTCCCGATACGCCGCCAGACGCTCTTGCGCAGTGAACGTGACCACGACCACGGCGGCGTCTCCGAAATCTGCGAGGCGATCGCGCACGGCGATCACGTGCTCCTGGCACGGCAGTCAAGCGAGGTGGCGGTGCAACACCATCACGAGCGGGCGACCACGTTGATCGGCCGTCCGCCACGGTGCACCGTGCTGGTCCACCAGCTCGACATCGGGCATCGGGCTGCCGACGGTGAGCGTCACGACGCGTCCTCGACTGTGTCCTGGCCCGTGGCCGCGCCCTTGTCCTGGCTCTCGTCCTCGCTCTTGTCCTTGTGCCGACCGAACCAACTGCGGCGTGGTGCCTCGTCGACGATGCCCGCCTCGACGGCCAGTTTGTGCACGGTGCCCGGCGACGGGTTCACCAACGCCACATCGCCGACCGTCACGGTGGGCACGGTCTCGTTGCCGTTCGCCACCGAGCGCACGAACATCGCCGCCTCGCGGTCGTCCCAGATGTTCACCTCGCGGAACGGCGTGTGCGATCGCTTCAGCCCCATCCTCAACGACATGCAGAACGGGCAACCGGGCCGCCAGTAGACGGTCACCTCACCAACTGCGGGCGCAGCGTCGACTTCCTCCGTGCTCACGACGACAACCACGCCAACTCGAGTTTCGCTGCGGCGGTCGAGATCGCCTCGACCAGCGCATCGATCGAGCCCGCGCACGCGTCCAACTCGTCCGGGCCGAGCAGCACGACGTGGGTGTCGCCGACCTCGGCCACCACGATCGGCGCCACGCCGGCAGCCGCGACTCGCACCACATCGGGCTGATCGTTGCGGTGGTAGGTGTCGAACGGCACCGGCAGACCGGCGACGCACGCCGTCCACTCCGGTCGCTTGCGCACCGAGGTGTGGGTGATGTCGCACAGCGAGCAGTGCCGGCGCCCCAGGCGTGCACCCACCCAATAGGCGAGCTCGCCGCGCAGGGTGCCCTCGGCGTCGTACACCCCGACCAGCCGGGTGATGCGTCGCGTCGATCCGTCGTCCGATCCGGTCATCGCAACAGCATCGCCGATCGTGAGCTGGCTGTCGCCGCGGGCCGTCGGCGGCCGGCCGCCGCCGGTTCGCGGCCGGCTGTGTCATCCGTTGACGCTCGCCGAGCGTCTGTACATCTGTGAAGCGCATCGCTGTGTCCGTCTCCGTCGTCCTGCTCACCGTCGGTGCATGCGCTGACGACGACGAAGCGGAGGGCACCGTTTCTACCGATCGGATCCCGATCATCCTCGACTACAGCCCCACCGTGTCCGACTCCGGCGCCTTGCTGTATCTGGCGTCGCACCCCGGCGTCGACCTGTTGGCCGTCACCCTTCCGGGAACGGGCGAGGCCGACTGCGAGCCGGGCGTGCGCGCCACAGCGGCGTTGCTCGCGGCAGCGGGTCGCGAGGGTGTGCCGATCGGATGCAGCGAGCCCGCCACGCCGCAGGACCGTGACTGGCCCCAAGCGTGGCGCGACGACTCGAACGGCCTCGCCGACGAGCTGTCGGCTCCGCAGGTCGACGTCGAGGACGCGGTCGATCTGATGACCGCGCGACTGACCGACGCCGACCGGCCCGTCACCATCGTCGCGGTCGGTCCGCTCACCAACCCGGCCAGGGTGTTGGCCGACGATCCAACCCTGGCCGCCAAGGTCGAACGCTTCGTCGTCATGGGCGGCGCAGTCGACACTGCGGGCAACGTCGAGGCGTCGCCCGATGCCGAGTGGAACCTGTGGATCGACCCCGTCGCCGCGCAGCAGGTGCTCGGGTCGGGGATCGCGGTCACACTCGTCGGTCTCGATGCCACCAACGCCGTGCCGCTCACGGAACGCCTGATCGCCCGCATCGGCGCGCTCGACACGCCCGCAGCGCGAGCCGAGCACGGGCTCCTCGACCGCCGTAGCGACATCCCCGGGCTGTACCTGTGGGACGAGCTCGCGGCGATGGCCGCAGTGCTGCCCGGTGTGGTGCGCACCGAGGCGCTCTCCATCACCGTCGACTCCGACGGGGTGACCCGTCGTGGGGATGACGGCGTCACGATCGACGTTGCGCTCGGCAGCGATGCCGACGCAGCGATGGACGAGTTCGTGCGCGTGCTCAACGGTGGCGTGGTGCCGCAGGTGGCGACGCTCACGGCCGACGAGATCGACTACATGATCGCGATGGGCGAGCTTCAGAGCGCCCAGAGCGCCGCGATGAGCGACCTGTTCACACGGTTGGACCCCGGTGACGGACTCGACGGCGTGCGCGCCTTCGTCGACGGTTTCTTCACCAGTGCCGATGTCCTCGCCACCGGACTCGCCGCGATCGAAGTGCCGGCCGCATTGCGCGATCAACACGAGCGCTATCGCCTGGCAGTGGAGGCGGTGGTCGACCAGCGATCGACCCTGCTGGCGGCGCTCGACGACATGACCGGCGACGCAGAGGCGGCATTGAACGCGCTCGAGCCGTTGATCGAGGGTCCTCTGGAGCAGCTGAGCACCGCCTGCCAGGAACTCGAGGACTACTCGTTCCAGCGCGGCGGCCCGCGTCCGTGCGCCGCGGCCACTGCCGGCTGACCGTCGAGATGCCGTCGATCGGGGGGTGTGCCCGACGGGTCAGAATGAGCCCTCGCATCACGAGGGGGAACAGATGGACGAGCGCTTCATCGACAACGGCGACATCACACTGCGGGTCGAGGTCACCGGCGACGGCCCGACCCTGTTGTTCGTGCACGGCTGGCCCGAGCTGTCGCACTCGTGGCGGCATCAGGTCACCCACTTCGCCGAACGCGGCTACACGTGCGCGGCCCTCGACGTGCGCGGCTACGGCGGCAGCTCGAACCCGACCGAGATCGAGCGCTACACACTGCGCGAGCTCGCCGGCGACGTCGCCGCGGTCGCGGCCGCACTCAGCGACGAGCCCGTCGTCCTCGTCGGTCACGACTGGGGAGCGCCCATCGTCTGGCACACCGCCATCCGCCACCCCGACCGCGTCCGCGGTGTCGCCGGACTCAGCGTGCCGCACACACCGCCGCTGCCCATCTCGCTGCTCGACCTGTTCGACCAGATCTACGCCAACCGCTTCTTCTACATGCTCCACTTCCAGGAGCCGGGTGTCGTCGAAGCCGAGTTCGCGCAGGACCTGCGCGGCGCGTTGAAGAAGGTCTACTTCGCACTCTCCGCCGCCGGCCCGAGGGACCCGCTGGCCAGCGACCTGCCGCGCGACACGCCGATCACTGACGTGCTGCCCGAACCGCCTGCCGGCCCACTGCCCTTCCTCAGCGACGACGACCTCGACATCTACGTCCGCGCCTTCGAACGATCGGGCACGACCGGCGTGTTCAACCGCTACCGGGCGCTCGCCCTCGAAGTCGACGACGCGGCCGACATCGTCGGCGCCACCGTCGATCGTCCGTCGTGCTTCATCGGCGGCGAGTTCGACGTGGTCCGCACCATGATCCCCGGCATCGACCCGTACGCCGCACCCGGCGGCGGCTGCACCGACTTCCGTGGCAGCACCATCGTCCCCGGCTCGGGCCACTGGGTGCAGCAGGAAGCGCCCGACGCGGTGAACGCCGCGCTCGAGGCCTTCCTCGCCACGCTGTAGCGGCCCACGGCCACCCGCCGAACTCGCCGGCCGGCCGGTCCGAGACCGTCGCGAGTTCGACCCTGCGTGAGAACCAGAACGACACTTGACGACGGGTGTCGCCGTCGCGACAGACAACACCTAGTGCGAGGCGCACGGTGGAAGCCCTTCCATCCCGAAGGAGTGTCCCGATGCACATCACGACGCACGATGCAGGCGACGACGATCGAGAAGTCCGACTGACCTTCCGATTCGAGCGAGACGAGCTCCGGCTGGTGACCACCCCGATCGGCGTGGTGGCGCACCTGGAGGGCTTCGGCACCAGCGGAGAACCTGGCGCACCGGCGTTGCCGCGCACGCGAGTTCGCATCGCCGTGCCCGAGCCGCTGTGGCCGCACGAGCTGTCGATCGAGAAGAGCGAGCACGTCGTGCTGACGGACGGCCCAGTGCTGGTGGCACCCGCACAACGCCTCCAACCTGGTGCAACCCGACGCCGCGGCGGCGACGCCGACCGTGACGCCGACCGCGACGACGCCGACCGCGAAGATGGTGACGAGCAGGCCAAGCGCGACGGAACCCGCCGCCACGGCGAGGGGTGCGATTGCTGTGGGCGGCGTGAGTGGTACCCGCGGGTGAGCGACCCGTACCCTGCACCCGAGTTCACCCCGCCCGACCCCGACAAGTACGAAGCCGCGGGAAGGGACCCACAACCGGTCGCCATTGCGGTGGGTGTGGAGACCGTCGGCCGCACACACGTCGCGGTGGTGGAGCTGATGCCGCTGCGACTGGACTCGCAGGGCCAGCTCGAGTTGTGCACCCACCTGGAGCTCCGGGTCGTCTGCTCGTCGCGTCCACCCGTCGGTGATCGAGACGCCGCCATCAAGACGCTGACCGAGCGACTCGGTCGTGACATCGACCCGGCACGCGTCGTCGTGCGGCCCGAGCCGGTCATCCGGTCGCTCACCGAGGCGGAACGGCTGCGCGAGATCCTGCTCACCGAGGTGATCAACCCCGAGATCGTGAAGATCGTCGACCGTCAGTGGCCATGGTACGAACTGCCGGCCGACTACGTGATCGTCACCGACGACTTCCGATGGGACGCGGCCACCATCACCCGCGGCGTGGCTGTGCCCGGCATGGTCGACCAGTTCCACCGGCTCGCCCGGTGGAAGCGGTCTCGCGGGGTCTCCGCGAAAGTGGTGACCATCACCGACATCGTCGCCGGTCGCTACGGCGACCACCGGACCGGCGCCCGAGATCTGCAAGAGGTGATCCGGCGATTCCTGCAGCACGCCCGGAACGATTGGGGAACCACGTGGCTGCTGCTCGGCGGCGACCTCAGCGTGGTGCCCATCCGCAGCGTCGCGGGCGCGATGGAGGGTGGCATCGCCCTTGGCACCAAGACGACACCCGACGACAACACGTCGTTCTGGACCGGCAGCTTCCTGAAGATGCACGTGGTGAACCCGGGAATCTGGTGGGGTGCCAGCGCCAACAACCGACTGGTGCGCTCCGACACGGGCGCCCTGATTCCGTACGACCCGACGGGCGCCTCCAGCGCCACACAGGCCGGCTGGTACTTCACCACCGACGACACCTACACGACCAGAACCACCATGGCGACGAACTTCGTGCGCGTGAACGGGCCGGGCGCTCTGGCGAACGGCGCCATGCAGTTCCTCTACACGTGGAACACCATTCCGACCGACTTCTACTACGCCAGCTTGAACAGCTGGGTGGTGGTGCAGACGACCACCGACTTCGGGTGGTTCTCGTTCACCGTTCCGCACGTGTTCTTCCCCGAGCACGACTGGGATGCCCTGGACAACGGTCTCTACGGGCAGCACCTCGTCAACGGCACCGACCTCGACGGTGTGATCGTCGCCACCGACCTGAGCGTCGGCCGCGCGCCGGTCGAGAACGCCGTCGAGGCCACGACCTTCGTCGACAAGGTCATCGGCTACGAGCAATTCGGGTCCGGCGTCTACATCCCCGTCGACGGCGACTGGCCACGGCGGATGGTGATCGCCTCGTCGGATTGGGGCGGGCCGTCTGCGTTCACCGCGACCCCGAACAACCCGCCGGCGGCAGGGCAGTACCACCACGATGCGGGCAACGCCCGATCGGTGCTCGCACTGGACAAGCCACCTGCGAAGTTCGAATGGGATCTCATCACCGAGATCAGCGACACCGACCGGCGCGTCCTTCCGTACACCGGCGACCCGAACCCCGCCGTGCGCGGTTGGTACTTCGCCCGCTCCGCGACGGACATGGCAGTCAACGGCGTCACCTTCTCGATCTTCGGTGTGACGTTCACCGTCCCCTTGCCCGGCAAATGGATCGTCGTGCACGGCAGCCTCGCCGAACGGACCCCCCAGCAGTACCTCCTCGACTGGTACGACCAGGACAGCTCGATGGCCGACCAGGAGCGACTCCGCGAGCAGATCCGCGCCGAGCTGCCCGGCATCGACACGTTCGACCGGCTGTACGAGGACGAACTGGACCTCACGCCCGGCCAGCGATGGGCGGCCCCGGTGCAACACCTCACGTCGGCCCGATTCGACGCATCGCTCAACGCCGGCCCGCACTTCATGTCGCTCTCCGGTCATGGCTCGGGCGACGGCTGCTGCGGAGGTTCGGTGTGGTCCGCCGGCATGCTCACCAACGGCCTTCCTGGCTTCATCGGCTACGCCGACTCGTGCCTGACGAACCAGGTCGACATGGACGACGCGTTCAGCGAGGCGCTGTTGAAGAACCCGAACGGCGGCGCCGTCGCCTACGTGGGCAACACGCGCTTCTCGTGGATCAACGTCGGCGACGACTTCCAACGCGCGTTCTTCCACCGGCTCACCGCAACCCGACACCTCGGCCTGTTGAACGACAGCAAGTGCAGCGTGTACGGCACCACCGGCTTCCGCACCGGCTACGACCGGTGGGTCATCTTCGCCCTCAACCTGCTCGGCGATCCCGAGATGCGCGTGTACCGGCATGCTGTGCCGGGGCTGGGCGTGCGCGTGAAGAATCCGCGGTTCGAGCTGCCGATCGAGATCTACGTCGAAGTGAACCGACCGCCGCGACCGCCGATCCCCGACCCTGCACCCGACGCGCTCGTCGTCATCCGCCAGGGCGACCTGGAGCTGGTCCGCCGCGCCGATGCGTTCGGTGTCGTTCGCGTCGAGGCTGGCCTGCTGGGCCATGGCCCTGTGGAGGTGACTGCGTCGCATCCCGACACGTCGGCGTCGCTGGTCACCTTCGAGCTGCCGGAACCGCAGTGGCTGACCGGTCGCGTGATGATGGTGTCGCATCGCGACGGAGGCCGCCGTGACGCGGTGGTCGTGCTGCTCGTCGACGACGCCGAACGGGGCGTGGTCGTCGCAGCCGACCATGCCGACTACCGAGTCATCCTCGACGCCCTCGAGAACGCGCTGATCTCGGGTTCGCCGATCAGCGTCCTGATCGTGCGTGACGGCGACGACGACGTGATCGACCGGTTCCGTCTGCGGGCCGAACCCACCCCCACCTGATGTCGCCGTGTGCCGATCAGGCCGTCTCCCTCTGATGCGACCGGTGGTGGCCGGGTCGACGCCCCGCCCTTCAGACGAGCGCGGCGTCGGTCACAACGTGCACCAGTGACGGGCCGCGGTGAGCGAACGCTGTGGCGAACGCACCGTCGAGTTCGTCGGCGCGACGCACGGTCAGCCCCTGCGCGCCGCACGACTGCGCGAAGGCGGCGAAGTCGGGGTTCACCAACGACGTCTGCCACACGTCGAGGTGCCCGGCCCGCTGCTCCTTGCTGATCTTGCCGAGCTCGCCATTGTCGAGCAGCACGATCGTCAGGTCCATCCCGTGGCGCACCGCGGTGGTCATCTCCATCGCGTACTGCCCGAAACCTCCGTCACCGGCGACGGCGATGATCTGGCGACGATCACCCACTGCGGCCCAGGCGCCCATCGCGGCGGGCAGGCCGAACCCGATGGACCCGAGGTAGCCCGACATCAGGACCGACTGGGCCTCGACCTCGAAGTAGCGGCCGAAGGAGTACGCGTTGTTGCCGACGTCGACGCAGATCACCGCGTTGGGCGCGGCGTGACGGGTGAGCGACTCGAACAGCGCGGCGGACCCGACACCGTGCCCGCGATCGTCGGCGACCCGTCGCGACTTCTCGGCCCGCCAGATGCTCCACCGCTCGGCGACATCGGGGCGTTGGTCCGCCGCTGCAATGGCTGCCGGCAGGCCATCCGCCATCGCCGTGGCCGTGGTGCCGACGTCGCCCAACACGGGCACATCGACCGGCTGCAGTCGGCCGAGCGCCATGGGGTCGTCGTCGACCTGGATGGTCGGCTTGTACGGAGCGATGCCGGTGTGGTTCGAGAACGACGCCCCGAACACCACCAGCAGGTCGGCCTGGTTCATCAGGTGGCTCGCAACCGGCGTGCCACTTCGCCCCAGCACACCCGCCCCCAGCGGGTGGCGATCCGAGATCTGCCCCTTCGCCTTGAACGTCGTCAGCACCGGTGCGCCCAATCGTTCGGCGAGCGCGATCACGGCGGGCATGTCGTTGCGCGCCCCATGACCGACGACGATCACCGGCCGCCGCGCCGCGGCCAACAGGTCGACGGCCGCGCGCAACGCGTCGGGGGAGGGACTGACACGGTGATCGCCCACCCGTCCCGTCGGCCCACCTGCCGCACGGTCGGACGGCAGCACCTGCACCTCGTCGGGCAGGATCACGTGCGCCACGCCACGCCCGACGATCGCGTGTTTGCATGCCGTCGACATCAGCTCAGCGTGGTCGGAACCGGCCTGCACCGTCTGGCTGTAGAGCGAGACGTCGGCGAACGCGCGCTCGAGATCGAGGTCCTGGAACGCGCCGCGGCCCTTCACCTTCGACGGCACCTGACCCGAGATGGCCAACACCGGCGAACGGTCGACACGCGCGTCGTACAGGCCGGTGAGTAGGTTGGTCGAGCCGGGCCCGGCGATGGCGAAGCACGCGGCCGCCTGGCCCGTGAGCTTGCCGTACGCGCTGGCCGCGAACGCGGCGGCACCTTCGTGGCGAATGCCCACGAACCGCAGATCGCCCCGCTCCTCGGCACGGCGAAGTGCATCGGCGAACCCGAGGTTCGAGTGGCCGACCATGCCGAACACGGCGCGTACGCCCCACGCAGTCATCGTCTCGACCAGCACGTCCGACACCGAGCGCGGCGTCTCCGCCTCGGGAGCGAGGGCCACGTACACGCCGTCGTCGCGCACCTCCACCGCATGCGCGGCGGGAGCATCGGCGAACGGCGGCGGTGGCGTCCCGGTGAGCGGCGAGTAGTCGTAGCCGTGCCACGGGCACCGCAGCCAACCGCCTTCGATCGATCCCTCTCCCAACGGCCCACCCTGGTGCGGACACGCGTTGTCGAGCACGCCGTACTGGTCACCCACGCGGGTGACACACAGTGCCCGCCGCCCGACCGTGACCGTGGTGACGCGCTGATCGTCCAACTCGCCGACGTCGAGCACCTTGTGCCACGTGTGGTCGCCGGATGGCGAGGCGGGTGCGGTGGCCGGACCGGGCAGATCGGGGGACTGTGCGTCGGCGTTCATGGCCGCCATCCTGGCACCGCCACGCCGACCCTTCGATCGGCCGGCGAACCCCCTTGCGGCCATCGACCAGAATGGGCCGCGAAGGAGGACCCACCATGCGTCCAGTCCCGATCGCCGTGTGGAGCGAGCTCGCTCAACGGGAACCGTTCGCCGCCCTCGTCGGCAACGTCGACCTCGTCGTCGTCCGCGACGGTGACGACCACTTCGTGCTCTACGGGCGCTGCCTCCACCGCGGTGCATTGCTCGCCGACGGCACGGTCGCCGGCGAGGACCTGGTGTGCGGACTGCACGGTTGGGACTATCGGTTTCGTACCGGTGTGAGCGCGTACCACAACGAAGAGCGGCTCGAGCTCTTCCGATCGTGGATCGACGGTGAGCAGTTGATGGTCGACGGCGACGAGGTCGATGCGTGGGAGCGCGCCAACCCGCAGCCCTACGACCGCACGGCGTTCCAGGGTGCGTTCCAGGACTTCACCGGAGCGCCGGAGGAACCGTTCGTGGGTCAGATCCGCGAGCTCGCCAGCCACGGCCTGTCACGGCTGGGCCACCACGGCCCCGTCGGCGCAATGGGCGTACCTCGCGACCGGCTGCCGTCGTGGGACTCGATCCAGGTCGTCACCGCGCAGCTGGCGCGACGTCCGCTGCTCGACGACGACCCCGTCGGCACCGACGTGACGATCGGCGGGCGAGCGCAGCGTCCACTGCAGCTCGACATCCCGTTGTTCGTGTCCGACATGAGCTTCGGCGCGTTGTCGCAGGAGGCCAAGGTCGCCCTGTCTCGCGGCGCCGAGGGCGCCGGCACCGGGATCTGCTCGGGCGAAGGCGGCATGCTGCCCGAGGAGCAGGCCGAGAACTCGCGCTACTTCTACGAACTGGCCTCCGGTCGGTTCGGGTGGGCGCCTGAGAAGGTGAAGGTCGTCCAGGCGTTCCACTTCAAGTTCGGCCAGGGCGCCAAGACCGGAACCGGTGGACACCTGCCGGGCCTGAAGGTCGTCGGCCGCATCGCCGAGGTGCGCGGCCTCCCCGAGGGCACCGCGGCCGTGTCGCCGGCGACGTTCACCGACCTGCGGACCATCGACGACTACCGCGACGTCGCCGCACAGGTGCGCGAGCTGTCGGGTGGCATCCCGATCGGCGCCAAATTGTCGGCGCAACACATCGAAGCCGACCTCGACGCGGCGCTCGCCATCGGGGTCGACTACGTCATCCTCGACGGGCGCGGCGGCGGAACGGGCGCGGCACCCACGCTGTTCCGCGACCACATCTCCGTCCCCACCATTCCGGCGCTCGCCCGGGCGCGACGGCACCTCGATCGCAGCGCCAGCACCATCACCCTGGTGATCACCGGTGGTCTTCGGACGGCTCCCGACTTCGTGAAGGCGATGGCGCTCGGAGCCGACGCGGTCGCCATCTCGAACTCGGCGTTGCAAGCCATCGGCTGCCTCGGCATGCGCGCCTGCAACACCGACAACTGCCCGGTCGGCATCGCCACG
>JANOET010000104.1:0-5270 GCA_031413415.1 Acidimicrobiaceae bacterium
CAGGTGCTGCCGAACGTGAACACGCTCACCAAGAACGCGGCGCGTATCGCCTACGAGCAGGCCGGCGTGGGCCCGCAGGACCTCGACCTGGTCGAACTGCACGACTGCTTCGCCACCGCAGAACTGGTGCACTACGACAACCTCGGGCTGTGCGAAGAGGGTGGCGCGGCCGACTTCTTCATGTCCGGCGCGACGTGGCGCGACGGCTCGACGCCGGTGAACGTGTCGGGTGGCCTCGAGAGCAAGGGCCACCCGATCGCCGCCACCGGCATCGCCAACATCTGGGAGGTCTGCCATCACCTCCGTGGCGAGGCCGGCCCGCGTCAGATCGAAGGAGCGAAGGTGGGCCTGGCCCACGTCATCGGGCTCGGCTCGGCGTGCGGTGTGCACATCCTCGAGAAGTCCGGTCTCTGAGCGATGATCAGCCGGTCGGGCAGGTGTCCGAGAAGTAGTCACCGATCGCGTTCGATGCTTCGTTGACCTTGTCCTCGCCCAGCGACTCGAGCGCAGCCATCGCCTCGGGATCGGCCATCGCCTTGGTCATGTCGTTGTCGTACTTCGAGAGCACGGCCTCGTACTTCACCCACGCCGCAGCGACGATCTCTGCGTCGTCCTTCAGTTCTTCGGGCAGCACGTCCTTCATGTTCGAGAACATGTCGCTGACGCCGTTCTCGGAGCCAGAACCGATGGAACCCATCGCCGCGATGTACTTGTTGTAGAACTCGGTGCACTCCTCGCTGATGCCGGGAATGTTGCCGATGGTGCCGTTGGGGTCGATGGTGCCGGCAGGGTCGGTCGCGCCGGATCCGCCGTCGGTCGACTCGGCCTCGGTGCCGTCGCCGTTCCCGCCGCTGGTCTCATCGCTGCCGCCGCACGACGCAAGTGCAAATGCGCCGATGGTGACGACACAGGCCAGCCTTCGGATCCGCTTCATGGAGTGCTCCTTCCAACCGCGGCGATGCCGCGCTCGTCCTCAGTGTCGCGCCGTCAGCGGAATTGAGCGAGCATCTCGTCGACGGTGGCGGACGGCAATTGGCAGGCGTGGTCGCGGCAGACGAAGCCCAGGCCCGGTCCTCGTCCCGACCACAATGGGCCGCCATACGATTCGCCCCAGGCGAGCACGATCGCTGGCTCCCACCGCCGCTGCACCGCCTCGACCATGTCGCCCCGGTCGCCGGTGATGACGACCTCGACGCTGCCCTCCGCACGCCATGCGACTGCGGTCAGCGCGTGGGCAAAGGCGCTCGGCGCCTGCGGCATCACCGTGCCGAGCAGCCGCAGGATCTGGTCGGCCTGGTTCGTGTAGCGCGACTCGCCGGTGAGCGCACCGAGCCGGTACAGCGCCGACGCCGCCGTCGAGTTCGCCGATGGAGTGGCGCTGTCGAGCAGGTCCTTCTGGCGGGCGACCAGTTGCTCGCCGTCGTCGGGCACGGTGAACAGGCCGCCGCGATCGAGGTCCCAGAAGTGGTCGAGCATCGTGTCGGCAACCGCACACGCATGGCCGATCCACCGTGCTTGCCCGCTGAGTTCGCCCAGCCGGGTGAACGCGTCGATCAGGTTGGCGTGGTCGGCGGCCAGCGCAGCGTGCCGAGCCTTCGGCGTACCGTCGGCGTGCCATGAACGGAACCACCGACCATCGGGGGAGCGCATCTCGCGCAGCAGGAACTCACCGTTGGTGATCGCAGCGTCGAACCAGTCAGGGCGACCGAACAGCCCGGCGGCCTCGCACAGGGTCGAGAGCATCAGCGCGTTCCACTCGAGGAGGACCTTGTCGTCCAGGCCCGGTCGCGCGCGCTGTTCGCGAGCTTCGTAAATCTGCTCGCACGCCGCTTCGATGTGGTCGGGCCGCAGCAGTTCGCCACGATGGCGCAGGCGAGCCGGGATGGTGCGGCCCTCGAAGTTGCCCTCGGGGGTGAACTCGAACCACTCGAGGAACGCGTCGGCGCCGCCGCCGAGCACCTCGCGCACCTCGGCTTCGGTCCAGGTGGAGAATGCGCCCTCGTGGCTGTGGCCGTGCGCATCGACCGAGTCGGCGTCCTGGGCGCTGTAGAAACCGCCGTCGGGGTGACGAAGCTCGCGCAGCACGTACCCGATGGTCTCCTGCAGCACCTGCCAGTACCGCTCGCCCTCGGGTGTGCGGCCGAGCAGCGACGCGGCATGGGCGTAGATGCGGGCCAGCAGCGCCTGGTCGTAGAGCATCTTCTCGAAGTGCGGCACGAGCCACTCGCGATCCACCGAGTACCGGGCGAACCCGCCACCGATGTGGTCGTAGATGCCGCCGCTGGCCATTGCATCGAGCGTGGTGACCAGCACGGTGCGGGCGTTGTCGCCGGCGCCGCGCAGCATCGCCCGAGCGACCAACTCCAGACTCATCGTGCTCGGGAACTTGGGCGGCGAACCAAAGCCACCCCACTCGTGGTCGAACTCCTCGGCGATCCGGGCCAGTGCCGCGTTCACCAGTTCGACGCCGGGAAGCCCGTCGGTGGGGGCCACCGTCGCCGTCCGGTGCAACGCCTCCCCCAGCGCCTGCACGTTCTGCTGGACGTCGGCCGGGCGGTTGCGCCACACATCGTCGATGGCGGTCATCAACTGCAGGAACTGGTCCTTGGGGAAGTAGGTGCCGCCGTAGAAGGGGGCGCCGTCGGGGGTGAGGAACACCGTCATCGGCCAGCCGCCGCGTCCGGTCATCGCCTGCACGGCGTCCATGTACAGCGCATCGACGTCGGGCCGTTCCTCGCGATCCACCTTCACGTTCACGAACGTGCGGTTCATCGCCGCCGCTGTCTCGATGTCCTCGAAGCACTCGTGGGCCATCACATGGCACCAGTGGCAGGCCGAGTAGCCGACCGACAACAGGATCGGGACGTTCCGTTCCTTGGCAGCAGCGAACGCCTCCGGCCCCCACGCGTACCAGTCGACCGGGTTGTCGCGGTGCTGGCGAAGATACGGGCTGGTCTCGTCGGCGAGGCGGTTCACGCGCCGACCGCGTGATAGCCGCCGTCGACGTGCACCATCTCACCTGTCGTCGCGGGGAACCAGTCGCTGAGCAATGCGACGCACGCCTTGGCCACCGCGCTCGAGTCGGTGACGTCCCAGCCCAGGGGAGCGCGGTCGGCCCAGACGTCCTCGAACTTCTTGAAGCCCGGAATGCTCTTGGCCGCCATCGTCTTCACCGGGCCCGCTGCCACCAGGTTGCAGCGGATGCCCCGTGGGCCGAGTTCCTTGGCCAGGTAGCGGCTGACGCTCTCGAGCGCGCTCTTGGCAACACCCATCCAGTTGTAGGCAGGCCACGCGACGCGGTTGTCGAAGTCGAGCCCGACGATGCTGCCACCGCTCGTCATGAGTGGTGTGAACGCCTCGGCCAGCGCCTTCAACGAGTACGCGCTGACGTGCAACGCCACGGCGACGTCGTCCCACTGCGGGGCCATGAAGTCGTCGCCCAGGCATGCCTCGGGCGCGAAACCGATGCTGTGCAGCACGCCGTCCACCCGGCCCCACTTGCGCTCCAACTCGCCGCGGACGGCGACGAGGTGCTCAGGGTTGGTGACGTCCAGTTCGAACACGTCGACCGGCGTCGGCAGCTTGCGCCCCGTTCGCTGCGTCAGGCTGAGCGCTCGACCGGCGCCGGTGAGCACGATGTTCGCGCCCTCCTGCTGGGCGAGCGTCGCCACCCCATAGGCCAGCGACGCGTCGGTGAGGACGCCCGTGATCACGATGTTCTTGCCGTCGAGGAGACCCATGCAGTCGATCGTAGACCCGTCGGCGTCGGCGATCGGCCTTCGGTTCCCACGGCACGGTGTGCAAGGCTGACCGGATGCGCATCGGCATCTTGGGAGGAACCGGTCCTGCCGGTTCGGCACTGGCGGCACGCCTCGCGTCGGTCGGCTACGACGTGGTCATCGGCTCGCGGTCGAAGTACCGCGCCATGGAAGCCCGCGACAGCCAGGTCGAGAAGTGGCCGGCGCTCGCGCCGCGTCTGGGCTACGGCGACAACGCCGGCGCCGCCGAGTGCGACATCGTGGTCATCGCCACACCGTGGGACGGTGCGGCGACCACCGCACAGGAGAACGCGGGCTCGCTCGAGGGCAAGGTGGTGGTCAGCATGGCCAACGCCCTCGTGCGGGTCGGCCACGAGTTCCAGCCGCTAGTACCGCCCCGCGGCAGCGTGGCCGCCCACGTCCAGGCGGCCGTGCCGCGCTGCCGCGTGGTCGCTGCGTTCCATCACCTACCCGCCACCGAGCTCGGACACATCGGCGAACCCATCGACAGCGACGTGCTCATCTGCGGCGACGATCCCGAGGCGGTCCGTATCATCAGCGAGATCGTCACCAAGATCCCCGGGTGCCGCCCGCTGGACTCCGGCGAGTTGTCCAACGCCACGGCCATCGAGGCGTTCACCGCGGTGCTGCTGCAGTTGAACGTGCGCTACAAGACGCGCGTGGCGCCGAAGCTCACGGGCATCAAGCGCGATCCGCGTGCCCCCAAGCCGCCGGCCGAGACGACACAGCCGCAGGTTGAGACGACACAGCCGCAAGCCGCCGGCACCGAGGCGGTAGCGTCGCAGCCGTGACGATGCGCCTCTACGACACCGCTCGCCAGGCCGTGGTGCCGTTCGAACCGGGCGAACAGGTGCTCATGTACACCTGTGGCATCACCCCCTACGACGCCACGCATCTCGGGCACGCCGCCACGTTCATCGCCTACGACGTCCTCCAGCGGCGCCTCATCGACCGTGGGCACACCGTCAAGTGCGTCCGTAACGTCACCGACGTCGACGACCCGTTGTTCGCCAAGGCCCGTGAGCTCGGGGTCCACTACCTCGACCTCGCGGCAGGCGAGGAAGCCCGCTTCGAACGCGACATGGAGGCGCTGCACGCCCTTCCCGTGCACAGCTCGCCCCGTGCCTCGTCGGCCATCCCCGACATTCGAGGCTTCATCGGCATGGTGCTCGAACGCGGCTTCGCCTACGAATCCGGCGGCAGCGTCTACTTCGACGTCAGCAAGTTCCCGTCGTTCGGTTCCGTCAGCCATCTCAGCGAGTCCGAGATGATCGCCATCGCCCGCGAACGTGGCGGCAAGGTCGACGATCCCAACAAGCGGTCCCCGCTCGACTTCGTGCTGTGGCACCCCAGCGAGTCCGACGAGCCCAGCTGGGACACCATGTGGGGTCCGGGTCGACCTGGCTGGCACATCGAGTGCAGTGCACTGGCGTTGCGCGAGTTGGGCACCACCATCGATCTGCACGGCGGCGGCAGCGACCTCATCTTCCC
>JANOET010000105.1:0-3539 GCA_031413415.1 Acidimicrobiaceae bacterium
CTTGGAGAGCCACGGCCCGATGTAGCCGCCCAGGATTGCGCCCACGACGCCACCGAACCCCATGAGCGTGAACGTCAACGGACCGATGCCGAGCACGTCCTGCGAGAACAGCACGAACATCGCCCCGCTCAGGTTGCTCGCCAGGTTCATCACGCCGAGCGAGATGGCCATCGTGCGCAGCAACGGGTTGCGCCACAGCCAGGCGAAGCCCTCCTTCAGCTCGTGTTTCCACGGTGGCCGCGCCGCCTCACCGTCGGGGTGTTCGGCGCGGAAGGTGCCCGGGATCGCCGCGACGAGCGCCGCAGCAGCGAAGAACGAGCCGGCGTCGATGAAGAAGGGAACCGAGAACGCCACGAGGAGGAGCAGCGAACCGAGCGGAGGGCCGATGAACGTGTTGGCGACCGACTCGATGCTCCAGATTCGGCCGTTGGCGTGCTCGAGGTGCTCGCGCGCCACGATCGACGGCAGGAATGTCTGGTTGCTGTTGTCGCGAAGGACCTCGGCACAGCCGAGCAGCAGCGTCGCGAACAGCAACAGGACGTACAGGCCCGAGTTCGTGCCGACGACGCCGGTCACCGCGTCGGGTGCGGGCAGCGAGTCCTGCTCGAACAGCACAGCGAACGCGATGAGCAGAGTGAAGAGAAAGCGCATGGAGTCCATCGCCACCATCGCTCGCTTGCGGTCCACCCGATCGGTGATGACACCGGCCGGCAGGGTGAACACCAACCAGGGCAGACGCTGTGCGACCGCCACCAGGGCGATCAGCAGCGGATTGCGCGTGATCGCCGTGGCCAGCCACGGGTACGCGATGGCCGCCATGCCGTCGCCGATGTTCGACATCGCGGTGGCCCAGTAGACCTTGCGATAGTCGCTCCCGAGTCGTAGCCGCTCACGCGCCATGGCGAGATCCCCTCTTCTCTGGTGTCGTCTCACTGGCAGTCGGGCTGACCGGGCGGTTGGTCGCGAACAGACCGACGAGCAGCGCGAACTCGCGGTCACCGCCTCTGGGCAGGGCGCTGAACTCGAGCGCGAGCGCATCGAGCCGTTCGACGAACTCGGCCGCGCGCTCGTCCGGGATGCGGACCGAGCGCATGGTGAAGATGCCGGGCCTGTCGACGGAAGCGTCGTCGTCGAACATCGCTCGCGCGTCGGCGAAGAACGGCAGATCGTTGCCTCGGACCGAGTCGGGGAAGACGATGGTGCGCGCCGTGCGGCCATAGAAGCGTTCCTGCATGGCTCGCACCTTGCGGGTCCGCACCACGTGGAGCAGTCCGGTGTCGACGAGCAGATCCACATGGTGCGCCACGCTCCCCCGTGGCCGGCCCACGCGCTCGGCCAACTCGCTCACGCTCATGGCCCGTTCCAGCACCAGGTCCAGCAGGAGCATCCGCAGCGGATCGCCGACGGCCTTGAGCCGCGCCGGAGTGTCGGCGTCGACCCGATCGGCCAGTTCGTAGTCCAGATGGTGCACCGCGGGCTCAACGTCCGACATTTCTCGGACATTACGTGGTCCGGTCAGTGTCACGCAAGGGTCATCACGGCAGACTGCAGCGATGACCGCGACGCCGAGCACCTCCACGCCGACGCGTGGCCCGTGGTCGCCGCTGCGGATCCGAGTCTTCCGCGGCCTGTGGGTGGCCAGCCTCGTGTCGAACATCGGCACGACGATGCACACGGTCGGCGCCGCGTGGTCGATGACCGAGCTCACCGACTCGCCGGCGATCGTCAGCCTGGTGCAGACCGCATGGGCGGTGCCCGGCTTCCTCGTCGCCATCCCTGCGGGCGTCGCGGCCGACGTCGTCGACCGCCGCCGGCTGCTCATCTGGTGTGAGATCACGGCCATGGCGTTCGCCGCCGCACTCGGCGTGCTCGAGCTGACCGACCGGCTCGACGTGCCCCTGCTGTTGTTGGGGACGTTCCTGCTCTCGATCGCGCTCACGATGGCCGGTCCGGCCTTCATGGCGCTCATCCCCGACCTCGTCGAACCCGACGAACTCCCCCAGGCGATCGGCTTGAACAACATCGCCTACAACGGCGCGCAGGCCGTCGGACCGGCGTTGGCCGGCGTGGTGATCGCGCTGTCGGGCGCAGGTGCGGTGTTCCTGTTGAACGCGGTGTCGTTCCTGGGCATCGTCGCCGTGCTGTGGCGGTTCAGGCCCGCACGGTCCGGCCCCACCTCTGACGAGTCGGCGTTCGAGGCGATGAAGACCGGCGTTCGCTACTTCCGCGCCCATCCCGTGCTGCGCAAGTACGCAGTGCGCATCATGTTCGCCTTCTTCACGACGACCGCGATGGTGGCCCTGCTACCGGTCGTCGCACGCGACCAACTCGACGCCACGCCCACCGAGTTCGGCATCCTCGCTGCGGCGTTCGGCTTCGGTGCAGTCGCCGCTGTATGGGTGCTCCCCCGCCTTCGACCCTACGCCGGTGTCGACGCGCTCGTGATGGGCGCCGCCGTCGTCTGGGCCGCCGGCATCGCCATGGTGGCCGCGACCGACTGGCTGCCGCTCGCGGTGGTCGGCGTGCTGCTCGCTGGCGCGGCAGCGATGGGGGCGATGAACATCACCTACTCGATGTTCATGCTGCTCTTGCCCGCGTGGATCCGCGGTCGAGCTTCATCGGTGGTGATGCTGATGGTGTGGCTCGGCGCCTCCGTCGGCGGCATCGCCTGGGGCGCGCTGGCGAACGGGTTCGGGGTTGCTGAGGCACTGCTCATCGCGGGCGCCGTACACCTGTGCATCACCCTCGTCGCGACGATCTGGTTCCGACTCGAGACCGACGAGCCCCGCTCGGAGGACACGGCCCCGGGTACATTCGCGCCGTGACCTCTCGGAAGATCCTCATCGACACCGACCCCGGCATCGACGATGCCATGGCCATCTTCTATGCGCTGGCCTCGCCTGAACTCGACGTCGTCGGGCTCACCACGGTGTTCGGCAACTGCCACACCGACGTCGGCACGATCAACGCCTTGCGGTTGCTCGACATCGCCGGACGCGCCGACATCCCGGTCGCGCACGGCGCATCGCGACCGCTCGCGATGAACTTCCGCGGGCCGGTGGCGTTCGTGCACGGCGACGATGGTCAGGGCAACACGTTCCTTCCGCCATCCACACGCGAACCGGTGGCCGAGCACGCGGCACAGTTCATCATCGACACCGTGATGGCCTCGCCCGAGGAGATCACCGTCGTGCTGCTCGGACCGTTCACGAACATGGCCCTGGCGATGTTGATGCGACCCGACCTCACGTCGTTCGTGAAGGAGATCGTCGTGATGGGCGGCGCCGCGTTCACCACGGGCAATGCGTCACCGGCCTCCGAGGCCAACGTCATCAACGATCCCGAGGCAGCCGACATCGTGTTCGGGGCCGACTGCCCCATCACGATGGCCGGACTCGACGTCACGCATCGCATCACCATGACCATCGACGATCTGGCCCGCCTCGGCACCATTCCCGGACCCCGAGCCGCGCACCTCGCGGCCATCGTGCCGTACTACGCACAGTTCTACCTCGAGCGGAATCACGTCCAGGGCATCT
>JANOET010000106.1:0-14625 GCA_031413415.1 Acidimicrobiaceae bacterium
CGGCGGGCGTCGTGGTGCTCGCGCTCGGGTTCGCGTTCACGACATCGGTCGCGGTGACGTATGCACCGGGATTGACGTACAGCGACACCAGCGCAGCCTGCCGCGACGAGCGGACGGCGAGACGCATGGCTTCGGCGCGGAACGATGCTTCGGTGACCTGCTGGACGAGTGCCTGACTGGTGGCCGCGGACAGCAACTCGAGGGTGACCACGAGATTGATCATGTCGCGCGTGGGGTCGTCGCTCGGGGCGATCTCCTTGGCGACGTCGGTGGCAGCGGCGCCGTCTTCCACGCGAGCGAAGACGGGCTCGATGAACGCGCTGTCGAGGCGAGGGTTGCTGCAGGTCCATGCCTCGCCGCCTGCTTCCTGGGCCAGGGCGTTGAAGGTCTCGGCCGACTTCCTGTGGTGGTCGAGGTAGCCCGACACCAGATCGCTCTGGTCGCCGAGATCGGGGAACGTCGGGCTCGCGACGGCGAGATGGCCGGCGTCGAGCATGCGCTGGTATGCGTCGGCGATGGACCATTCGATGGATGCCGAGGTACGCAGCAGCACCGAGTTGTCGATGATCGGGTCGAGCAGCGTCGGGGCCGTGGCGCCGGTGCCGACCCGGCCGACTTCACCGGCCGACGCCGCAGGGTTGCCACACGCGGCCATGAGGGCGCCCGCCGCAACGGTGAGGCCACCGATGCGGAAGAAGCCGCGACGGTCGAACGACGCGGACACGATGGGGAGGTTGGACTCGTTGCTCATGTGTGTCATCCGTTCGCCAGCAGCGAGGTTGCTTCGTTGTCGACCAGGAGCTCACCCTCGTCGGTGACACCGGCGAGGTCGAGCAGCACGGTGCTGTGGCGTGCCTCGGCGGTGATGATGGACGCCACGAGGGATGCTCCGTTCAGTCCCTGCAGCTTGGCCAGCACGTCGAGGTAGCTGGCGACGAGCGAGCTCTCGAGCTCGCTGGCCTTCTTGAGCACGTCGTCGGTGCTGCCCGAGAAGTCGGCTTTCCACTGATTGAACAGTGCTTCGTCCCGGGTGCTCGGGGCGCTCTTGCCGAGCAGGCCGCTGAGCGAGTTGCCGTACGCGAGGTGTGCCTGACGCAGGGTGGTCATGACCGTGGCCTGCTCGGCGGTCCAGCCTTCGACGGTCTGGATGGCCCGGACGTACAGGCCCTGCGCGGTGAGTTCGATCTCGAGCGCCGCGGCAAGCAGCGTCGTGTCGTCGTCGGTGGGGCGCTTCGGCGGCACGGTGGTGCTGCCGGCAGCGACGACGAAGGGGGTCGCGGCACCGGCCCGTCCGCTGAGGAACGGCAACAACGAGGCTGCGGCGCTGCCGACACCTGCAGCGATGCCGGCGGTGAGGAGGCCGCGGCGGGGGAGCCGCTGCTCGGCCTCGACGCCGGACTGCGTCGATTCGTTTTCCACTCGGGGTGTTCCTTTCGAGACGTTCATCCCTAGCTTTCCCGGCCAGGGGTGAGCAGAGCAATTCTAGAAGTCCAGAGCCGACAGGTCGGGTATCCAACCCCGACTGCGTTCCACGGCCCTCGCCCACTGGTCGCGGTCGAGGTGTCCGGAGGGCTCGACCACCTCGCGGGGCGACCACGCGTCGGCGATGTCGTCGAACGAACTCCACACGCCGACGGCCAATCCGGCGAGGTAGGCGGCGCCCACGGTGGTGGCCTCGGTGTAGCGGGAGACCTCGACCGGCTTGCTCGTGGCATTGGCCAACGCCTGCACGAACGTGGGATTTTCGCTCATCCCGCCATCGATGCGCAACTCGGGGACGGAATGACCGGTGTGTGCTTCCGCCGCCGCCACCAGGTCGGCACCACGATGCGCGACGCCTTCGAGGACCGCCCGCACCACCTGAGCTCGCCCGCTGCCACGGGTGAGGCCGAGCAGCGTGCCGCGTGCGCCGTAGTCCCAGTGCGGGGTTCCCAGGCCCATGAGCGCCGGCACGTACACGACGCCGTCGGCCGTGTCGCACTCGGCCGCCACCTGGTGGCTCTCGGCCGGGGTGGACAGAATGCCCAGGTCGCTGACGAGCCACTCGACGTTGGAGCCGGCCGACAGCATGATGGCTTCGGCGCCCCAGGTGAGCCGGCCATTGCGGCTCCAGGCGACGATGGGAAACGTTCCGTCGGCCGTGCGGTTGCCGCTGGCCGGTGCATCGGGTCCGGTGACCAGGTCGAGCATGCCGCCGGTGCCGAACGTGACCTTCGCCTGTCCCGGTCGGACACAACTCTGGCCGACCAGGCTGCCCTGCTGGTCGCCCACCAGGCAGGCCAGGACTGGAGCGCCCGGCAGGGCCGAGGCCTCGCCGAACACCCCGGACGTGTCGACGAGCGTCGGCAGCATCGTCTCGGGCACGTTCAGTGCTGCGCAGGCCGACGTGGACCAGCCGGTCGCGTCGGGCAGCAGGAGCCCGGTGACGGCGGCGTTCGAGTGGTCGGTGACGTGGACGGCGCCGTTGCTGAGCACCCACGCGACCCAGGAGTCGACGGTGCCGAAGCAGAGGTCGCGTTCGCGGTTCGGGTCGAACTGGTTCAGCAGCCAAGCGACCTTGGTGGCGGACTGGTTGGGTGCCAGGGCGAGGCCGTGCTCGGCCTTGGCCATGATGCAGTCGATGACCGTGCGCAGGTCCTGCCAGCCGATGCCAGGGCCCACGGGCGCTCCCGTGGCTCGATCCCACACCACGGTGCTGGCCCGCTGCGCGGTGATACCGACGGCCTGCACCGGTCCCGCGTCGGCCAGTGCAGCGCGGGCGACCTCGAGGACGGCGGCGGCCATGCCGGTGGGGTCGAACTCGACGAGACCGGGTGAGGGCGACGACGGTGGAAACGGCCGATGATGCAACGACGCCACGTCGCCATCGGGACGCACCACCGCGGCACGCAGCCCCGACGTGCCGACGTCGACCACCAGCACACTCATTCCCGATCCCCCTCGTCGCTGCTGCCAGTTCTGGCGCCACTGGGAAGAATGCCCCGTTTGCGCATCGCGCTGCCGAGTAATCCACCTACCAGACCGGCGAAGAGTACTGCGGTGAACGTGAAGAAGGCGCCCAACCAGTTCACCTCGCCGCCGCGGAGCATCTTGATGACCACGAACACGGTCTGTGCGGCGACGTAGGTGCCGCCCGCGCAGAGCATGCCGTGCAACAGCGGCAGTCGGCGGTTCTGCACCCAGGCGGCGACACCGGCGCCGAGGGTGAAACCGGCGAGCGCGGCGAGCGACAACAGCAACGCCCACGGGTTGTCGTCGGTGCCGTCGGCGACGACGCGGGCGCCGATGGAGAACGGGACGGCGAACACGAGTGCAACGGATGCCCCCTGCCGGAGGGCGACCCTGTCGAGCGACGACATCGTGCTCATGCGCCACTCGCTCGGTTGGCGGTCGTGGCCCCGACGGGTGCGGCGGCGTCGGTGACGGTCGGCCAGGCCACTTCGCCGAACGGGGAGCGCAGGCCGAGCTTGCCGGGGTTGAGCACTCCGTTCGGGTCGAGTGCGTCCTTGACGGCCTGGAGCACTGAAAGCGCAGCGCCCAACGCCTCGGGCATGAATCGGGCGCGGTTCAGCCCGACACCGTGATGGTGCGAGAGGTTGCCACCGGCCGCGAGAACGGCTCGGGTACCGGCATCCCACAGGGCCACGTACGTGGACTCGACCTCGTCGGGCGGCGGCGTGGCGGCGAACGTGAAGTAGAGACAGGCGCCGTCGAGGTAGCTGTGCGAGAGGTGGCACGTGGCAGCCCTGGCGTGGGGCACGGCCAGCATCGCCGCACGGACGCCGTCGAACACCTCGGCGAGCGCGGACCACGGTGCAGCGATCTCGAGCGTGTCGACGACGAATCCCTTGCGGGTGAGGGCCTGCAGCGCGGTGGTGTCGTTGCGGTGGTGCATCCACTGCTCGACGAGGTCGTCGCTCAGCTCGCGGGCTTCGCTGCACTCGGCGGCCACGATCTGCAGGGTGACCTCGACCAGCGCAGCGTCACCCTCGTCGAGCACGAGCAGCACGCAGTACGTGCCGTCGCCCCCCTGACCGCGCTGGCTCTCGGGAGCGTCGTAGAGGCGCAGGACCGCCGGCGTGGCCCCGCGACGGAGGATGCGCCTGCAGGCGTCGAGACCGTCCTGGAACGTCGCGAACGCGTACGCAGCGCGTCGCTCGGCTTCGGGCAGCGGGTGTGCCTTCAGCAGCACCGAGGTGATCACCCCGAGCGTGCCCTCGCTGCCGATGAACATCTGCGTCAGATCGGGGCCCTGCGCCCCGGCAGGAAACCCACCGGTGCGGACCACGGATCCGTCCGCCAGGACGACCTCGAGGCCGGCGACCATGTCCTCGATCTTGCCGTAGCGGGTGCTGTACTGGCCCGCCCCCCGGTGGCCCACCCAGCCGCCGACCGTGGCGATGTCGAAGCTCTGCGGGAAGTGGCCGACGGTGAGACCGTGCGCTCCGCGCAGTTCGTCTTCGAGGTCGGGTCCGAACGTGCCGGCGAGCACCTCCACGAGACCGGAGGTCGCGTCGACCGACACCACGCCCTGCAGGCCGGTGAGGTCGAGCAACACCCCGCCGAAAACCGGCACCGTGCCACCGACGACACTGCTGCGCCCGCCTGCCGGCGTGACCGGCACTCGGGCCTCGTTGCAGATCCGCAGAACGGCTGAGACCTGCTCGCGATCACTGGGGCGAACGATGATCGCGGCACGTTGCAACACCTGCCCCTGCAGCGCCCAGTGCAGGGCGAGCGGCCACCAGTCGCGGCTGGCGTCGGCGACGGAAACGAGATCCGTGACGATCGGGCAGACCGCCGCGAGCGCAGCGCGCACCTCTGCGTCGATCGGTGCTGCGGCGGGCAGCCGGTGGTCGGTGCCGAGCAGTTCGATGGGTTCGGTGGGCTGGATCATGACGCGACGGTTCCCGCGATCTGGCTGTCGTGGGCGGCTGCTGCCTCCTGCGCACACGATGCCAGGAAGTCGTGCAGCTGGCGTTCGGTCTCGGCGTCGTCCCATCCGAGTTCGGTCGCCATCAGCCGCGCTGCGTCGGGTGCCGCGGCGATCGTGGCAGCACGGTCGAACAGCCGCAGGCGAGTTCGGCGAGTGAGCACGTCGTCGAGGGTGGTCGCCATCTCGTACCGTGCCGCGTAGACGACCTCGGCTCGCAGGTGGGGTTGGCCGGCGACGAGCGGTGCGCCGAGCGATCGGTCGGCGTCGACGAGCGCCCTGACGTCGTCGGCCAACGTGCCGTAGCGTCCGGCGAGGTGCGACTGCGCGGAACCGTCGGCGGCCGACCGGCGGCCGGCGCCCAGCAACCGCAGCCGCTTCGTGCGGCAACGAGCCGAGTGCCCCAGCCGTTCCAACGCCGCGTCGACGGTGTCTTCGGCCATGTCCCGATACGTGGTCAGCTTGCCGCCGCTGATGGTGAGGACGCCGTTCGGAGACAGGTGCAGTGCGTGATTGCGGGACAGGTCGGCCGTGCGGCCGTCGTCGGCAGCCTTGACCAGTGGACGGAGGCCCGCCCAGGTGCCGGTGATGTCGGCCGCGGTGACGCGGGTCGTGAGCGATGCGTTGACGGCCCGGAGCACGTAGTCGATGTCGTCCTTGGTGCACTGCGGGTCGATCAACGGTCCGTCGTAATCGGTGTCGGTGGTGCCGATGTACGCGTGCTCGAACGTGCCGTCGGGCTTGCGTCCCCAAGGCACGAGGAACAAACTGCGGCGGTCCTTCGGGACGGGGATGACGACGGCGATGTCGCAACGGACCTTGTGCCACGGCACGGTGATGTGCACGCCCTTGGCCGGGCGGATGGCGTCGGGGTGAACGCGCTCGTCGAGTTGGCGGACGTCGTCGGCCCACACGCCGGCCGCGTTGACCACGACCCGGGCCCGGATCGCGAAGCGGCGTCCGTCGGCCTCGACGATCGCGCCGTCAGCTGCGCCCGTGGGGACGTGGGTGAGTTCGACCACGCCGCAACGGTTGGCCACCACGGCGCCTCGGTCCGCCGCAGTGCGGCACACGGTGAGCACGAGACGGGCATCGTCGACCGCAGCGTCGTGGTACAGGTACGCCGAAGCGAGGCGCTCGCGGTGCATCGTGGGCAGATGGGCGAAGGCCTTGTCCTTGCGGAGCCGGCGGTGCACCTTGCCGATGCGCCAGCCACCCGTCGCGTCGTACATCCACATGGCCGAGCCCAGTGCTCGCGCCACCTTGCGCGACACGACGCCGTCCTTGGTGAGAATCGGGATCATGAACGGCAGCACCGACACGAGGTGCGGTGCGTTCTTGAACAGCCGCTGGCGCTCGCGCAGCGCCTGGTACACCAGCTTCACTTCGCCCTGTTGCAAGTAGCGCAAGCCACCGTGCACCATCTTCGAGCTCTTCGACGACGTGCCCGAGGCGAAGTCGTCGCGCTCGACCAGGGCCACCTTCAGGCCACGGCTGGCTGCGTCGAGCGCGACTCCGGCGCCGGTGATGCCCGCGCCGACCACGAGGATGTCGAACGTCTCGTGCTCGAGCCGTCGAAGGCTGGTGGCCCGGTCGAAAGCGAGCGAGGGGGCGGTCGGTGCGGTCGGCATCGGCGACATCCTAGAGACCCCCGCTGACCTGGGCCTCATGGTACGGCCCGGTCCGAGACGTGCCGCCTGAAGTCCTTGCAGACCGGGCCGCCCCGACGTAGGTTCGTGGTCGTGCGGACCGGCGAATCGTCGGTGCTCTCGTACACCCGCGGGCGGGTTCGGGGGCTTCCTCCACCACCTCTTCAACGAAGGAGCACGCCGATGAGCTTGCACGGCACCAAGACCCACGAGAACCTGAAGGAAGCCTTTGCCCGCGAAAGCCAGGCCAACCGGCGCTACCTCTGGTTCGCCCAGAAGGCCGACGTCGAGGGCTACCCCGACGCCGCAGCCCTGTTCCGCTCGGTCGCCGAGGGCGAGACGAGTCACGCGCACGGCCACCTCGAGTTCCTCGCCCAGGTCGGCGATCCGGCCACCGGCGAGCCCATCGGTGAGACCGAGCAGAACTTCAGGTCAGCCGTCGCCGCCGAGGCCTACGAGTACACCCAGATGTACCCGGGCTTCGCGGCCACGGCCCGCGAGGAGGGTCTCACCGAGATCGCCGAGTGGTTCGAGACGCTCGCACGCGCCGAGAAGAGCCACGCCGGCCGTTTCGCCCAGGGCCTCGACGCGCTCTGAGCAAACCCGCATGACCACCATCTACGACCCGAAGCACCCGCGGTACACGGACGAAGCCGATGTCCGCGAAGAGCTCACCCGTGTGTACGACCTGTGCCACGGGTGTCGCCTGTGCTTCAAGTTCTGCACGTCGTTCCCGACCCTGTTCGAGATGATCGACCAGCACGACGACCAGGACGCCGGACGCCTCACCCCCCACCAGCAGGACCAGGTCGTCAGCGAGTGCTTCCAGTGCAAGCTCTGCTACATCAACTGCCCGTACGTCCCCGATCTCCACGAGCGGGCCCTCGACTTCCCGCGGCTCATGCTGCGCGCCAACGCGATGCGCTACGCCAACGATCATGTGTCCGTCCGTGAGAAGGCCACCACCGCGGTCATGGGTCGTACCGACCTGATCGGCAAGGCAGCGACCATGTCCGGTCCGGTGGCCAACGCCGTCGTGGGTGCCACGAGTGGCTCGCTGATCCGCAAGGTGGTCGAGAAGACGTCGGGCGTGTCGTCGGTGCGGCTGCTGCCGCCCTACGCACGTCAACGGTTCAGCACATGGTTCAAGAAGCGTCCGAAGGTGCGCATCGCCAAGCGCCAGGGTCGGGTGGCCGTGTTCCCCACCTGCCTCGTCGAGTACCAGCAGCCGCAGATCGGTCACGACCTGGTGAAGGTCTACGAACGCAACGGCATCGAGTGCGCGCTCGCCGACGGTGCATCGTGCTGCGGCGCGCCGTTCCTCCACAGTGGCGACGTCAAGGAGTTCACCAAGGTCGCCGAGAAGAACGTGAAGGCCCTCGCCGCGCACGTGCGCAAGGGTCGCGACATCGTCGTGCCCCAGCCGACGTGTGGCTACGTGCTGAAGAAGGATTACGTCGACTACGTCGGCGTCGACGATGCCTCGCTCGTCGCGTCGAACACCTACGACGCCGCCGAGTACCTGATGAAGGTGCACAAGAGCGACCGGGCGTCGCTCGACATCGACTTCCACGGCTTCGTGCCCGAGACGGTGACCTACCACACCCCGTGCCATTTGAAGGCCCAGAACATCGGTCTGAAGAGTCGCGACCTCATCAAGCTGACCGGCGCCAAGGTGAAACTGGTGCAGCAGTGCAGCGGCATCGACGGCATGTGGGGCCTGCGGGCCGAGAACACGGGAATCAGCGTGCCGATCGCCCGCACGCTGGCCGACGAGATCCGCCGCGCCGACGGCGACGTGGTCGCCGGCGACTGCCACCTGGCGAACACTGCGATCACCGAACAGACCGGCGAGACGCCCATGCATCCGTTGCAGCTCATCGCCCGCGCGTACGGCATTCCCGAGGAGGGGGAGCGCCCGTGACCGGCACGTCAGCGTCCGCGCGCAAGCTCACCGACCTCGGCGATGGCAATCGACGGCGCGCGAAGAGCGCGCAAAAAAGAAACAAAAAGGGTCTGGCGGACCCCCGGCCGACGCACCTAGATTCGCGGTCGCTACCGGGAAGATCGGTAGCGGCACCGATCGGGGGACAGTCAGTCGTGTCGGCCAAAGAGATCCAGTGGCGACAACTCGGGGCGTGTCGGGGGCTGGAACCCAGCATCTTCTACCCCGACGACGAGGATGAAGCGCTCGAAGCGAAGAACGTCTGTGACCAGTGCGGCGTGCGCGTCGCCTGTCTGGAGTACGCGCTCACGATTCGCGAGAAGAGTGGTGTCTGGGGAGGCGCCACCGAACGCGAACGTCGGCGGCTCATCCGGCAGCGGCGTCGCACCGCCTGATTGCACTTCGCGAGTCAGCCCATCCGTGCCTAGCCTGTCGCGCTCATGAGCGGAATCGACGAACTCGGCGGCTGGCCGGCACTCCTCACCGAGCTGCTGGAGCGTCGCGACCTGCCCGCCTCCAGCGCGAGAGCGGCCATGGCCACCATCCTCTCCGGCGAGGCCACGGCCGCGCAGCTCATCGGCTTCGTCGTCGCGCTGCGGGCCAAGGGGGAGACGCCGGAGGAGATCTCCGGCCTGCTCGACGCCGTGCTCGAGGTGGGCACCCAGGTGGCGCTCGGCGACGACCTTCGCGACCGGGCGATCGACATCGTCGGTACCGGCGGAGATCGCAGCCACAGTGTGAACGTCAGCACGATGGCCGCCATCGTCACTGCCGGCGCGGGCGTGCCGGTGTGCAAGCACGGTGCTCGTGCAGCGAGTTCGAAGTGCGGCACAGCCGACGTGCTCGAGGCGCTCGGCGTGGCCGTCGAGCTGTCGCCCGAGGGTGTGCGGCACTGCGTCGAGGAGGTGGGCATCGGTTTCTGCCTGGCGCCCCGTTACCACCCGGCGTTCCGCTTCGCCGCCCCGAGCCGGCGCGAGATCGGCATTCCGACGGTGTTCAACCTGCTCGGCCCGATGGCCAATCCGGGACGCGTGCGTCGTCAGCTCATCGGTGTGGCCAACCCTGCCGTGGCCGAGCGCATGCTTGCGTCGCTGCGCCTGCACGGCTCCCACCGCGCGTGGGTGGTGCACGGCAACGGCCTCGACGAACTCACCACCACGGGTCCGTCGACGGTGCTCGCGCTCGAGGACGGCATGGTGCGCAGCTTCACGGTCGACGCCGTCGAACTGGGCCTGGCTCCTGCCATCCCTGACGAACTCACCGGCGACACCCCCGACGTCAACGCCGCCTACGCGCGACGGGTGATGGCCGGCGAGCACGGCGCGCATCGCAACATCGTGGTCCTCAACGCTGGTGCGGCGCTGGTGGTCGCCGGGGTCGCAGAGTCGCTCGAGGCTGGCGTCGCCCAGGCGTCCGAGAGCATCGACTCGGGCCGGGCCGAAGCCACGCTCGATCGATTCATCGAGGTCTCCCAGGCGGCCGCCCAGCAGTTCGGACACTGATGATCGTCCGCGTGCCGGCATCGTCGGCCAACCTGGGTCCGGGCTTCGACACGCTCGGCCTCGCCCTGTCGCTGCACGCCGAGATCGGCGTGGGGGAGCCGCCCGACGGCGCGCAGTCGGCCGACGAGCACCATCCCGCCACCGTGGCGTTCCGACGCCACGGCGGTGAGGGCGAGCTGTGGACGAAGTCGCCCATTCCCGTGGGGCGCGGCATGGGCTTCAGTGGAGCCGTCCGGGTGGGTGGTCTGGTGGCCGCGCACGCGCAGTGTCGCGGTGCCGACCCCGATGCGCTGCGCGCTGCGCTGCCTGACTTGCTGCAGCTCGCCACCGAACTCGAAGGCCACGCCGACAATGTCGCCGCGTCGCTCTACGGCGGCGTCGTGGCCACCGCCGGAGGCCTTGCCGTGCGCGTGCCGTTGAGCTTCGATCCGGCGATGGTGATGTGGGTGCCGAGCTTCGCCACCAGCACCGACGAGTCGCGCACCCGCCTGCGGGCCGAGGTGCCGATGGCTGACGTCGTGTTCAACATCGGCCACACCGCGCTGCTCGTCGCGGCGCTGGCCGCCGGTGAGGTGAGTGCGCTGCGCGAGGCCACTCGCGACCGTCTGCACCAGGACGTGCGTCTGTCGGCTGCCGAGCCCTCGCGGGCCGCGCTGCAGGCCGCGCTCGACGCAGGTGCCTGGGCGTCGTGGCTCAGTGGCTCGGGTCCCACCGTCGCCGCGATGTGCCCGGTCGACGAGGCCGAGGATCTGGCCGCGGCGCTGCCGGCCGACGGCCACACCAAGATCCTGCGCATCGACCACGCGGGCGCCGCCATCGAACCCGCCTGACCCCGTTCGCTCGACCCTCCGCGCGAACTTAGTGCGCGCGCCAATAGGGCGTGAGCAGGGCGAACGTCTCGAGCCGCCAGCAGCGGAAGTCCGTGTGTATCAAGGCTTCAGCCGCGCCGGAGCGCCGGCCGGCGTGAGCGGAGCCGCCTATTGGCGCGCGCTCTTAAGTTCTGCGGAACCGACCATCAACGGGCGTGATGGTCGCGCGGTCGGTATCACTGAAACCTATATGGGACATGGGTTTGCGGGTTGGCATGTGATCGAACTGGTGTGCGATCAGCGGTGTCGGAGTGCTCGACGAACACGCCGAACAGATCATCGTCTCGCCCTCACTTGGTGGGGTGCCTCGTCGAGCAGGTCTGCCGAAGCCAAGAGAGCAGCCTTCAGGATCAGCCGCTCCGGTATCGCCTCGAACGAGACCCCACCGACCTCGACCGTTCGACACTCGGAGTCGCCACACACGGAACAGCAACGACTGCCGCCGGTATGTCCGCCGAGCCAGTCCTCGATGGTTCTGTCGGCGATGGTGATGCGATTGGATTCCGCGGGCTTCGCTCGGAAAGCCGACGTGTCGATCTCGGTGATTTCCAGCTCCGGGTGGATGCCCAGCGGCGGAAGGCACCGAAGGCCTGCTCAGGACCGGGCTCGTCAGCCCGCACCTATCGACGCTCCTATGCGCGGCAGGGCCGCAATTGCAGGAACTGGACATGCCAAAACGACACTCAGTGTCGTTTTCACCTGACCAGTTCGGGCGCGTGGCCCCTCACGCGGCGCTGGAGTCCGGAGCATCACGTGCGCGCGGGGGTGAGGCGGGTGACCTCGGGGACCTGCGCCGCCGGCCAGGTCCATTCGCCGCTGCACCACAGCAGCCGGGCGTGGAAGCTGGCCCGCTCGATGGCGCGGGCCAGGCACAGCACCTCGTCGGCCGCGTGGCGGGGGAGCGGCGTCGGAGCCGGCACCGTCTCGGGCGGTGCCAACTCGAGCCCGGTGGGCAACTGGCCATCGAGCGTGGCGTCGAGCAGCACGCCATCGCGCAGGTGGTACACCGTCTCGTGCAGACGGACACCGACATCGCCAGCCGCGCGCAGTTGGTCGATGAGCCGTTGCCGGCCGATGGCGGCGGCGAACGTCTGCGCCCGGTCGCGGGCCGAGGCCGCTTCCTCGTAGCGCTGGGTGATGGCCAGGTGCTCGACGCGTTGCCACAGCGGGGTGAGCACGATCTCGGGCGACGTCGTGAGCGCGGCCACCACTTGGGCGACGACCCGCCAGTAGGCGCCCTCGTCGGAGCCGCCCGCGCAGGGGCACATTGCCACGCCCAGTTGTGCGCCTCGGCACGGTGAGGCACCCTCGGTGGGTCGGAAGTGCTTCCCGATGCGGGTGTTGCAGCGGCGAATGGGCAGCGCGCTCTGCACCGCCTCGATCACCGCGAGCGCCTGCGACTTCGACGTGAGCGGCCCGAGGTGCAGGCCGGTGGCCGCCGGCTCGTTGGTGACGACCAGCCGCGGCCAGGCCTCGTCGGTGGTGAGGCGCACGTAGCAGTACTTCTGCCAGGTGGTGCCGACCCGGTTGTAGCGCGGTGCCAGCCGGTGCAGGTACCGCAGTTCGAGCACCTCGGCGGTGATCGGGTCGGGGGTGACGGTGTGGGCCAGCTGCTGGGTTTCGCGCAGCAGCGGGCCGATCTTGCGGCGGTCGTCGCTGGAGAAGTAGCTGCGGACGCGCTGGCGCAGGTTGGTGGCCTTACCGACGTACAGCACGCGGCCTTGCCCGTCGAGGAACCGGTACACACCAGGCGAGCGCGGGAGTCGGTCGGTGAGCTTCAACTTGCCGGCCTGCGGATGACCACCCATCGAGGGCAGGGCCACCAGGTCGTCGAGCCCGGTGACGCCCAGGCCTGCCGCCCGCTCGAGCAGCAGGTGCAGCAGTTCGGCGGTGGCGAGCGCGTCGTCGAGCGCACGGTGGGTGGGGCGGTGCGACAGTCGGAAGCGACTGGCGAGCGTGCCGAGCTTGCAGTCGGGCACCTCGTCGCGCACCAAGCGGCGGGCGAGCGGCAGCGTGTCGACGACGGTGTTCGCGAACGGGGTGCGCCCGCTGCGCCGAAGTGCGGTGTTGAGGAACCCCATGTCGAATCCGACGTTGTGGCCGACGATGACTGCGTCGCCGACGAACTCCTGCAACGTGGGCAGGACGGTCTCGATGCGCGGCGCGGCGGTGAGCATGTGGTCGCTGATGCCGGTGAGCACCACGACCGCCGGAGCGATGGCGCGGCCCGGGTTCACCAATGTGCCGAACGTGCCGAGTCGTTCGCCGCCGCGCACCTTCACCGCGCCGATCTCGGTGATGCCGTCGCCGCCACGGTCGCTACCGGTGGTCTCGATGTCGAGTACGCAGAACGTGACGTCGCACAACGGGGTCCCGAGATCGTCGAAGGAGCGTTGCACGCTCGGCAGTCCAGCACGAACGCACGTTCGGTGTCAAGAACAGACGTTCGAACGAAGTGGATCGTCATTGGCCCGACAGCGTGCGGCGAGGCCCGGGGGCGGCTCGGTAGCCTGCCCGCATGACGGAGCACGGCGAGCCCGAACTGCCGGATCGAGCGTTGCAGTCGGCGCTCGAGTTCGCCGTGCTGCTCGCCGCCGCCGGGCAGAAGACCCGCCCGGCGTTGCCCTTCCCGGCGGGTTTGAAGCCGTTCCTGAAGTTCCACAAGCTGCCGCCGAAGGCGCTGGCCACGGTACGCGAGGTGGTCGAGGGTGACGTCGAGTACCTGCGCAAGCTGGGCATCGGGGCGCAGGCCGAACTGGTCGACGAGGTCGGCATGCTCTGGCTGCAGCGCCCCGAGGGCTGGCAGCAGCGCATCGGTGAACTCGTGCGGCCGGCAGACGACTTCGACGACACACAGGACGCGAGGGCCGAGCGTCGCCGCCGCGAGGCCGCCGAGTCCGCCGCGGCGCGATCGCGCCTCGAGGTGGTCGAGCTCGCCGACACGGTGACCCGACTGCAGGCGGCGTCGGCCGAGACGGTCGTCGAACGAGACCGGCTTGCCCGCGACCTCGTCGTCGCGAGAGCGCGGATCAAGGAACTCGAGTCCGGTGCCCGAAAGCGCGCCGCCGGGGCACAGGCCGACGACGCCCGCGCCGACGCCGCGGCCGACGAACTGCTCGATCTGCGGTCCCGGCTCGCCGAGGCCGAGGCGGCGCGCGATGCCGCGTTGGCCGGTCGGGCCGACGAAGCCGGTGCCATCGACACCGAGCGCATGCGGTCGCTGCTGCTCGAGGCCCTCACGCTGACCGGTCCGGCGGCCGACTCCGCGAAGCGGCCGCGCAAGCGGTCGGCCGAAAAGACGCGCGAGGCAGAGCAGCAACGCAGAGAAATTGTCAAACGAAACGCAAGCTTCAAGGTCGACGAACAGGAACTTGACAAAACCTAATCAAAACCGAGTCCTCGACTGTTTTTCAACTTCCTAGGTTAGTCTCAATGCCAATCATTTTTTTGCGTTTCATTCGGATAGCTTGGCAGTTTCGGTGGGCAATCGGAATTACGCTTGGGATCGTAGCGGCAAAAGCTTTTATGCCTGGTGAAGCTATGCGACAGGCATGGGCAACTGTAGAGCGTTTCGCGTGGCTAATTACGACATGTTTTGCTCTTTACGCCGCTGCACAGTTTTTCAACTGGCGGCGAGAAATTGGAAGTACGAAAGGCGAACGTGATTGACAGTCAACCAAAGTATGCGGCGATCGCAACACGGATTCTATATCTAATGATCCTGACT
>JANOET010000107.1:0-24209 GCA_031413415.1 Acidimicrobiaceae bacterium
GATGGCTGGCGTGTGTATTTGTTCCTCATAGCCCACATCGCATACTCGCCGTCGCTGAAGGAGCGTCCGCCGTGAACGGCAGAAACAGAAACTCGAACTCCTCGGCTACGGCGACCGTGACCGTCGCGTCGCCGTCGTCACCGCCGTTGGCGCAGGACGTCGACGGGTCGACACTGACCGCCAGCCCGCCGGCCTTCGACTCAACGGCCAATTGGGGTGAATCGCCAAGAGCCCAGGCTCGTGCGCCTTCACGCGCAAGCGACTGAACCGCGATCTGCTGGTAGTAGTAACGACCGAAATCAACGATGCCGCCAAGGATCAAGACCAGCACCGGGAGCACGAGTGCCATCTCGACCATCACGGCTCCGTGATCTCGACCCGTTGCACTGCGCGACACGCCGCGCTCGACCCGACGCATGACCTTCACCCGATTCGACTACTCGACACCAACGGGCGGCGGCCCCGATGGCCGCCGCCTCACCACACGATGCTCACGTGATCGCTTGCAGCACCTGATCGAAGAGATTGGCGATGGCTGGCCCGAGGAGGACCAGAACGGCGATCACAGCGACCGCGATGAACGAGATGAGGAGGCCGTACTCGACCATGGCCGCGCCCTTGTCCTCGTCCTCACGGGGAGTGATGATCCGGAAGTACAGTTCCAATAGCCACGTCATGACGCACCTCTCACTGTGTGTGTTCTCGGAGGATCCGGAGGACCCGAACCTCCGGTTGTCATTGTCACTCTCTGTCGATCGAAATGAGCAGAGTACTAATGCCTGATCACGGAGTGTGTACCTAGCCACGCTCCGCGGCCGACCGAGACTGATATCTGACTCAGGTTGAATGAGGGCTCGATGGTTCTGTCTCGATCTGTCACTCGGTGGTGCGGCCGGTCCAGGTGAAGTTCGGGGCTCGGCGTTCGACGAACGCCGCGACGCCCTCCTGCGGGTCGGGAGCGGCGGCCACTTCGCGCGCCCACGAGGCGGCCAGGTCGGCGGGAACCGAACCGTGCGCCAGCACCGCGGCGACCATCTCCTTCGTACCGGCCTGGGTGAGCAGTGAGCGCTCGGCGAGCGTGGCACACAGCTGTGCCAGGCGCGCCTCGACCGCATCGACGGGCAGCAACTCGTCGACCAGTCCGATGCGGAGCGCTTCGGCAGCGTCGACGAGGTCGCCCGTGTAGAGCAGTCGTTTGGCTGCGGGGCCGAGCAGACGGACGGCCCGTTCCAGCGATGCCGCCGGGTAGACGATGCCCAGCTTGGCCGGCGTGATGCCGAAGCGCGACCCCTCGACCGCCAGGCGCAGATCGCAGTCGATGGCCAGCGCCGCTCCCCCGCCGATGCAGTCGCCCTGCACGACGGCCACCACCGGCTTGGGCAGCGTCGCGAGCGCGTGCTCGGCCGCCATGTTCACGTCCATGAACGACGCCAGGCCGTGCGGGCGCTCGGCGAGCAGTTCGGTGATGTCGGCGCCGGCACAGAAGTGGTCGCCCTCGCCGCGCAGCACGACGACACGTACCGCCGGGTCGCGTGCGAGCAGGTGTGCGGCATCACCGAGCGCGACCCACATGTCGTAGGTGACCGCGTTGCGTTTCGCCGCTCGGTGCAACGTGATGGTGCCGACCGAGCCATCGACCGTCACCCGCACGTCGGGAGTGACGACGTCGGCGCTCAACCTCGGACCTGCGCCTCGAACTCGGCGACGCGCGCGAGGAACCGCTCGGGCTCGACGAGGTGCGGGTAGTGGCCGAGGTCGGGCCACACCTCGACGGTCGCCGTCGGTACCAAAGCTGTGAGCCAGTCGGCATAGTCGGGACCAGGGTCGATGCCGTGGAGCGACAGATAGGGCACGGTGATGACGCTCGCCAGCGCTTCGACGGTGGCCTCGAGTTCCTCCACCGACGAGTGCAGCACGGCGTCCCAGGTTCCCAGCACGACCTCCTGGTTCGGCGTGCCGCGCAAGGCCTCGATGCGCGCCACCTCGTCGGGCGGCAGGGCGCCGTTCATCGCTCCGAACATGAGCTGGATGCCGGTCTCGAACTCGGCCTGCGTGCCGGTGAGCAACGAGTCGATCTGCCCGAGCGCATCCTTGAAGTCGGCGAGCGCGATGGGCTGGTCGATGTTGACGATGCCCACGCACGTCCCCACGGCCGGGTACGCGCTGACCACGACACCGCCCAACGAATGACCGATGAGCAACGGCTGCTCGATGCCGAGCGCCGACACCGTCTCGGCGACGTCGGTCGCATACGAGATGGGATCGTACGGGTCGCAGATGTCGCTCTCGCCGTGCCCGCGGAGGTCGACCGCGAGCACGTAGTGGTGCTCGGCGAGACGATGCAGCAACGGGTGCCACATCCGCCGATTCTCGGTGATGCCGTGCACCAACACCAGGGCCGGGTTGTCGGGATTGCCCACCAGTTCGTGTGCGAGTTGCATGAACGCAGGCTAGGCGGGCCGCTAACCTGCCTGAGAACCCCCACTCGAAAGGCAGCGCCATGCGCACCCGAGCTCTCCTTGCGGCGGCGGCCGCAACCCTCACCCTCCTCGCCGCGTGCGGCAGCGACTCGAAGTCCGACAGCGCGGCCGACACGACCGCCGGCTCCGAGTCCACCGGAGGCGGCAGCAACGGCAGCGTGAACCCCGAGTTCGCCGAGTACTGCAAGAAGATCACCGCCTACAGGGACAACGCCGACAGCTTCGACGACGTGTTCACCAGCGAAACCCCCGACCCGACCAAGACCGAAGAGGCGTTCACGAGCATGAAGACGATGCTCCAGAGCCTCGCCGACGACGCCCCCGAGGCAATCGCTGCCGACGTGGCGACGGTGAACGAGGCCACCGGCAAAATCATCGCGATCTTCGACAAGTACGAGTGGGACGTCATCACGCTCTCCACCGCGGGCGACGATGCGACGAAGTTCCAGGAAGTCCTCAACGACACGGCCGTCAACGACGCCAGCACCCGCCTCGATGCCTGGGGCGAGGAGAACTGCGGCTTCGCTCCCGAGAGCTGACCACCAGCGGCTGCCGGTTCTGCTACGATACTCGTAGACATTCTCTACGAATATCGGAGCCAACATGACCTCGCTCTCCGAGCAGGCACAACGCCACCTGTGGATGCACTTCACCCGCCTCGGGTCGTTCGGTGACGACCACGAGGTACCGGTCATCGCTCGCGGCGAGGGCTGCTACGTCTACGACCAACACGGCAAGCGGTTCCTCGACGGCTTGTCGGGGCTGTTCACCGTGCAGGTGGGCCACGGTCGTGCCGAGCTCGCCGAGGCGGCACGCGCCCAGAGCGAGACCCTCGCCTACTTCCCCGTCTGGTCGTTCGCCCACGAGCCGGCCATCACGCTCGCCACACGGCTCGCCGAGTACGCCCCCGGCGACCTGAACCGGGCGTTCTTCACGCCGTCAGGCGGCGACGCCGTCGAAACCGCCATCAAGCTGTCCCGCCAGTACTGGAAGCTGCGCGGTCAGCACGGCAAGACCAAGGTCATCTCGCGGTACCTCGCCTACCACGGCACGTCACTGGGCGCGCTCAGCCTCACCGGTGTGCCGTCCATCAAGACGGTCTTCGAGCCGCTCATGCCCGGTGCCGTCAAGGTGCAGACGCCGTACCGCTATCGGTGCAACGACTGCATGAACCTCGGCGCCTGCACGTTGCGGTGCGCCGACGACCTGGCCCTGCGCATCGAGATGGAGGGCCCCGACAGCGTGGCGGCCGTGTTCATGGAGCCGGTGCAGAACACCGGTGGCGCGTTCACCCCGCCAGAGGGCTATTGGAAGCGCGTCCGCGAGATCTGTGACGAGTACGACGTGCTGCTCGTCAGCGACGAGGTCATCGCCGCGTTCGGTCGCTTCGGCCACATGTTCGGCAGCCAGCGCTACGGGTACCAGCCCGACATGATCACCTTCGCCAAGGGACTCACCAGCGGTTACGCCCCCCTCGGCGGCGTGATGGTCAGCGACCGCATCGCCGAACCCTTTCTCGACGACACGACCGCGTTCCTGCAGGGCCAGACGTTCGGTGCTCACCCGGTGAGCTGCGCCGTCGCCAACGCGAACCTCGACATCCTCGAGCGCGAGGACATCTGCGGACACGTGCTCGCCAACGAGGGTCGTTTCAAGTCGCTCATCGACGGGTTGCGCGACATCCCGCTCGTCGGCGACGTACGTGGCGACGGCTACTTCCTGGCCATCGAACTGGTGCCCGACCAAGCGACCCGCGGGTTCTTCACCCCGGAGCAGAGCGACTGGCTGCTACGCGGTCATCTCTCGCCTCGTCTCTACGACGCCGGGCTCATCTGCCGCGCCGACGACCGCGGCGAGCCGGTCATCACCCTGTCGCCGCCGCTCATCGCCGGCGAGGAGGAGTTCGCGTTCATCGAGTCGACGCTGCGCACTGCACTCACCGACGCCAGCCGCGAGTTCGCCCTTCGGGAGGGCCAATGACGGCCGCGCACCTCGACGACACGGATCGGGCCATCATCGAACTGCTCCAGGCCGACGGGCGCATGCCGTTCACGAAGGTGGCCGCCGAGGTGGGGCTCACCGAAGGCGCCATCCGCCAGCGGGTCACCCGCCTGACGGACGCCGGCGTGATGCAGATCGTCGCCGTCACCGATCCGTTGTCGGTCGGCGTTCGCCGCGTGGCGCTCATCGGCGCACGTGTCGAGGGCGATGCCGAGACCACGGCGTTGGCCCTGGTCGACATGCCCGAGATCGAGTACCTGCTCGCCACGACCGGCCGCTACGACCTGATGTTCGAAGTGGTCGCCGACGACGACACCCACCTGATGCACCTCCTCAGCCAGCTGCGGTCGCGTCCCGACATCGTCGAGGTCGAGGCGTTCAGCTGCCTGAAGCTGTTCAAGCAGGTGTTCAGCTGGGGCGCACGCTGACACGCGTTCCAGGGCCTGCTGGTTCAATGTCCGTCATGCACCAGCTCTCCATCCATCCCGAGGTCGCCCAGGCGCTCGCCGACGGCCGCCCCGTCGTGGCGCTCGAGAGCACCATCATCAGCCATGGCATGCCGTTCCCGCAGAACGTCGAGATGGCCACCGAGGTCGAGGGCATCGTTCGCGCCAACGGCGCTGTGCCCGCCACCATCGCCGTCCTCGATGGCGTGTGCCAGGTGGGCCTCTCGCCCGAGCAGCTGCACCACCTCGCCACCGTCGGCGACGTGGTGAAGGCCACCACGCGCGACCTGCCCTGGCTGGTCGCGGCGAGGCGCACCGGTGCCACGACCGTCGCCGCGACGATGCGCCTCGCTGCGCTGGCGGGCATTCGCGTGTTCGCCACCGGCGGCATCGGCGGCGTCCACCGCGGCGCCGCGCAGAGCATGGACGTCTCGGCCGACCTCACCGAGCTCGGCATCACGCCGGTGGCCGTGGTCTCGGCAGGGGTGAAGAGCATCCTGGACATCGGGCTCACGCTCGAACGGCTCGAGACGCTCGGCGTCCCCGTGATCGTCAACGGCAGCGACGACTTCCCGTCGTTCTACAGCCGCACCAGCGGTCATCCGGCCCCCCGCCGTCTCGACGGCCCGATCGAGATCGCCCGGCACCTGCACGCGACCTGGGACGAGCTCGGTCTGACGTGTGGCATCAGCATCGCCAACCCCATTCCCGAAGCCGACGAGATCCTCGCCCACGAGATCGGGGCCCACATCGAGGCCGCCCTCGCCGACCTCGAGGCCAACGGCATCGAGGGCCAGGACGTGACGCCATTTCTGCTCAAGACGGTGGTGGAACGTACCGGAGGTCGCAGCTTGGTGGCCAACCTTGCGCTGGTACGCAACAACGCCGGCACCGCTGCCAACATCGCTGTCGAGTACGCCAGACTCTTGGCGTGACCCAGCGCCTCACCGTCCTCGCCACCGCCGTCCTCGGTTCTGCCGCACTCGTGCTCTCCGCCTGTTCGGGCAGCGATGGTTCGTCATCGGGCACCACCACGGGCGTCGACTCCACGGCGGTGGACACCACCGCGGCGACGAGCACCACCGAACTGGTGACCACCACCACCGAGCCTCCGGTCACCTATGCCGCCACCATCGACGATCTGTTGAACATCGGGCGACCGATCGTGCTCGCGCACACTGCGGGCGAGGACGAGTTCCCCGCGAGCACGCTGTTCGGGTTCGGTGAGAGCGTGAAGGCGGGCGTCGACATGCTCGACTTGAACATCAACATCACCAAGGACGACGAGTTGGTCGTGCAGCACGACGACACCGTGGACCGCAACACCAACGGCACGGGAGCGACGGCCGACCTGACGATGGCCGAGATCGCCGAACTCGACGCGGCGTACTGGTTCAGTGCCGCCTGCAGCGATTGTCGCGACAAACCCGACGCCGACTACCTGTATCGCGGCATTCGCACCGGCGACAATGAGCCTCCGACCGGCTACACCGCCGACGACTTCGCCCTGCCGACACTGACCCAACTGGTCGAGCGGTTCCCCGACATCCCGCTGAACATCGAGATCAAGGGTGAGGGTGACGTCGCCAAGCGCACCGCCGACGTGCTCGCCGTCCAACTGAACGCGCTCGGCCGGAGCGAGGCGTCGGTCGTCGCTTCGTTCGAGGACGAAGTGGTCAGCTACTACCACTCGATCGACCCCGACACCGAGGTGTCGCCCGGCCTGAACGTGCTCACCGCCTACGTGTTGAGCAGCACGCCCATCCCCGATGGCATGCGCATCCTGCAGCTGCCGCCCGAGTTCTCGGGCCTGCAGGTCATCACCCCCGAACTCGTCGCTCGCGCCACCGCCGACGGCAACCCCATCTGGGTGTGGCCGAACAAGCGCGAGCTCGAGAACCTTGCCTCATACCGCGACTTCCTCGAGCGGGGCATCGTCGGCCTGAACATCAACTTCCCTGCGCAGGGCGTGCAGGCGGTGAACGAGTTCGTGGCCGCGAACTCGGTGCAGACCGCCGCGTCGGTCGGCTGCGACACCGAGACGCCCACGGCGCCCGGAACGTACCCGGCCACCCTCACCGCGGCCGGTCTGGACGGCACGTACACGTCGTACGTGCCGCCGGCCCACGACGGCGCCACTCCGCTTCCACTGGTGCTCGGCCTGCACGGCTGGATCCAACCGGCGGCACTGTTCGCCACCGAGTCGGATCTGCCGACCCGCAGCAGCCGCCACCGGTTCGTCGCGGTCACGCCGGCCATCACCCGTGACGTCCCCCACTGGGAGACCGCGGTGGACAGCACCGACGTGCAGTGGATCAGCGCCCTGCTCGACGAGGTCGAGCAGACGACCTGCATCGACACCAATCGCATCTACGTGATGGGCATGTCGAACGGTGCGATGATGACCTCCACGTTGTCGTGTGCCCTCGCCGACCGCATCGCCGCGGCAGCCCCCGTCGCTGGCATCACCGACCCGGCCGGATGTACGCCCTCCCGAGCCGTGCCGGTCGTCGCGTTCCACGGGACCGACGACCCGTTCCTCGCCTACGACGGCGGCGTCGGCGCGCTGGCGCTCGAACTACCCGCCCCCGATGGCAGCGGCACCGTCGGCGAGCAGGCCGACGGAGGCGCTGCATCGTTGTGGGGTGCGATGACGGCGCCGGTGCCCGAACGAGTCGGCGCGTGGAGCGGGCGCAACGGCTGCGACGGCGAGCCGGCCGACAGCCCCGTCGCCGACGACGTGAGCCTCATGCAGTGGGACGGTTGCGAGACCGGTGCAGCGCAGCTGTACACCGTCGTCGGCGGAGGTCACTCCTGGCCCGGCAGCGCGTTCGACCAGACCATCGCCGACCTCGTCGGTCCGACGACCACGAACATCGATGCCACCACGGTCATCTGGCAGTTCTTCCGCGCCCACCCGCTGGCGGGCTGATCAGCCGAACGTCAGAGCGCGGCAGCCATCTTCTCGAGCGTGGCCTCCATGCCGGCGCTGTTGTGGTCGGCTCGGTCGGGAATGCTCAGGAACCAACCGGTCACCTTCTTGGCCACGGGGTTGCGGTGGTCCTCCCAGTACTGGGTGACCTTCGTACCGCCCTCGACGGGCTCGAGCCGGTAGCCCCAGCAGGCCACCGCCATACCGGCCGCGGTGACGTCGAACGCGAACTCCTTGCCTGGGTCGGCCACGGTGACGGTGACGTCGGTGGACCACTTCTTCTTCCCCTTGGCGTTGGTGCCCTTGAACTTCGCACCCACGGCCGGGCCGGTGGCGCCCTTCACCCACTTGCCCCCCGTGTTCTCGGGCGAGAACTCGCCCATGCGCGGCAGATCGGTGACCAGCGCGTACACCTGCTCGGGCGACGCGGGAAGAATGCGGGTGACTTCGATGCGAGGACTCATGGGCCCTATCTGAACAGATCGCGCGACTGGTCGCGGAGCACAGGGGCGATGGTGGCCGTTTCATCGGCCTCCCACTCGTAGCCACGGACCACGGCGACGGGAACTCGCGACGTGTTGCCCTTCACCAGTTCGGCCGCACCGGTCAGTTCGTCGGCGACACACAACGCCTGCACCTTGAACTCGTGGCCGTGCGGGTCGACCTGGCCGATGTAGCTGTGGATCGGCTGGATGCCGGCCACGCCGATGGCGATGTCGGTCTGTCCCTCGCGCCAGGCGCGGCCGAACGTGTCGGAGATGATCACTGCGGCATCGACTCCGGCCGCGAGAAACGTCGCGCGGATGGCCCGAGCCGACGCGTCGGAGTCCACCGGCAGCAACACCGCTCGACCGTGTGCGCCGCTGCTCGACTGGTCGACGCCGCTGTTGGCACAGACGAACCCGTGGTGTGTCTCGGTGATCAGGATCGGGCCGAGCTGGCGGACGATGCGCTTCGCCTCGCGCAACACGAGCTCGGTGACGGCGGGGTCCTTCTCCCACTGCTCGGACCACGAGCGCGCCCACGGCGACGGCACCACGTCGGCCAACTCGACGGTTCGACCCTCGGCCTTCGAGACGATCTTCGACGTGACCACGACGACGTCGCCGGACTGCAGCGGTGTACCGGCAGTGGTGGCGGCGGCGAGCACGGCGGCGCCCAGGTCGGCGCCCTCGACGATCTCGGGAAGTCCCGGGACGCCGAAGATCTGCAGTGCACTCACGCGGGAAGGCCGGCGAGGAACTCGAGGATCGCCGCGTTCACCGGCTCGGGATTGGTGAGGTTCGCCGCGTGTGCGCCGCCCACCTTCACCACGCCACCGCAGCCGACCAGCCCGGCCGCCATCTCCTCGGCGTACTCCATGGGAATCGCAGTGTCCTCGGTGCCGTGCACGACCAGCGCCGGACAGGTGATCTCACCGAGGCGCGGGCTGACGTCGTCGCGGGTGAGCAGGCATCGAGCTGGCTCGGCCATGAGTTCCTTCGGGCGGGCCTGCCACTTGGCCACCCACTTCGGATTCTCCGCGGGGTCGTCGATGATGATCGTCGCGACCGCGTTGGCGAGGTCGTCGACCGGTCCCACAGCGAGCCACATGTCGACCATGCCCTGGTTCGCGGCAAGCGTGTCGGGGTGGTCGAGCGCCGCCCCCGAGTCGAGAAGGATGAGCGCCCGCACCCGTTCGGGAGCCGTGAGCGCCACGCGCAGGGACAGGAAACCGCCCTGGCTCATGCCGCCGACGACCGCACGCTCGATACCCAGGTGGCCGAGCAACGCGAGGCAGTCGTTCGCGGAGTCCCAGTAGGTGAACGGCTCGCCGTCGTACTCCGTCAGTCCGAAACCCCGTTCGTCCCACGTGATGACGCGGTACTGATCGCGAAGCACAGCGACCTGGTGGACGAACATCTCGTGGTCCATCAGGAACCCGTGACCAAGGATGACGGCGGGTCCGTCGCCGCCCGTGTCCTCGAAGTAGGTGTTCTGGCCGTTGACCTGCGCGAATGCCATGCGCGCAACGTAGCAGTGGGAGGATGACCCAATGGTCTCCGAGATCTTCGACCCCTCCGCGTGGCACGAGGTGCCCGGTTTCGACTTCGACGACATCACGTACCACCGTGCCGTCGAGCACGGCACCGTGCGCATCGCCTTCAACCGGCCCGAGGTGCGCAACGCATTCCGCCCGCGCACGGTCGACCAGCTGTACCAGGCGCTCGACCACGCTCGCATGAGCACCGACGTCGGTTGCGTCATCCTGACGGGGAACGGCCCCTCGCCCAAGGACGGCGGCTGGGCGTTCTGCAGCGGTGGCGATCAGCGCATCCGCGGCAAGGACGGGTCCAAGTACACCGTCGAAGACGCCTCCGGCAGGGCTGGCGACACCGAGGACACCGTGCAGGCCGGCCGCGCCGGGCGCTTGCACATCCTCGAGGTGCAACGTCTCATCCGGTTCATGCCCAAGGTCGTGCTCTGTGTCGTCAACGGCTGGGCCGCCGGCGGCGGTCACAGCCTGCACGTGGTCAGCGATCTCACCATCGCCAGCCGCGAGCACGGCAAGTTCAAGCAGACCGACGCCGACGTCGCCAGCTTCGACGGTGGCTTCGGCAGCGCGTATCTCGCTCGTCAGGTGGGTCAGAAGCTCGCCCGCGAGATCTTCTTCCTCGGTCGCACCTACAGCGCCGACGAGATGAAGGAGATGGGCGCCGTCAACGGCGTGTACCCGCACGCCGACCTCGAACGCGAGGCGTTGCAGTGGGCGAAGGAGATCAACGGCAAGAGCCCGACGGCGCAGCGCATGCTGAAGTTCTCGTTCAACCTCATCGACGACGGTCTGGTCGGCCAGCAGGTGTTCGCCGGCGAGGCCACCCGCCTCGCGTACATGACCGACGAGGCCCAGGAGGGCCGCATGTCGTTCCTCGAGAAGCGCGACCCCGACTGGTCGCCCTTCCCCTGGCACTTCTGATGCCAGACGAGACACCCGGCGGGATCGTCCCCACGATCGTCACGGTCGACGACCCCGACGACCCGCGGGTGGCACCGTTCCGTCTGAACGAGCGCGGCCTGGCCAACCGGCTGCAGCGACGCGACGACGGCGGGGACGGTCTGTTCATGGCCGAGGGCGATCTGGTGGTCGAGCGCGCCCTCGACGCGGGTTGCGTGCCCGCGATGGCATTGGTCGACGGCGAGCGAGTACCACCGGTCACCGACCGGCTGCTCGGCCGGGTGCCGGTGTTCGCCGGTGGCGACGCGATGCGCCGCTCGATCACGCAGTTGGGCATGCCGTACTCGATCGTGGCGCTGTTCGAGCGGCCCGCGCGATCCACCGTGGCGGAACTGGCCGCCACGTGTACCCGGTTGGTGCTCGCCGAGGCCGTCGACAACCCGCTCAACATCGGCAGCATCGTCCGCAACTCGTTGGGCATGGGTTGGCAGGGCCTGGTGCTCGACACCACGAGCGTCGACCCACTCGCGCGACGTGCGATGCGCGTGTCGATGGGCAACTCGCTGCACCTTCCGAACGCGCGTACACGCGACATGGTGGCCACCGTCCGCGAACTGGTCGACGGCGGGTGGCAGGTGGTCGCGCTCACCCCGGCCGACGACGCCATCCCACTCGACGAGGTGCCGGTCGGCGAGAAGGTCGCCCTCTTGGTGGGCAGCGAGCGAACGGGCCTCACCGATGGCGCGATGACCGCGGCCACGCACCGAGCCAGCATTCCCATGCACGCCGGCGTCGACAGCCTGAACGTGGCCGCCGCCACCGCGGTCGCCTGCTGGGCCCTTCGCCCCGCGGCGCGAACTTGAGTTCCTGGTGAACGCGCGCGAACTTGAGTTCAGGCGCGAACGCCCGTCGCGCAACGAGCCAATGCGGTGAGCGTGAACGAGCCAGTGGGCGAGCCGACACGGCGGAAGAGTGCTTCTCGGAGCGCTGCCCGTCGGGGCTCGTCGAGCGACACGACGAACGAACCGGCTGGGCCGATGCCGGCCATGAAACCGGCCCACAGCTCGTCGAAGTCCGAGTAGGCGGACTCGACCTCGAGCGTCGACTCGTCGATGTCGACGAGACCGACTGCGTCGAACAACTCGGCGATCTCACCCGCGCGACCGAACCGCAACGTGCGCGCTTCGTCGGGCGCTTCGTCGTCCACGTCGAGCGCGGCGTCCCAGAAGCTGCGCAGCATCTGCATGCCCTCGGCGAAGTCCCACACGCAGGCAGCGGCGATGCCGCCCGGCCGCAGCACGCGACGAAACTCGGACGCCGCGGCGGTCGGGTCGGAGACGAAGTGCACGACCAGCTGCGCCATCACTCGATCGAACGAGTCGTCGGCGAACGGCAGCGCCTCCGCGCGGCCGAGGTGCACCTCGGTACCGGGAAACCGCTCGGTGCATGCCGCCACGAACGGCGGCGACGGATCGAGGGCGACGACATTGGTGGACCCGATGCGCTGCACGAGCTCGGCGGTCAGGGCGCCGGGACCACAGCCGACGTCGAGCACGCGATGCCCCGCGGCGACAGAGGCGGCGTCGGCGAACGGACGGGACAGGTGGCGCGAATAGCGCCCCATGAACAGGTCGTAGGCGTCACCGGTGGCCTGGAACGTGCGAGCACCTTCGGCTTCCATGGGCGGACCCTACCGCTGGCGCAGTCAGCCCTTGACGATGTTCAGGCCGCCGTCGTTGCGCATGTGCTCGGCGGCGGGGACGAAGTAACCCATGAGCATGTCGCGGATATCGCCGGGCGGGGTGCACCGCTCGACCGCAGCCGCCATGTGCAACAGCCAGTGGTCGCGTTCGGCGGCACCGATGGCGAACGGGTTGTGGCGCATGCGCAGCATCGGGTGACCGCGCTCCTCCATGTAGGTCTGCGGGCCACCCCAGTACTGGCCGAGGAACAGCGCGAGTCGGCGCTTGGCGCCCTCGACGTCGTCGGGTGGGTACAACGGACCCAGCACGGGATCGGGCATGACTCCTTCGTAGAAGGCAGCGACCAACCGCTCGAAGAACGGCATACCACCGACCGCGTCGTAGAGGGTCATGCCCTCTTCCTCCGGTGTCGCCTCAGGGGGATTGCTCACCCCGTGGAGGTTAGAGGTCGTCGTGGAAGACGCGCACGGGACCAAGGTCCTCGGCGCGAACGACGATGGGCGTGCGCCCGTCGCAGGGGTCGAGAATCACGAACTCGTGGGTCGCGAGGAGCACGAGCGCCGTCGCCGAGTCACTCTCGATGTCCACTTCGATCACGTCGCCGGCGTGAAGCCGGGTTGCCAGTGCAGTCATTGGTCTCGCCCCTTGTCATCCTGTGCGACTGCTTGCCCGCTGCCGCCCCTGTTGAGACAATTCCATCGGCACTGGCCGTGAGGGACTTTACGAAAACTTTGGAGTTTCGTATGAGGGAAAGATGTCGGGCAGGCCGTCGCTCACCTTCACCGGGAACTCGGGCGGACGCTTCTCGAGGAAACTGACCACACCCTCCCGAGCGTCGGGGCTCGCGCCACGACTGAGAATGCCCCGTGAGTCCACCCGGTGGGCCTCCATGGGGTGCGACGCGCCGAGCATTCGCCACAACATCTGCCTCGTCAGGGCGACGCTGACAGGGGCGGTGTTCTGGGCGATCTCGGCCGCGATCGCGAGCGCAGCGGGCAACAGGTCGCCGGCGGCGTGCACGCTGCGCACCAGGCCGCCATCGAGTGCTTCGGCCGCAGGGAACACTCGACCGGTGTAGCACCACTCGGTGGCCTGACTGATGCCCACCAGGCGCGGCAGGAACCAACTGCTGCACGCCTCGGGCACGATGCCGCGCCGAGCGAACACGAACCCGAACTTGGCGTGCTCGCTGGCGAGACGGATGTCCATCGGCAGGGTCATCGTGACGCCTACCCCGACGGCCGCGCCGTTGATGGCGCCGATGACCGGCTTGGTGCACTCGAAGATGCGCAGGCTCACCATCCCGCCGCCGTCGCGCGGGATGCCGACGTCCTCGGGGATCTCGTCACTGCCACCCTTGCTGAACGTCGCTCCCCCGCCCGACAGGTCCGCACCCGCGCAGAAGCCTCGCCCAGCGCCGGTGACGATCACCACGCGCACGTCGTCGTCGGCGTCGACCTGGTCGAAGGCGTCGATGATCTCGCGCATCATCTTGATGGTGAACGCGTTCAGCTGGTCGGGACGGTTCAACGTGATGGTGGCGACGTGGTCTGCCACCGCGTAGATGATCTGCGTGTACTCCATGCGGCGAACGTAGTTGCCACGCTGCGCGACGCCCGGTAGCGGAGGCCCCCCATTGACGGTCGCCCTCGTCCGCAACGACCGCGAAGAATGGGAGTTGCTCGGCGGCCGACTCGAACTCGGCGAGATCCAGGAGGAGTGTGTGTTTCGCGAAGTGCACGAGGAGCTCGGCATCACGGTGGTCGCCGAGCGACTGGTCGATGCGTGGGTCTACCCGGTGGAACCGACCAAGAGCGTGCTGGTGGTGGCGTTCGGGTGTGCCGTGCGCGGGCCGCTCGACCTTCGGCTCAGCGACGAACACTCCGAGCTGCTGCTTGCGGATGACGGCCCACAGTTGGAGGAACTTCCCGTGCCCGAGGGATACCCGTCGCTCCATCCGACGCTGGGCGGACTGGGGCTGATTCTTCTCGGCTTCCGAGTCGAAATGCGCCCAGAAGCAATCCTGAGACGAATCAGCCCCAGAATCGGACCTTTTGCCGCAGTACCGGGATCTACACGTCGAGGAACTTGGACGCGGCGGTGCCCGAGCCCACTGCACCGACGAACGCGCCGACGGCGATCATGATCAGCCATACCGTGAGCGGATAGCCGTCGGTGACGACGAAGCCCTCGAGGCCGGAGCTGACCGGGAACGCGCGTACGCCGGCGGTCCAGTCGCGGTTGATCAACAACATGAAGATGCCACCGAGGAACCCACCGACGATGCCCTGCAGCAACCCCTCGAGCATGAACGGCAGACGGATGAACCAGTTGGTGGCACCCACGAGTTTCATCACCTCGATCTCTCGCCGTCGGGCGAACATCGCCGTGCGAATGGTGTTCCAGATGAGCAGCGCCGAGGCCGCCAGCAACCCACCCGCGATGATGAGCGTGCGAACGCCGAAGAAACTCTTCAGCTGGCTGAGCACCTCGACCTGTTGATCCGGTGTTCGGACGTCGATGACGTTCGGCAACTCGCTGAAGGTGTCCTTCAAGGTACGCAGCACTTCGCCGCTGTCCTTGTCGATGGGCGTCACCTTGAAGAACGAGGGAATCTTCGGGATGAGCTGTTCGAGCGAATCCTGATCGCCGGCGAACAGCGTGTTCGCCACCGCAATGGCGCACGTCTCGTCGCAGTAATCGACCCGCTCGATGACCGTCGTCTGCGACGTGAGCGCGTCCTCGATGAGTTGCACCTGATCGGGACCCGCGCCGTGCTTGACGTAGACGACCATCTCGACGCCGCCGGTCCACAGCTTCAACTGGTTGTCGAAGCCGCGCTGGATGAGCAGGGTGAGGCCGAACAAGAGCAGCGAGATGGTGCTGGTGATGATCGTCGCCGCGGTGAGCGTCTTGTTGCGAGACATGCTCGCCCACATCTCGCGGAGGGTGTAACGCAGGCGGGAGATCATTCGTACACACCTCGAGCCTGGTCGCGCACGATGACCCCTCGGTCGAGTTGGATGACGCGCTTGCGCATCATGTTCACGATGCGCTGGTCGTGCGTGGCCATCACGACGGTGGTACCCGTCTTGTTGATGCGATCGAGCAGACGCATGATGCCCTCGCCCGTGGCGGGGTCGAGGTTGCCGGTGGGCTCGTCGGCGAGCAGGATGAGCGGCCGGTTGACGAACGCGCGGGCGATGGACACGCGCTGCTGCTCACCGCCCGACAGCTGGTGCGGAAAGCGATCCTGCTTGCCGGTGAGGCCGACCAGGTCGAGCACGGCCGGTACCTGCTGGCGGATGACGTGTCGGGGACGACCGATGACCTCGAGCGCGAACGCGACGTTCTCGAACACCGTCTTGTTCGTGAGCAGCTTGTAGTCCTGGAAGATGTTGCCGATGTTGCGGCGCAGGTGCGGCACCTTGCTGTCGGGCATCTCGTTGATGTTGCGACCGGCCACCCACACCGCGCCTCGCTCGGGGCGCTCCTGGCGGTTCATCATCCGCAGCAGGGTGCTCTTGCCCGAGCCGGATGGACCGACCAGGAACACGAACTCTGCCTTGGCGACGTCGAAGCTGGCGTCGCGAAGGGCGGTGACGTCCGTGCCGTAGGACTTGGTGACGTTCTCGAGCTTGATCATGGAGTGCTCAACCGTAGCCCGGTCATTCCGCCTCTCGACGTCGCCACCGGAGGTAGCCCTCCATGAACTCGTCGATGTGGCCGTCGAGCACGGCGTCGATCTGGCTGGTCTCGACCTCGGTGCGCAGGTCCTTCACCATCTGATAGGGCTGCACGACGTACGAGCGGATCTGGCTGCCCCAACCCACCTGGGCCTGGCGACCCGCGATCTTGGCCAGGTCGGCCTCGTGCTCTTCTTCGATCTTCGCCGCGACCATTGCCTTCAGGCGGTTCATCGCCTTCTCGCGGTTCTGCAACTGGCTGCGCTCCTCCTGGCTGGACGAGACGAGCCCGGTGGGCTTGTGGATCAGCCGAACGGCCGACGAGGTCTTGTTGACGTGCTGACCACCGGCACCGCTGGCCCGGAACACCTGCATCTCGATGTCGCTCTCGTTGATCTCGACGTCGGGTGCGTCCATGACCGGCCACACCTGCACCGCGGCGAAACTGGTCTGGCGGCGGCCCTGGTTGTCGAACGGGCTGATGCGCACGAGACGGTGAGTGCCGCGTTCGCCGGTCATCAGGCCGTACGCGTTGCGGCCGGTGATGGTGAGCTCGCACGACATGATGCCGGCCTCGGCACCGTCGCTGCGCTCGTCGATCTCGAGCTCGAAGCCGCGCAGCTCGGCCCAACGCGAATACATGCGCAGCAGGATCTCGGCGAAGTCCTGGGCGTCGACGCCACCGTCCTTGGCGTTGATCTGGACGATGCAGTCGGCGTCGTCGTGCTCGCCGGTGAACAGGCTGCGCAGATCGAGCTGACGCAGCTGCCCGCTGATCGAGCCGACGGCGGCCTGGATGTCGGCCTCCTGCGACTCGTCGTCGACCTCACGCGCCATCTCGTGCAGCAACTCGACATCGTCGAGCTCCTGGGCGAGCGAGTCGAACGTGTCGATATCGCCCTTCACGTTGGCGTACTCGGCGTTGATCTTCTTCGCCAGATCCTGGTCGTCCCACAGGTCGGGGCGGGCGACCTCGAACTCGAGCTCGGTGAGGCGGGAGCGCGCGACCGAGATCTTCAGATAGCCCTCGGCGTCGCCGAGGCGGCGGCGCAGGTCCTTGAGGTCGTCGGTGAAGTCACGCATACAGGAGTTGTCCGGAGTCGGGGCTCAGACGGTGGCGCCGTGGCACATCTTGAACTTCTTGCCGCTGCCGCAGGGGCACGGGGCGTTGCGCGGTGTCTTGGACCACTCGTCCTTGACGACGGTCTGCTGCTTGACCGGCGCAGAAGCGGCCGGAACGGCCTCCTCGGGGATCTCGCCCGACGCCGCGGCCGCTCGGGCGGCGGCGGCGATGCCGTCGGTGGCGGCGTTCTCGCTGGACGTCTGCTGCACGTTCTGCACGGTCGGCGCAGGAATGTCGTTGCGGACGACCTGCACGCGCATGACGTAGCGGACGAAGTCCTGGGCGATGCCCTTCATCATCTGGCCGAACATCTCGAAGCCTTCGCGCTGCCACTCGGTGAGCGGGTCCTTCTGACCCATGGCACGAAGGTTGATGCCCTCCTGGAGATAGTCCATCTCCTCGAGGTGCTCACGCCAGCGCTGATCGATGATGCGCAGCATGACCTGACGCTCGACATCGCGCATGACCGCCTCGCCGAGCTCGGCCTCGCGCAGCTCGTAGTAGCCCTTCGCATCGGCGATCACGAGGTCGTAGATGTCGTCGGCTTCCTCGAGTTGCTCGAGCGCCGTCACGGCGATCTCGCTGGGCCAGAACGTGTGCACTTCCTTGACCAGACCTTCGAGGTCCCATTCGTCGGGGGCTTCGGTCACGCAGTGCGTGTCGATGAGCGCGTCGATGGCGTCGGAGAGGTACTCCATCGCCGCGCTCTTCAGGTCGGCACCCTGCAAGATCTGGTCGCGACGCGCATAGATGACCTTGCGCTGCTCGTTCATGACCTCGTCGTACTTGAGGACGTTCTTGCGGATCTCGGCGTTGCGCTGCTCGACCGTGGTCTGCGCACGCTCGATGGCCTTGGTGACCATCTTCGCCTCGATGGCTTCCTCGTCGGGCAGGGCTCGGCCCATCACCCAGCTGAGCGCGCCCGTGGCGAACAGGCGCATCAGTTCGTCGTCGAGGCTGAGGTAGAAACGGCTCTCGCCGGGGTCGCCCTGACGGCCGGAGCGGCCACGCAACTGGTTGTCGATGCGGCGACTCTCGTGACGCTCGGTGCCGAGCACGTAGAGACCGCCGAGCGCACGCACCTCGTCGCCTTCGGCCGAGCACTGCTGCTTGAAGCCGACGAGCAGCTCCCGATAGCGCGACTGGGCCTTGGCCCTGGCCTCTTGGAACTCTTCTGGCATCTGCTCGATGGGCATCGGCAACGAGAAGTCGTCGTCGAGCATCTCGGGCTCGAAGCCCTCCTTCAGCGCCTCATGACGGGCGAGCCCCTCGGGGTTGCCGCCGAGCAGGATGTCGACGCCACGACCGGCCATGTTGGTGGACACGGTGACCGCAGCGAGCCGGCCGGCCTGGGTGACGATCATGGCTTCACGCGTGTGTTGCTTCGCGTTGAGCACCTCGTGCGTGACCCCACGCTGACTGAGGTGCCGCGACAGGTACTCGCTCTTCTCGACGCTGATGGTGCCGACCAGGACCGGCTGGCCCTTCTCGTGCTTCTCGACGATGTCGGTGACCACGGCGTTGAACTTCGCGTCCTCGCTCTTGTAGATGAGGTCGGGCTGGTCGGCCCGGACGGTCTCGCGGTTCGTGGGGATGGGCACGACCTGCAGTTCGTAGGTGTTGCCCAGCTCGGCGGCCTCGGTCTGGGCCGTACCGGTCATGCCGGCGAGCTTGTCGTACATGCGGAAGTAGTTCTGCAGGGTGATCGTGGCGAGCGTCTGGTTCTCTTCTTTGATCTTCACACCCTCCTTGGCCTCGACGGCCTGGTGGATGCCTTCGCTCCAGCGGCGGCCGTCGAGCACGCGCCCGGTGAACTCGTCGACGATCTTCACCTCGCCGTTCTGGATGATGTAGTCCTTGTCGCGCTTGTACAACTCTTTGGCCTTCAACGCGACCTGCATCTGGTGCACCAGGTTCTGCTGCACCTCGTCGTACAGGTTGTCGATGCCGAGCGCCTGCTCGACCCGCTCGATGCCGGCCTCGAGCGGCACGACGACACGCTTGTCCTCTTCGACCTCGTAGTCGACGTCACGCGACAGTGAACGGACGATGCTGGCGAAGCGGTAGTAGAGCTTGGCAGCGTCGGCGACCCGCCCGCTGATGATGAGCGGCGTACGCGCCTCGTCGATGAGGATCGAGTCGACTTCGTCGACGATCGCGTAGTGGTGGCCGCGCTGGACCTTGTCGTCGAGCGTGCCCGCCATGTTGTCGCGCAGGTAGTCGAAGCCGAACTCGTTGTTCGTGCCGTAGGTGATGTCGGCGGCGTAACTGAGACGCTTCTCGGCCGGACGATCCTTGAACCCGGGGATGATCAGACCGACCTCGAGCCCGAGCCAGTTGTGGATGCGACCCATCCACTCCGCGTGGAAGCGGGCCAGATAGTCGTTGACGGTGATGACATGGACACCCTTGCCCTCGAGACCGTTCAAGTACGCGGGCAGGGTGCTGACGAGGGTCTTGCCCTCGCCGGTCTTCATCTCGGCCACCCAGCCGAAGTGCAGCGCGGCGCCACCCATCAGTTGCACGTCGAAATGCCGTTGGCCGATGACCCGCGACGCCGCTTCGCGGGTGACCGCGAAGGCTTCGACGAGCAGGTCGTCGACCGTCTCGCCGCGGTCGATGCGCTGACGGAACTCGGCGGTCTTGCCACGGAGGGCATCGTCGCTGAGTGCAGCGATGGCGGATTCTTGCGCGTTGATGTCGGGAACGAGGCCCTGGAGGGCCTTCAGCTTCTTGCCTTCACCAGCGCGGAGGATCTTGTCGAGAATGCCCATGCGGTTGGCAAGCCTACCGGTGAGGCCGCGCGGTGCCTTGGCATGCCAGACTCCCCGACCGTGGGTGAACGACAGGTGGACACGGTGATCTTCGACGTCGGAGGGGTGCTCGCCGCCACCGGCCGACACAGCGACTTCGCCAAGCGCTTCCCCGGCGAGGACCCGGCGGCCATCGCCCGGATCATTCTCGGCGACTACGCCGAGGACGGCGACCACCCGTGGCATCGCCTCGAGCGCGGCGAGATCACCCTTGCCGAGAACCGCCAGTTGAACCGCGAGGCGTTCGCCGCAGCCGAGATCGAGATCCCGCCCCCTCCCCCGGGCGACACGCCGATGATCGAGTTCGTGTTGAACGACCCGGTGGTGCAGTTGGTGCACGACCTGAAGGCGGCCGGGATCCGCCTCGGCGTGCTCACCAACAACGTCGCCGAGTTCCGGAGCGCCTGGCGAGGGATGCTGCCGTTCGACGAGCTGTTCGACGACGTCGTCGACAGCCACGAGGTGGGCGTCCGCAAGCCGAACCCGGCGATCTATCAGCTGGCCCTGGCCAGGTTGGGGGCCGAGGCCGGGCGCACCGCATTCCTGGACGACGTGGCCTCGAACGTGGCGGCTGCCGAGGGCGTGGGCATGTTGGCGGTGGTGGTCGACGAGGACCCGCTTCCCGCGGTCACCACCGTGCGGGCCTGGGCCGGCCTGGACTGACCCGGACCCGGGGTGTGCCGCGTCGAGGGCGTGGCGGCCGCGGCAACACAGGTGACCTGGGCGACACCGGCCGCGAGCAGCGAGTCTCGCGCCGCGACCATGGTGGCACCGGTGGTGACGACGTCGTCGACGAGCAGCACGTGCACCCCCGCCCGACGTGACCGGGCACGGAACGACGGCGCATGCAACCGCTCGGACCGGGAGCGGCCCGTCTGCGAGGGCCCGTGCGACCGGTACAGCAGGCGGCGGCAGGGAACGCCCAGCTCCTTGGCCACCGCCCGTGCCAGCAGTTCTGCCTGATCGAACCCGCGAGTGCGGGCATGGCCGGGGCTGGTGGGGGCCCAGGTGACCAGGTCGACCGTGGGCAGCTGCAGCCGGCGCACCATGGAGTGCGCCAGATGACGGGCCACGGCCCGCCGATTGCGGTACTTCAGGCCGAGCACGACCTGCCGGGCGGCACCGTCGAACGAGAACGCGGCCGCCACCCCACCGTCGCCGATGCGGGTGGGGGTGCTGGCAAGGGTGAACCGGCACCGCCGGCAGAGCACGTCGCCGGGTTGGTTGCACCCGGCACAGGAAGCGTTGAGCAGCATGATCGAGACACAACCAGAAGGGTGCGACATGGTTGCACCGTTCGCCACGGCGACGTTCATCTCCTGCGTCCCTGGCCGCCCGTGACCGCGAACTCGAGGACCATGTACAGCACGGCGAAACCGACGATGAGGACGGCCGCGCCGACGACGCGGAGCACGCGGACGAAGACGGCGAGCAGCAGGCCGAAGTACCAACCCCATCGCGAGTCGGCGAACCGACGCCAACGCGGTTGCACCCAGTCGGCGATCCGATACCAGTGCCGTTCGCTCGGCCGGCAGTAGATGGGCCGTTCGACGAATCTCATGCCGTTCCTCGATTCCATACCGCCATGAAACCAAAGGGGTCTCACAAGGTTCGCTGGGTAGCGTCGAGGCGATGTTCCTGCCCCTTCCGAGCGACCGACTGCCCGAGCGCTTCCTCCGTTGCATCGTGGGCCTGGGCTTGTTCGGCCTCGGCATCAGCGTGTTCCTCGCCGCCGACCTCGGCCTGGCCCCCTGGGACATCTTCCACCAGGGGCTCGCCAACAAGACGGGAATCTCCATCGGCATCGTCATCGAGATCACCGGCGTCATCATCCTGCTGCTGTGGATCCCTCTGCGCGAACGACTCGGGTGGGGAACCGTGCTGAACGCCATCGAAATCGGTCTCGTCGTGTTGCTGGTGGCCGACCGCCTCCCCACCCCCGACGCGCTCTGGATCCGGGTGCCGTACATGCTCGGCGGCCTGCTCAGCGTGGCCGTCGGGTCGGGGCTCTACATCGGCGCCGGCCTGGGCCCAGGTCCGCGCGATGGGCTCATGCTGGGCCTCGCCAAGCGCGGCATCAGTGTCCGCATCGCGCGCACATCCATCGAGGCCGTGGTCCTGGTGGCCGGCCTGCTGCTCGGCGGCAGCATCGGCATCGGCACCGTCGCCTTCACGTTCGGCATCGGGCCGTTGGTGCAGGTCTTCCTCCCCCGCCTGCGGCTGCACCACGACGTCACCGTCCTCGCCACCGCCCACTGACGAGCGTCAGTACCACCGTGCCAGCCCGCCTTCTGCCCGGTCGTACCACTTGGGCGACACGCCCAGGAACCGTTCATCCCCCTGCACCCACCGCAAGAGCGCCGCAGCGCCCGGCGTCCGCAGCTGCAACATCGTCACTCGGCCACCCGTTTCGGGTGGACCACCCGGGACCTCGACGAAACCCCGGAGCCAGATCTCGACGTTCGGACTCGCGTCGCCGCGCACGAGTCGCGCCACGAAGGCATCGTCGCGCTGTGCGCCGAGCGGGCCGCTGCCGCGCACCCCGGGCTGGGCGACGTCGAGCACCTCGTCGCGAGCGAGCTCGATCGTCCGGCCGAGCAACTGGTCGTCGCCAATCACGATGCGATCCGGGTCGATCACCAGCACCCCGGTTGTGGGGCTGAGACGACCCAGTCGGCGACCCAGTCGATGGGCACCGACCGCGAGGGCGATGGCGAACAGGGCGGTCCCGACCGCGGCCTGACCCCGGTCGCGCTGCAGCAGCCCGATGACCGAGAGCAGCCCGACGATGGCGATCGAGCTGCCCACCACGATGCCGGTCGGGTACGCCCAGCGCTGGGCGAACGACCACGTCGACCGGTGCAGCGGGAACGCGTTGCGGTCGGACACCGGCCCCAGCGGGTACGCGTGCGTCGCCATCGCCGAAGTCTGCCACGGGCCGGATCCGTGACGGATCAGTAGCGGTAGTGGTCGCTCTTGAACGGCCCGCTCGGGTCGATGCCCAGGTACTCGGCCTGCTCGTCGGTGAGCTTGGTGAGCTTCACGCCGAGCGCGTCGAGGTGCAGACGGGCGACCTTCTCGTCGAGCTTCTTCGGCAGGACGTACACGCCGAGCGGGTACTGGTCGGTGTTGGCGAACAGCTCCATCTGGGCGATGACCTGGTTGCTGAACGAGCAACTCATCACGAAGCTCGGATGGCCGGTGGCGCAACCGAGGTTCACGAGTCGACCCTCGGCCAGCACGATGATCGCGTGGCCGTCGTCGAACGTCCACAGGTCGGTACCCGGCTTGAGTTCGTCCTTCGTGGCGCCGCTGCGGGCCAGGCCGGACATGTCGATCTCGCTGTCGAAGTGGCCGATGTTGCACACAATTGCGTTGTGCTTCATCTGGTGCATGTGCTCGACGGTGATGATGTGGTCGTTGCCAGTGGCGGACACGAAGATGTCGGCGATGCCAACGATGTCTTCCATGACCGTGACCTGGTAACCCTCCATCGCGGCCTGCAGGGCGTTGATCGGGTCGATCTCGGTGACGATGACGCGAGCACCCTGTCCGGTGAGGGCCTGGGCACAGCCCTTGCCGACGTCGCCGTAGCCGGCGACCACGGCGACCTTGCCGGCGATCATCACGTCGGTGGCGCGGCAGATGGCGTCGATCAGCGAGTGGCGGCAGCCGTAAAGGTTGTCGAACTTGCTCTTGGTGACCGAGTCGTTGACGTTGATGGCCGGGAAGAGCAGTTCGCCCTTCTCGTGCATCTTGTACAGACGCATCACGCCGGTGGTGGTCTCCTCGGTGACACCCTTGATGGCCTTGGCCATACGGGTCCACTTGGTGGGGTCGGTCTTCAACGAGCGCTGCAGCAGACCCAGCACGATCGCGAACTCGGCGTTGCTGGCGGTGGTGGGATCGGGGACCTCGCCACTGCCTTCGAACTCGACACCCTTGTGCAGCAGCAACGTGGCGTCGCCGCCGTCGTCGAGGATCATGTTGGCTTCCGTCGACTCACCGTTGGGGCTGTCGGGCCACGACATCATCTGCTCGGTGCACCACCAGTACTCCTCCAGCGTCTCGCCCTTCCATGCGAACACGG
>JANOET010000108.1:0-29273 GCA_031413415.1 Acidimicrobiaceae bacterium
TCGGTCGCGTTCCAGAACTGGTCGCCACGCAGGTTCTTCGTGCCGTCTGCGGCCACGAACAGGAAGCCGCGCTCCTCGGCGATCGGCTGGACCTGGAAGTAGGTCTCCTGAATGGCGGACGAGGCGCCATAGCCGTGCAGCAGGATGACCAGCGGTGTGGGCGTGCCGGCGGAGTACGAGGTGGGCGTGAACAGGTCGTACGGACGGTTCGGGTCGGGTGGCAGCGGTGCAGAGTCGTCGGGTGAGGTGCTCTCCGGGGCGGTGGTGTCCGGTGCGGTCGTCTCGGCGGAGGTCGAGTCAGAGCCGGCGTCGATGGTGGTGACCGCGGCGTCCGTGGAACCGGAATCCGCAGCGCTGTCGCTGCACGCGGCCAGCGCAAGAGCGCCGACGAGGAGGAGAGTGAGTGCCCGTCGCATGGCGACAGGGTAGGGCTGGCCGGGTCAGTCGCGCTCGTCGGGCTCCATGAACGGCGCTACGTCCTCGGCCGACTGGCGTACCTGCCAATCGCGGTCGGCCAACGCTGCGTCGAGGGCCGCCTTCACCTCCGGCCCGTCGAACGGTGCCAGCGCGAGCACGGCCCGTCGGCGGATGGCTGGCTTGTCCGCGCACCCGGCAAGGACCGCGGGAAGCCCGCGTTCGTCACCGATCGCGCCGAGCGCGGCGACGGCGGCCTCTCGAACCAGTGGGTCGTCGGCGGTGGTGGCGAGTTCGATGAGACGTGTCAGCACGTCGTCGTCGGGCTGTTCGAGCAGTGGCTGCTGTTCACCTGTGGCCCAGGCGGCAGTCTCGACCACGGTGCTATCGGCGTCGTGCAGCAACGGGAGCAGGGCGACATCGGGTCGCAGCGCCGACAGCAGCACCGCACGCCGGCGGACCGAGGGCAACTCGTCGGCGAACGCGTGGTGGAGGTCGTCGTGGGTGAGTGCGTCCATGCGAGCGAGGGCGCCGAGGGCGAGCTCGCGGGCGACCGGGTCTGCGTCGTGCAGTGCGGCACGGGCGGTGGATTCGTCGCCTTCGTGACCGGCGATCGCGAGCGCGCGCCAGTTCCTCGTTTCAGCATGCCTGGTCATCGCTTCAACATGTCGGTGAGGACGATGACGGCGAACGCGACTCCGAAGCCGACGGCGGTGGCGACGATGGCGCCGACCCACAGGGCGAGTGCACCGCTCGCAATGACCGCCCACACCCGCTTCAGGAACGGCGGTCGATGGTTGATGGGGGTCTGCACCGTGGTGACCTGCACGCCGATGGGCGCACGGCTCGGCCGCCGGGCGCGCGCCGGATTGGCCGTCGCTCTGGCAGTCTTTCGCCACCCGGTCGCGATGAGAGCCACAATGGCCAGACCGGCAATCCAGCCAGCAGCGGTGGTGACCTCAGTGATACTCACGCAATCCGACACTGTACCGGTGGGACCTCCACCCGTCCGCGCGCCCGGTCGCGCTCATCGCTGGTGGGCGATTCCGCTGCTCGCGCTCGGGTTCGTCATCCTCGGTGGTGTCGTCCTCGCCGCCGTCGTTCCGTCGAAGTGGTTCGTCGACAAACCCGTGTGCCTCGCCCGTGCCGACGACGGAACCTGCTCCGACAGCGAGCAGCAACCGGTCGAGTTCGGCCTGGTTCCGGCCGATGCGGAGCCGGTCGACCCGCGCATGGAGGTGCAGGGCACCGACACCTTCGACAGTCCTGGCCAGATCTATTTCGTCACCATCCGTCAGCCCAAGCTCACGTTGCTCGACTGGTTCGTCACCCGTCGGTCGCCCGCCGTGCGGTACCTGACCTATCGCGAGAAGTTCGGCGACAAGACCGCGGAGCAATTGCTGCAGTCCGGGCAGCGGCAGATGACCGGCGCCAAGGACCGCGCCACCTACGTCGCCTTCGAGCGCGCCGGCTTCGATGTGGCCCGCAAGGAGGGCGCCGCGATCGTCGACTACATGCTGTGTCTGCAGCAGAACGACAAGGGCACGGAGTGCGACGAGTTCGTGCCGGCCGCCGATCTTCTGCAGTCCGACGATGTGATCACCGAACTCGACGGGATCGAGATCGTCACCGTCGACGACCTCGGCCCGATCCTCGACGGCGTGGAACCAGGCGCGAAGCTGCCGATCTCGTTCACTCGCGACGGCAAGCCGATGTCTGGTGAAGTCGAGACGACGCTCGCTCCCGGCGAGGACGAGCCGCGAACGATCATCGGGTTCGCCCCGGTCGACACCACCACCGTGGACCTGCCCGAGGGGGTGACGGTCGACATCTCGACGGCCGGCATCGGTGGTCCGTCGGCCGGCACTGCGTTCACGTTGACGTTGATCGATGAGATCACCCCCGGCGATCTGATGGGCGACGAGCGCATCGCGGTCACCGGCGAGATCGACATCGACGGCAACGTCGGCGCGATCGGCGGCCTCAACTCGAAGGCCTCGGCCGTCCTGCAGAGAGGCATCGAGTACTTCCTCGTGCCCGCCAGCCAGCCTGATGCGGGTTCCGACCCCAACCGTCTCAACCCCGACAGCATCGAAGCCGCACGCAAGGTCGTGGGCGACCGGGTAGAGATCATCCCGATCGCGACGATCGACGAGGCACTGGCCGTGCTCGAACGACTGGGTGGCGACCCGCTGCCCGAGTGAGGTCGACCGGCGTCGTGTCGAGGTGATTGCCACCCTTTCGCGCGTTGGCTCGCTTACGCTTGGAGGTCAATGGCCATGTCGTTCTCTCGTCCCGACCCGTCCTCACCCGCTGCGGTGTCGACCGCCACCTTTGCCACATCCCGCAAGGGTTTCGAGCAGGGTGAGGTCCGCGACTTCCTGCGCATGGTCGCCGCAGAGCTGGCCCGTCTGCAAGAGCGCGAGAAGTTCCTCGAGCGTGAGGTGCGCGTGACACAACGCAACACCACCAACGCCAACGTCGCACTCGACGAGGAAGTCGTCACTCGCTTGCTCGGCGAGGAAGCGGCGCGCATCCTCACGACGGCCCGTGAGGCGGCCTCCACCATCAAGGTCCGCGCCGAGGAGAACGCATCGAGGGTGCTCCGCGAAGCCACCGACGAGGCCCAGCGTCTGCGGGAGGAGGCCGAGATCGAAGCGGCTCGTCGCCGGCACGATGCGTCGGCCGATGCCGAGGCCGAACTGCAGATGGCCAAGCAGCAGGGTCGCGACATGGTCAACGAAGCTCGCGCCTACCGCGAGCGGGTGCTGAACGAACTCGCCCGCCGTCGCGAGATGGCTCGGCAGCAGATCGAACAGCTCGTCCACGGTCGCGATCGCCTTCTGCAGGCCTTCGAGCGAGCGCGTCTGGCCGCGGTCGACGTGATGTCCGAGATGACGCCGTTGGTCGAGCCGAACGAGTACGTGAACCTCGAGCCCACCACGGGCCCGGTCCCTCTCATGGTGCCGGCCGACGAACTGCGTGCCCGCCGGCAGCGTGCAGCCGAGATGGATGCCGCCGAGACCGACGTCGCCGAAGGTCGAGCCGCTGCCGCCGACGAGACCGACGTCGAAGGTGGAACCGTTGGCGCCGACGACCCTGCGGTCGACGAGATCGTTGCCGACGTGGAGGCCGAGACCGAGCTCGACACCGACGACGAGCCCGACGCGGCCGATCTGGTCGAGGAGACCGACCCCGACGAGGTCGTCGACGACCGTGCCATCGCACCGGTCGTGTCGTTGTTCGGTGGCGACCAGCCGATGGCGACGGGGTCCGAACACCCCGCCGTGGTGCACGACGCCGAACCATCGGCCTCGAGCGGCACCGTCGACGACCTCTTCGCCAAGCTGCGTGCCTCGCGTACCGAGACCCTCGTCGAGGCCACGCTGGCTGCCGATGTCGACGCCGAGCCCGCGCCCGACCTCGACGAGACCGTCGCGATCGACCTGGTCGTTCCCGATGCCACCGAGGAACTCTCGGTCTTCCAGCCGTCGCCCGCCGCTCCGGCCGCGGTCATCGAGTACGACGACTCCGCCTTCGGTCGCCGCGACGCCGAACTCACCCCGCTCATCGTCGCCGGAGCCCGCAAGCTGAAGCGTGTCCTCGCCGACGAGCAGAACGACGTCCTGCACGCACTGCGCAGTGCCAAGTTGGTTCGCACGCTCGACGATCTGCTCCCTGGATCCGACGAGCATGTGCACCGCTACGCGGCCGCCATTCACAGCGAACTACTGAAGGCGGCCAAGGCGGGCGCGGCGAGCATCGACGACGGTCCCGCCAAGGACCACACCAAGGCCATCACCAAGGGCCGCGCCCTCCAGCCGGCCGAAGCCGCCCTCGGTACGTCGGTGGTGCAGCCGTTGCGCGACCGCCTCGAACGCGCCGTCGCCGATGCCGACGGAGACCTCGACGACCTCACCGGCATCGTCCGTGCCGTGTATCGCGAATGGAAGACGCAGCGCATCGACGAGCACCTCGACGACGTGGCCCGAATGGCCTTCGGCCACGGCGCGCTGGTGGCGCTCTCGCCGGGCACCCCCATCTGTTGGACGGTCGACCCGAACGGGCCCGACTGCCCCGACGCCGAGGACAACTCGCTCGCCGGTGTGGTCAACGCCGGCGATCCGTTCCCCACGGATCACCTCTGCGCACCGGCGCACGAGGGCTGCCGCTGCATGCTGCAGCGGGTGCCCCGGTAACCTTCGCCGCGTGGCGAACCCTGCTGACATCCCCCGCACTGCCCCACCTCGCCGTGTGAGCGATCGAGGGCGGGCGTTCATCATCATCGCTGCCGTCGTCGTGGTCGGCCTGGTGCTCTCGGCCCGCTTTGTCGCGGGGTTCTACACCGAGTACCTGTGGTACGACTCCGTCGGCCGCAACGACGTGTTCTGGGGCGAGGTCGGATCGAAGGTCACCCTCTTCGTCGTCTTCGGCCTCACCTTCGCAGCGCTCGCGATCCTCAACCTCGTCATCGCCGACCGACTCGCGCCGGCGGCGTTCTCGGCGAACACCCACCCGGTCGTCGAGCGCTTCCACGAGTTCTTCGGCCACCGCCTGCGCGCCCTCCGCTTCGGCGTGGCGGCAGTGTTCGCACTGCTGTTCGCTGCGCCGGCGATCGCTCGCTGGCAGGACTGGCTGATGTTCCGCAACAGCAAGTCGTTCGGGATCAACGACGCACAGTTCGGCAACGACGTCGGCTTCTACATGTTCAAGCTGCCGTTCGTGACGTTCGTCCTCGACTGGATGTTCCTCGCCGTCGCCATCACCACGGTGCTGGTGCTCGCCACACACGTTCTGTCGGGCGGCATCGTCCTGCAGCCGCCGCGTCCGAAGGTCCGACGGGCGACGAAGGCGCACCTCGCTGTGCTGCTGGCCATCCTCGCCGTGCTCAAGGCAGGCGACTACTGGGTGACGCGCTACGAACTGACCAACGCGAATCGCGGCTCGTTCACCGGCCCGAACTACACGGTGGTCAACGCCCAGTTGCCGGCGGTGCTGTTGCTCGGACTCATCGCGCTGTTCACGGCTGGGCTGTTCCTGAGCACCTTGAAGACCGACCGCTGGCGTCCGGCCATCGTGGCCTCGGCGCTGTGGGCCGTGGTCGCGCTGGTCGGTGGTGTCATCTATCCGGCGGTCATCCAGTCGCTGGTGGTGAACCCGAACAAGAAGGACAAGGAAGCCACCTTCATCGCCCACAACATCGAGGCCACGCGTCAGGCCCTGGGTATTGGCGATGTCGTGGTCGAGCCGGTCTCGTGGTCAGCGCTCACCGCCGCCAAGGCGGAGGCCGACGTGGTCGCGCTGCAGGACGTCCGGCTCATCAAGCCCGACGAGAAGATGGAGACACGCTTCCGTACCGACGAGGGCCAACCCGGCATGACGATCGCCGACCTCGATCCCGATCGCTACCAGGTCGACGAACGCGAGCAGCAGGTCATCGTCGGTGCTCGCGAGCTCGACCTCAAGCAGGTGGGCAACAAGTCGTGGCAGGGCACGCACCTCATCAACACCCACGGCTGCGGTCTGGCCATGGCCACCGCCGCCCAGATCCAGAGCGACGGCAAGCCCGTGTACCGCGACGATCTGGCCGAGATCGACAAGCCACAGCTCTACTTCAGCCCCACACTCGACGGCTACGCGGTCGTGAAGACGTCGGTCGCCGAGCAGCCGTGTGAAGGCCTCGACGGCGACGGTCAGTACGACGGTGTCGCGGGCGTGAAGTTGAACTCGGGCTTGCGCCGTCTTGCGTTCGCCCTCGCCGAGTTCGACTACAACCTCGTCGGCTCGAGCGCCATCACCGACGACTCGCTCTTCCTGCAGGTGCGCAATGTGCGTGCGCGTGCGCAGAAGGTCGCTCCGTTCCTGTCCTTCGACGGCGACCCGTACCCCGCCGTCATCGGTGGTCGGGTGTCGTGGATCATCGATGCCTACACCACCAGCGCCCGCTACCCGTACGGCCAGTTCGCCGACACTTCCCAGGTCATCGCCGGCAGCGGACTCGATCACCGCTTCAACTACGTGCGCAACAGCGTGAAGGTCACCGTCGACGCCTACGACGGCTCGATCGTGCTGTATGGCATCGACGACGCGGATCCCGTGTTGCAGGTGTGGAAGTCGGCGTTCCCCGACCTGTTCACGGCGAGCAGCGAGATGCCCGAAGGACTGGCGGAACACCTCCGCTATCCGGAGGAACTGTTCCGCATCCAGACCGCGGCGTACAGCAAGTACCGGCTCGACGCGAACGACTTCTTCGATCGCAGAGGTGCCTGGTCGGTGGCGCTGGCCGCCACTGCCGAGCCTGCCACGGTGTCGGGTGAGACCACGCTGAACACCACCGAAACAGGGGCGCCGAACGACTTCGCCGGCGAAAGCGACGCGGCGCGCTTCATCCCGTACTACACGATGTTCCACGGTGCCGGCACCGGCGAGGCCACGTTCGAGCTGTTCCGACCGTTCCAGCCGTTCAGCACGACCGACCAACGCAAGGAGCTCATCGCCTACATGACGGCGAGCAGCGATCCGGCGCAGTACGGACGCCTCGTCGCCTACGAGTTCTCGCTCGACGCGATGCCCGACGGCCCCAACACCGTGGGCGCTGCGATGGCCACCGACCCCAAGGTCAGCGAGACCATCACGCTGCTCGGGCAGCAGGGGTCCGAGGTTGCGTTCGGCGACCTGCAGATGATCCCCGTGGCCGGTGGCGCTGTCTGGATCGCGCCGCTCTACGTCGAGAGCTCGACCGCAGGCCAACCGCTGTTGCGCCGAATGCTCGTCAACTACAACGGCAAGGTCGGCATCGACAACTCCATCGGCGCGGCGCTCGCGCAGGTCCTGCCCGGCTTCAGTGCCGACATCGGCGACGTCGCCGGCTCGGCGCCCGTCGAGCCGGGTGAACCGCCGCCCGTCACCGACGACACGCCCCAGGAGCTGCTGGCTCAGGCCGAAGTGCTGTTCGACGAGGCCGATACAGCGCTGAAGGAAGGCGACCTCGGCACCTACGCCGACAAGGTGGCGGCGGCCCGAGAACTGGTGGCCCAGGCCGTGGAGCTGCTGGCCGAGTGAGCCGGCGCCCCGCGGTGGGTCACACCCGCGGTGGGTTGCGGCGGACCTGTTCGGCCAACGCTGCCAGGTCTTCGCGAAACGCGATTTCGTAGCGCGCCTGCTCGTTGGCGAGCTTGATCTGGCCACCGCGGAGCGCTGCCATCACTTCGTCGCTGACCGTGCCAGCGGCGACGTCGGCGGTGCGCTCGGCGAGGCCGTCGATGTCGCGGCCCAGTTCGCTGATCTGATTGGCGAGCTCCTGGCCGACGGAGTCGACCCGCTGCTCGAGTGCGGCGACCTGCTCGTTGGTCTGCTGCGCGTTGCGGTCGGTGGACTGGACGCGCTCGGCGAGTTGGGCGAGCTGATCGGCGAGTGACTCGGTGGCGGCCATCCGCAGTGTGAGGGCCGCGACGGCGTCGTGCAGGTCCTCGTCGCGTTCGTCGGGCGCCTCGGCCGGTGCCGGTGCTTGTGCCGGGGCCTGTTGCTGCAGTTCGCTGATGCGGTCGCGCATGCTGCTCAGCTGCGCACCGAACTCGGCCTGGGCGGTGACCCGGGCGTTCAGTTGCGACAGCTGGCCGGTGAGGACGTCGATCTGGGCGACACGCAGCGCGAGGTCGTCGATCTCGGTCGCCCGGTTGTCGCGTGAGTCGAGCTCGCCGACCCGTGCGCTGAGCTCGTCGAGCCGTGCGAGCACGTCGGGGTCGGTGCCGGGCGGCGCCGTCGCGACCGGCAGCAGCGGTATGGGCGCGGCCATCAGCGCGGCCGGCGCGTTCTGCACCTCGGTGAGGGCGGCCTCGGCCGCAGCCGAGGCCGCATCGACCTGGGCCTCGAGCGTGGCCAGTTTGGCGAGCAGCTCGGGATCGGTCGTACCCGCCTGGTCGACGCGGCCGGCGAGCTCGTCGATGCGGGTCTGGAGCGCTGCCTGCAGCTCGGCGACTCGGTCGTCTTCGGCGGGGACCGCGACGGGTTGCTGCCCCAGTTCGTCGACGCGCGCCTCCAGGTCCGCAAGGCGATCGCTGGCACCGGTGGCGACGGACTGGTCGTTCGACAGCGCGTGTGCGGTGGCATCGAGGGCGGCGAGTCGGCTTTCGACGATGGCGCGTGACTGCTCTGCAGCCATCAGGCGGGCCTTGACCTCCATCAGTTCGGCGCGGAGGTTGAGGAACTCGTTGGGGTCGACGCCAGTCTTCTTCGACTTCTTGGGCGGTCTGGTGGCGGGTGCGGGCGCCGGGGGCGCGGTCAACGGTGCGGGCGCTGCCGAGGGTGGCGGACTCGGCGCGGCCGGCGCGGCCGGGGCGTCGGCACCGGCATCTGGCGCGTCGGTGGCCGTGTTGTCGGTGGCCTTCTTCTTCTTGCTGAACAGTCCCATGACGTGCGCTCCCCCATCACCTGCGGCGGCGGGGCGAGCGTACCCGCTGCTCGGGGGTCGATGTGGGTTGCCCGCCGCAGGAATCACCGGCGTCCGACGGTGCGTTCGACGGATCGTTCGTTAGTGTGACGTTGTTCTCCGGTGGCTCGGAGGAGAAGCGGCGGTTCACGTCAGTGACCCGCCGCTTCTTGTGTTCATGATGCGAACGCGCGCACGTGGGGCGCCCGCACCATCACCGACAGCGGCACCATCCCCATGCCCGATGCGGCTGACGGGCTGGCGTTACCCCCAGGACTGACGTGGCGGCGCAGGGTGAGCGCCCGCGTGTCGGGATGCTCGCTGTCACTGAACTGGGTCTCGATCCAGTCGCAGAGCGCATCGCACGCGTGATACGAGGCACCGACCTGAGCCTGCGCGTCGGCGAGGACGGTGATCGTGTTGATGACGACCTGGCCGGGCGTCGGCTCGCCGGCCGCGTCGACCTGCAGCGAATCGAGCACCATCTGCTGCACCGCCTGGATGCTCTGCAGTACGAGGGTGCGGTGTCGGGTACCGGGCTCGTCGGGGTCGCCGTCGGGATCGGGTTCGGCGATCTCGATCACGCAGATGAGCGCGTCGTCGGGTATCGCGTTCGGACCCGGATCGACCACGTCGGCGGGGGAGTGCAATCGACGGCGAGCGATGTTGCGCAGCAGCAGCAGCAGGAGCTGCACCAGCAGGACGATCGGCACGATGATGAGCAGCCACGGATGTGTCGTGGTCTCGGCCGAGAACGTCGTGGTCTGCGAGGTGCCGTTGACCGTGCCGCGAACCATCTGGTCGCCGAAGGCCAACGCGGGGAACTCGATGGGTACCGAGATGGAGCGCCGCGCGCCGATCTCCATGCGGTCCACCTTCACCGGGGGAATGAAGCCGTTGGGATCGTCGACGGGGCCGGCGGTGAGCGTGATCGACACGTCGTTGACGGCGACCGTACCGGTGTTGACCAGCTCGAACTCGAGGGTCCGCCGCGCTGGCGCGCCCCACCAGGTGGCGAACGTGTCGCCCCCGGTGAGTTCGACCTGTTCCACCTCGACACGCCGCAGTGCGGGCGCGGTGACGTCGCCATCGCCGGCGTGCTCGTTCGGCGCGCCGGGGATCTTCACCGGGGTGGTGGCGACGTCGGTGCTGGCCTGGCCGAAGGCGCGGATGACACACGGGCAGGGTGAGGGCGGTATCACCACGGACAGGCGTGCCAGAAAGGTGCCGTCGTCGCGCACCGACACGATCTGCGCCGTGTCGACTGCGCAGTCGGACGAGCCCGATCGGGCGTCGGAGCCGCACACTTCGATCTGCACGAGTTGACCGACCGGCCAGCCGGCACCCTCGACCTTGAACGTCGCGCCCAGGGTGACGGCATCGTCGGGGAACGACTGGTTCACCACTTCGATGGTGGGGGTGATGGGCGCGGGGGACGCCGCCGCTGCCGTCCGAACCGGCGACTGGCCCGCGACCGTGGCCACCGCCAGCGTCGTCGCCACGGTGAACACGCGCACGAGTCGGTCTGCCCCGGAGGTCATGTGCTGGCAGCCCTCCGGCGTCGGGCCACGATGCGCCACACGACGATGGCGACGGCGGCGAAGCCGAGCGCGCCGACCATGAGCCAAGGAATGGCCCATTGGGTGATCGAGGCGTCGGCCACCACGGACTCCTCGACAGCGCGGACCGACAGGTCGGCGGTGATGCGGCCGAGGGGTTTGAGGTCGTTGACGACCTCGGCGATGGTGATCGAGCCTCCGGGAAGCAACTCGGGGATCTGGCGTCGCGCGAGCTGATGTTCGCCCAACCCGAACAGGCCGGCGACCGCGAGGTCGGCGGCGGGCGACAGGCGAACGTCGCCGGTGTTCGTGAGGACGTAGGTGATCTTCGCCGTGCTGCCGCTGAAGGGCAGACCGGGGGCGTCGTACTGGATGGCGAACGACTCGATGGAGAGCGAAGGACTGATCGGCCCGTCGACTCGGACGTAGATTCTGGCGCCGATGCGGACGCGTACGTCGACACCGATGCCGCCGTCGGTGGCGCTCGGGTCGTCGATCTTCTGCGCCACGATGGCGCCCACGTGGTCGCCTGGCGCTGCGTCGGCGGGGACGGTGATGCTGAAGGGGATGATGACCTGCTCGCCGGGTTCGAGGGTGTACTGGGTGGCGCCGAGTTCGACCCACGTCCCCACGTCGGTGGGGGGCTCACCCTCGCGGAGCAGGCTGAACGACCCGTCGTCGGTGTTCACGGCGTCGGTGGCGTACACCGCGTAGGTGGCCGAGGTGTCGCTGAGATTCGAGATGGCGACCCTGTCTCCGAACCGGTCGCCCTGCGGCAAGGTGTAGATGAAGAAGTCGCGCCCCCCGGGACCCTTCTCGCCGGAGGGCTGCACCGCGAACGCTCCCGCTTCGCCAGCGCTGGTCTCGTCGGTGGCGGCGGTGGTGTCGGGCGGTGCGGCGGCATGGGTCGGTGACGTCAGTCCGCACAGCAGCGCGAGCGCCGTTGCCGTGATCAGTCGTCGAGTCCGTGGAAGTGCCGCCATCTGTCCTGTCCTGTGATGCGGAGCGGGTGGGACTCCGGTCGCCCGGGGCCCCACCCGCTCATTGTCATTACCTACGTGATGCTGGAACGAATGGTTCAGGCAAGGGTGAGCACGATGCCACCGGTGTAGACACCTGCACCGGCCGATGCAGGCACACCGAGGTACAGCGCTGCGTTGCAGGTGAACGTGCCACCCGACTGGTTGACCGGGGCCGAGCAGAGCGTCTTGGCACCCGGACCACCGCCGAGACCACCGAGACCGTCCACGCCGGGCGCCGGATCACTCGTGTTGCCGGCAAGGACGAGGGCTGCCAGCCAGGCGGCGGGCGAGGCTGCGCTCGGAGTGCCGACAACGACCTGGGCCACATCGCCGGGGATGTCGTTGTGGGTGACGACCGCAGCCGGCGTCCAGCCCAGGTTGTCACCCGGGATGCACAGACGGTTGCTGGCGATGGTCGCGGCCAGCGCCGGGTTGGCGATGAACGGACCGGCACCGGCGTTCGAGCACAGCGCCACGGTCACCCCGGGCAGCGGCGAGAAGGTGGGAGCACCTGCAGCGCCGAAGTCGGTTGCGTAGGCGGTGACCGACCAGCCTGCGGCGGTGCCGCGGGCGTTGGTGACGGTGATCGCCTGCAGTGCACCGGTGGCCACCTGTTCCTGGCCGTTCAGGACGACGGGCGACATCTGCACGATGCCGGGGACCTTGTTCATGGTCATCGTGGTGCCCACGACCGGCTGCACGAAGATCTGCTGCAGGTCGCAGGGGAGCGCGGTCGCGCTGCACTGGTCGGCCAGCACCGTGATGGTGATGGTGCCCGGTGTGCTGGTCAGGCCGGTGCTGTCGGTTGCCGTGAAGGTGTACACGATCGGAGCGCCCGGGTCGGTGGCCGGAGCGGTGAACGTGAACGCACCACCGACGTTGGCCACGGCCGCGCCGAGGTTGTCGAGGATCGAATAGGTGAACGGGCTACCGCCACCCTGCCCCTCGTTGACGTCGGTGCAGTTGTTGCCGACGTTGATCGGGAGCGGTTGGTTGACGCCGACGCTGCCGGTCTCGTTGGTGCACGTGGGCGCCGTGGGTGGAGCGACCACTTCGGCAACCTCGAAGGCGCCGATGCTGGCGGCAGGGGTGAAGCTGTTCGCCGTCGCCGGCGGGACGGCGATGGTCGAGGCACCCGGCTGGCAGTCGAAGTTCACCTTGATCAGACCGCCAGCGACGACGGACTGCGTGAAGATGCTGCCGCTGGTGGCGACGTTGGCTCCGCCCACTCCGATGGGGAGGGGCCCGATCGCGCCGGGGGCACCCTGCTTGAACGACACGTTGCCGCCGAGCGGGGTGACCGCCCAGTTCGGCAGCGGCTGGTCGACGGCGATCGGCGTGGCCGTCTCGTCTGCGCCGCCAGGTCCTGTGCCGCCGGGGATGCCGTCGGGGTCGGTGATGAACGTGGACAACTGCGTCGGCAGGTCGAGAAGGTCGACACGCGTGAGCGTGCCACTCACACCGCCGCCGATGTCGACGTTCGACGCGGAACGGGCGACCCACAGCTTGGTCGGGATGGGGTTGCTGCCCAAGAGGAGCACCCCGAGGTTGTAGCCCGCCACCAGGACGGCTGCGGGAATGGCGCCGACGATGGTGCCGCCGGACAGTGTGATGTCGCCACTGCCCAGGGTCAGCGGGCTCGGGGCGGCGGTGCCCGTGATGGTCCACGGGATGTCGGACCAGTTGCCGTTGGCGTTGTTCTGGCAGGCATTGATGGTGGTGAGCGTCCCCGGAGCAGCCTCGACTGCGACGGTGGTCACTCCCACTGCGAAGGTCGCGGTCAACAGACCTGCGATCACGGTGATGGCGCCGCGGCGCCGTCTGGGTGTCTTCAAAAGGATCACTCCCTGGATTTCGATGTTGGTGGCTCGGATGTGAACGTGAACGCCACAGACGAGGAAGGCGCGGTATGACCGGTGACACGGCGAAACGCAAGTACGGCGCACCGAACTTGCGTGAAACTTCTCGACGAATCCACGAGCCGTCTGCCGACGTCCCCTCCCGTGGTTGGTGGGCCGTACCACGTTCCGTGGCGGGCTTGCGGTTACCATACCAGTCGCGAGCGGTCCGTCGTCAAGCCCCCCTTGAGGGATACTTGAGAGTACGACTCAAGTCGTCAGCCCTTGACATATGTCACATCGAGGGGGTCAACTTGCGCAAGTCCGCATTGGGGTGCGGGCGTCCGAGCCACATCATCGAGGGGACAGAACATGCGCAGCCACCAGCGGGGGGCCGTCATTTTACTGATCATGCTCACGGTCGCGCTCGCGTCCGTCTTGGTCGTCGGAGGGTCGCGCCGTACGGCCGTCGCCCTGTCGGCGGTCAACGCGTGCAAGAGCAATGCGACCGGTACGTTCAGTGATATCACCATCGGTCTGACGGGCACCGGCGTCGTCGACGGCGCCACCGGGAATGCCACGCTGAGTGGTGTCAACTTCACTGCTGCCGTTCCCGCCACGTTGCTCATCTCGGGCTACAACCTGGGTCTGCTGACCGTCGGCACGAACAACATCCCGGTCAAGGGCTGGGTGTCCATCGCTGCGACCGGCACCACCCAGGGAACCCAGATGGTGCAGTTCTCGACCACGGTGGCGACCACGATCGCCGATCCGAACGGCGTCCCCGGCAACGGTGACGAGACCGCCACACCGCTGCAGGTCAACCTCGGTCTGCCCAACACGAACTGGACGACCAGCGGCGGTGGACTGCCGGCGTTCTCGCAGGGTGCACCCGGCACGCTCCCCACCATTCCTGCCGGTCAGGTCGCCGCTGCCGCGACCACACCGGCCGGCGGCGTCTTCATCAGCGCGCAGGTCGCCGGTGGACTGATCAAGGCCAACTTCGACTGCCAGGGCGGCACCTCGGCCGTCGGTGGGGCCACGTTCACGGCGGTGACGCCGGGCGCCTTCGCCACGGCGACCGTGGGCGGCGGCGGTACCACCGCCCCGGGTACCACGGTTCCCGGAACGACGGCCCCGGGCACCACGGCTCCCGGAACGACGGCCCCCGGCACCACCACGGCGCCGACCACCACCTCGGCATCGACCACCACCACCGCACCGGCGCCGACCACCACGTTGCCCGGCCCGACCACGGGCTCGAGCTCGTACACGACGTCGTGCAAGAACAGCGTCACGCCCGACCTCAGCGAACTCGGTTTCAAGGCCTCCGGACAGGTGCCCGGTCAGGTCGACGCCGACTCGTCGTTCGCCCTCACGGCCATGAAGTGGAGCGTCACCATCCCGGCCTCCGTCTTCCAGACCGGTATCAACTTCGGTCTCATCACGCCGGGCTCGACCATCACCGGTTCGCTCGACCTGGCCGTGAACGGCACGAACACCTTGCAGGGCACGCAGGATGCGCCGAAGATCAACCTGACCATCCCGGTCACGGTCGACGGCGCCGGTCAGGCGAAGGCGTCGACCGTGAACTTCGCGGTGCCCGACATGGACTGGACGGCGCTGAGCGGGAAGATCGACTTCCGCATGTACGGCGCCAACGTCAGCGTGAGGATCGGCCTGCCGAACCCCGTGGTCTTCGTCTGCAAGCCCACAGGTGGCGCGGCCTTCGTCAGCACCAACGCGGTCGGTTCGTCGTCGATCACGACGACCACCACCGAAGTTGCGTCCGAGGCACCGAGCACCACTGCGGCCGCCGGGGGTGGCGGTTCGCTCGTCGTCACCGGCTCGACAGGCGCCACCATCGTGCAAGCGCTGCTCGCGCTGTTGCTGCTCGACCTGGGCTATCTGGTGCTGTCGCTACGCCGGACACCACGACGAGTCCGCTGACCGATCAGGTCGATAGGGTCGACGCCCATGTGGCATCGGCGGTCGGGTGACGGATTCATGCGCTGCTCCGACGGTCAGGTGCGCTGGGGCGTGTTCGGCGCGGCCGGTGTGGTGTTCGTGGTGCTGGCGCATGGGGAACCGCCGCTGGTGATGCTGCAGCAGCGTTCGGCGATGGCCCACGAGGGCGGCACATGGAGCTGTGCCGGCGGCGCCATCGACGAGGGTGAGACCCCGTTCCAGGCAGCGATGCGCGAGGCGAGCGAGGAGGTCGGCGAGATCCCCGCCCATCACCGCGTCCTCGGCGAGTTCGTGTTCGCTCCCGCCACCGACTGGACGTACACCACCGTCGTGCTCGAGGTCGACCAGGTCTTCGGCGCCTCGATGAACTTCGAGACCGACGACGTGGCCTGGGTGCCGCTGCACGCGGTCGAGCGCCGCCCATTGCACGTCGGTTTCGCCGCGGCCTGGCCGCACCTGCGGGCCATCATCGAGGCTGCGTTGCCGAAACGCGGTACCGATGTGTCCGACGACCACTGAGACGGCCGAAACCCAGCGGCCGGCGAGGGCGCTGCTCGGTAGCCTTGGTGCTTGTCGTGAGCAACCATCCGTTCGTCCCCCTGCGCCATCGTGCGGTGCGCCTGCTGTGGGGCGCGGCGGTCATCAGCGACATCGGCACCTGGATACAGCTCATCGTGGTCGGCAGCCTGGTCGCAGCCGGCACCGGCAGCGCCCTGCAGACCGGCCTGGTCGCACTGGCCACGTTCATGCCGCAGGGAATCGCCTCACCCATCGGTGGCCTGCTCGCGGACCGCTACGACCGGCGCAAGGTGTTCGCATCGGCGTTGATGATGCAGGCCATGGTCACCACGGCGCTCGCGGTCGCGCTGGGCCTTGGCGTGCGCACGCCGGCCGTCCTCACGATGCTCATCCTCCTCGGCAGTGCCGCCGGCGCCACCGGCGCCCCGTCGTATGCCGCGATGCAGCCTGACCTGGTGCCGCCGCACGAGCTGATGCAGATGGTGTCGCTCGGCGTGTACTCGTGGAACAGCGGCCGCGTGGTCGGCCCGTTGCTCGGTTCGGTGATGGTGCTCGTCGTCGGTCCTGCATGGACCATCGGCTTCAACGCGTTGTCGTTCGTGGTCATGGCCACGGCGGTCACGCTCGTGCGGCGGCCGTTCCGTCCGCACGGCGCGGTCGGATCCGTACGCGAGCGGTTGCTCGGCGGGTTCCAGGCGATGCGCTCGACACCCGGTTGTTGGCACGCCCTGGTGATGCTCGCAGTGTTCAACTTCACCATCGTCCCGTTCATGGGACTCATCCCCATCTTCGTCCGTGCCGAGTTCGACGGTGGTACCGGGCTCACCGGCGTCGTGGCATCGGCACAGGGCATCGGCGCCATCGTCGGCGGCATCCTCGTCACCATGCTCGCGGCGCGCTACGGCCGGTCGACGCTCGTCGGCTGGGTCGCGATCGGGGTGTCGGTGGCGCTCGCCGCCTATGCGCTCGCCCCGAACCAGGCGTGGGCCATCGCCATCGCGATGGTGCTCGGCGGTGGTTGGTCGAGCATGTTCATCGCCCTGTCCGCCGTCATCCAGCGCGACGCCCCACTCGCCAGCCGAGGCCGCGTGATGTCGCTGATGCAGGCCACGCTCGGCATCTCGTACGGTACGGGGCTGCTGTTCATCGGCATCATCGGCGACCTGACCAACATGCGGATCGCGTTCGGCGTCGGCGCCGCCGTGGGTCTCGTCGGCTTCGGCCTGCTCACCCTCCGGGCGCGCAACTGGCGTGCCGCGCTCGACGGCGCCGAGCGCCTGCCCGAGCGCCAACTCGCCGCCTGCTGAGACGCTCGCCGATCTCGGGCGACGACCGTCAGTCTCGGCGACGAGTCGTGGCGCGGTGGTTCAACCGTTGCGCTCGAGTGCGGACTGCGCGCTCGGGCGCTGCGTGGTGTCGCGGCCGACGCCGAGCACCGAGATCACCGAACCGTCGTCGTTGCGGACGAGTGTGTTGGCCCACTCGACCGAACGCCCGTCGGCGTAGACACGAGTGTGGAAGATGGTGTGCTCACCGGCTCTGAACCGAGCGATCGTGGCGGCCCGGTCGTCGCCCGGGTCCCAGTCGACGAAGTCGTCGAGATTCCGACCGACGATGCTCTGCTCGTAGGCGAACCACTCGCGGTACGCCTTGTTGGTGAACAGGATCGTGCCACCGGGTGACCACTCGCAGATGAGCTCGCGTTGCAGATCGAGCGCCCGGCGGAAAGGGTTGTCGATCTGCGATTCTCCGGTCGGCGCGATGGTGACGATGATCGCGAGCTGTTCCCCGGGCCCGATCGTGATGGCCTTCGCCCGGCAGTCGGCCTCGAAGACCGTTCCGTCGAGACGACGGAAGCGACCCTGCAGGTGTCGCTCGGTGATCGACCCGCCGACCATCTGGTGTTGAGTCTCGACCGCGATCCCGACCAGATCGTCGTCGAGGATCTCTCGCGCGTGCACCTGGGGCCGCTGCGCGGGATCCCATCCGAACAGCGTTCGGAACTGGGCGTTGGCCCACAGCACCTCGCCGTCGGCGTCGATGAGCCCGGCGGCGACCGGCAGCAGCTCGGCGAGCGGTGCAGCGAGTGCGGCGGGATCGTCCGTCTGCATCGTCGAGAATCTAGCGCCGTCGCGCCCTCGTGTCGCCCTGACTCAGGCAGGGCCAGCCGTCGTCACGGAGCGTCGTGCGAGGAGCACTCGGCGGGCCGCCACGACGACGAGGTCGGGCCGCGTGGCGACTGTGTTGGCCAACGCAACGATGCGCGTCGCGTCGCCCTCGGCCATCACGTCGGCAGCCATTTCGACCCCCCGCTCGAGGTGGGGAACGAGCCACGCCTGCGCTGTGGGACCGAGCGGTGCCGAGTGCACGGCGACGCGCATGGCGTCGACGACGTCGACGAATCCGGCGGCGCCGAGGTGTGCGGGCCAGTCGACGGCCACCGGGTCGAGACCAAGGCGCCGTGCCAACACCGATGCCGTGGCGGCTTGGAACCGCTGCCACGTGCCGTCGACGAGCAGAGGATCACCGTCGGGGAGCACCCGGGGCGGGTCGCCGAACTCGATCATCACCAGCGTGCCTCCCGGCGCAAGCGCATCGTGCAACCGCCGCAGGGTCGCAACCGGGTCGCTCACGTGGTGCACCACCATGCCCGCCCACACCAGATCGGCGGCCGCCAATGGCGGCAGGTCGTGTTCGAGGTCGCCGAGGACGGTCTGAACCCGTTCACCCACGCCGGCCCGCGCTGCAGCGAGGTGGACGCGTCGCAGCAGTTCGGCGCTGGTGTCCAGTGCCGTCACGTGGGCGCCGGGCAGTGCGGTGGCGATCGTCGTGGCAACGGTGCCCGGTCCACATCCGACATCGAGCACGTGTCGGACCGGCCCGTCGATGGTAGCGAGCACCTGGCACACGATCGGTTCGGTGATCGCCGCGTCCAGTTCGAGACGGTCCGCCAAGGCCACCCAGTCGAAGTCGTCGCCGTGGTCGTGGTGGTGCGTCTGCGGTTCCGTCATTGCCGCAGCACCGCCTCGGCCCGGGCCTGGATCTCGGCGACGGCGGACTTCGCCGTCCGCATGCCGCGTAGCGCGTCGTGGATGGCCTGCCATCCGGCGTCTTCCACCTCGGGAAAGCGCGGGTGAGCCGGGTAGGTGATCATCGCGGTCTCGATGGTCTCGGTGGTGATCGCCAATCGTTGGCGGTCGATCTCGGACGTGGGCTGGACATCGGCGAACGCGTCGACGCGGGCGCACACGTTGCCGCCGCGAGCATCGAGCGCGTTCGCCTCTCGGCTGGTGAGCAGGCGCATCAGGTCGAGCGCAGCGGGTAGGTCGTCGCAGGTCGTAGGGATCGCCCAGGCGTGGCATCCGGCGTAGCTGACGCGTCGGTGGGTGCCCGCCGGGTACGGGTGGGGCGTGAGACGCCCGTCCATACCGGCGTTGCGAATGGCCCCCCATGCGCCTGGCCATGCGCCGGCGGCGTCGACGCGTCCGTCGAGCAGGGCTCGGTCGACCTGGTCGTAGTGCCAGCCGGGCAGATCGGCCGGCGCGGCGGCGGCGAGTCGGCACAGTTGCTCGACGGCCCGGATCGCTTCGTCCGAGTTGATGCACGGCTGGCCGTCGTCGGTGAACAGTGCGCCGCCGCCGCCGACCACCAACTCGAAGAACGTCCCGAACAACCCCGACTCGCGGCCGGGAAAACCGAAGACCGCGCGACCACCGGCGAGGTCGCCCCAGGTGGTCGGGACGATGCCGATGCGGTCGGTGCGCACCCACATGATGCGGACGTCGATGAGCCGTGGTACGCAATGGTGTGCACCCTCGAACTCGCACAGGTCGACCGCTCGCGGGGCGAGCGCAGCGGTGTCGACGACACCGTCGAGCGGGTGCAGCCACTGCGCCTGGGACGGCGCGTACTTGCTGTGGGTCGCGATCAGGTCGAGCCGCTCGCCGGCGGCGAGCATGGTCGCGACCTGACGGTTCAGCGTCGGGTGGTCGGCGTGCACCACGATCTCGACGTCGCGGTCCTCGAGCAGGGTGTACAGGTGGTCGTACATCGGCCCACCGACCAGGGCGAGGCGCAACGTCATGTCGCGTCCACGATGCGGAGACCACTGATGCCGCCGTCGACGAGGAGGTCGATGCCGGTGGTGAAGGTGGTGGGCGCGGCCAGATAGGCGACGGCGTCGGCGACCGTCTCGCACGTGACGAGTTGGCCCATCGGCTGTCGACGTCGCAATGCTTCGTACGTGCCGGGCGGGTCGTCGGTGGCGGCGATGAGCCGCTGCACCCACGGGCTCTCGACCGTGCCGGGCGACACGCAGTTCACCCGGATGCCGTGGTGCACCTCGTCGGCTGCCATTGCCTTCGTGAGCGCCTGCACGGCGCCCTTTGAACTGGCGTACACGGCCCGTTGGACGAGCCCCACGATACGGCCGGCCGCCTCGGTGATGACCACCACTCGTCCGCTCATGTCCGTCCCTCGTCTCTGGCACCGACCACCGTCCGTGCCACAGCCGGCCCGGTGCCGACGTGTTCGCCGCAGTCTCGCGCCTAACGTCGCCCCCGCCGACGACGCAGAGGACGTGCCATGACCACCATCGTCTCCGTGACCACTCACGATCTTCGCGCGCGCACGTCGGCATTCCTCCACGGATCCGACGCGAACCACCCCGATCCCGACTACTCGGCGGCCTACGTCGTGTTGCACACCGACGGCGAACACGAAGGCCATGGGATGACGTTCACCATCGGGAAGGGCAACGAACTGTGCTGCGCCGCCATCGACGCGTTGTCGACGCTGGTGGTTGGACGGCGGCTGAGTGATCTCACCGACGACATGGGAGCGTTCTGGCGGTCGGTCACGAACCACTCGCAGCTGCGCTGGCTCGGGCCCGACAAGGGGGTCATCCACCTCGCGACCGCAGCCTTGGTGAACGCGGTGTGGGATCTCTGGGCGAAGGACGAGGGGAAGCCGGTCTGGCGATTGGTCGCCGACATGGAACCGGCCCAGTTCGTCAGCTGTATCGACTTCCGCTATCTGCGCGACGAGGTCGACGAGGTGCGCGCCCTCGAGATGTTGCAGCGCATGCGGCCAGGCCGCGATGAACGGCTCGCGGCATTGCGCCGCGATGGCTACCCCGCGTACATCACCTCGGCCGGCTGGCTCGGCTACCCGGAGGACGAGGTGCGTCGCCGCTGCCGCGAGGCACTCGATATCGGCTGGAACAGCTTCAAGACGAAGGTGGGCATCGACGTGGCGTCGGACCGTCGGCGCTGCGGGGTGATGCGCGAGGAGATCGGTGATGGACGGCAGCTGATGGCCGATGCGAACCAGGTGTGGGACGTGCAGCAGGCGATCGAATGGACGAAGCAACTGGGCGAGTATCGCCTGCGGTGGATCGAGGAGCCGACCCATCCCGACGACGTGCTCGGCCATGCCGTGATCCGCCGAGGCGTGTCGCCGGTGGGCGTGGCGACGGGCGAGCATGCGGCGAACCGGGTGATCTTCAAGCAGCTGCTGCAGGCCGAGGCCATCGATTACTGCCAGGTCGATGCGTGCCGCCTGGGCGGCTTGAACGAGGTGCTCGCCGTGCTGCTGCTCGCGGCAGCACGAGGTGTGCCCGTGTGTCCGCACGCGGGTGGCATCGGGCTGTGCGAGTACGTCCAGCACATCTCGATCATCGACCACCTGTGCATCAGCGGATCACTCGACGATCGCACGACCGAGTGGGCCGATCACCTGCACGAACACTTCCTCCATCCGGCAACGGTGCGCAACGGCGCCTACGTCGTGCCGGAGGCGCCCGGCTACTCGATCGAGATGCATCCGGAGTCGATCGCCGCCCTGCGGTTTCCGGACGGTGCCGAGTGGCGATGACGCGCATCGGGTTGGGGACGGCGCCGCTGGGCAACTTGTTCGAAGCGGTGGCTGAGGACGCTGCGGCTGCGACCGTGGCCGCGGCGTGGGACGTCGGCATCCGCTACTTCGACACTGCGCCGCAGTACGGCCACGGGCTGGCCGAGACGCGGGTCGGCCGAGCGCTGTCGGGGCATCCACGCGACGAGTTCGTCCTTGCGTCGAAGGTGGGCCGTCTGTTGCGACACACCGATGGGCCCCGGCCGCCCACGTCCTTCCGCGACGTGCCCGATGTGGACCCGGTGTTCGACCTCAGTCGCGACGGCGTGCTGCGTGCCCTCGACGAGTCGTTGCATCGGCTGGGCACCGATCGTCTGGACGTGGTGCATCTGCACGACCCCGACGACCACGAGCGGGCCGCACTCGACTCGGCCTTCCCGACGTTGTTCGAACTGCGCGATCAGGGTGTGATCGGCAAGGTGGGTTGTGGCATGAACCAGTCGTCGATGCTGGCCCGGTTCGTCGCCGACCTGCCACTCGACTGCGTGCTGCTCGCCGGTCGGTGGACGCTCCTCGATCGCACCGGCGCCGACCTGCTCGACCTGTGCCTCGATCGTGGGGTGGACGTCGTGCTGGGTGGGGTGTTCAACAGTGGGCTGCTCGCCCGTCCCGACGCGGATGCCACCTTCGACTACGCCACTGCCCCAGCGGATCTGGTGGCGAAGGCGATCGCCATGCGAACGGTCTGCGCCGAGTTCGGCGTGGCACTGCCGGCTGCGGCGGTGCAGTTCGCGCTTCGTCACCCGGCGGTCGGCACCGTGCTGGTCGGTGCTCGCTCGGTCAGCGAGGTGGCGGCAGACGTCGCGCACGCCGCAGCGCCGTTGCCGGATGAACTGTGGGCTGAACTCGACGCCGTGCTCGACCGCTGACGGGGGACCGGCGATCAACCAGCGAGCCGCAGCACGGTCGCGGCCACCGAGCGGGCGACGTCGGTGAGGTAGACGGGGTCGAGCGTCTCGGGAACGTCGCTTGTCCGGTGATAGTTCACGTTGCGGAGCTCGGCCATGTCGGTGACCATCAGGCCCGGGATGCCGGCGTCCCAGAACGGCGCGTGGTCCGAACGGCGCGTCACTCCCAGGCACGTTCCTTGACCCTGCAGAATGCCGATACCGACGAGTCGGTCGGGCGCGACCTCGTGGGCGGCGTCGAGGAACGTCTCGGTCCACGCACGCGCTCGTTCATCGGCGACGATCACCGTGTTCACTCCCGCGGAGGTCGGCGGATCTCCGGTGACGTCGAGGCACTGGTCGATGTCGGCGAACAGGGGTTGACAGTCGATGGGGCACGTGTAGCCCACCGACTCGAGGTTGATCACTCCCATGACCTGGCGACCGTAGAGCGCCCAGCGGACGTGGTCGGCGCTGCCGAGCAACCCGAGCTCCTCCAGATCGAAGAAGACGAACTCGACCGTGAACGGCAGTTCGACGTCCGCGAGCGCGAACGCTCGGGCCACGCCGACGACGGCAGCCACCCCGCTCGCGTTGTCGTCGGCACCGGCGACTCCGACGGCGCTGTCGTAGTGCGCCGTGACGAAGACCACGCGTTCAGGGGTTGTGGTACCGAGTCGTCGAGCGACGATGTTGACCGGGAGCACGGGCGACAGATTCACCTCGGCGCGGTGCCATCGCTCGACCGTGTAGCCGCTCGCGCGCAGCTGTTGCTCCAACCATGATCGGGTGTGTTCTCGCTCGTCGTCGCTGGCCCGTGGCGTCGCGGCGAGTGTCACCACATCGCGCATCAGTGCGTCGGCGGTGATCTGCTGCGCGACCGCAGCGATGGGGTCGGCGGCGACGGTGGTGGCGACGGCAGTGGTGGAGACGACGGTGGTCGTCTCGGCGGCGACCGTCGTCGCCGTCGTCGATGGCGCGACCGTGCGACCGTCGGCGCTACACGCAGCCAGCGTGACGAGCGCCGCTGCCCAGCAGGACGAGCGCATGCGCACGGTGACTCACGGCTTGGAGAGGTGGAGTGCCCGGCTGGTCGACGCGGGGAAGAACATCGAGACGTGGCCGTCGTCCCAGCGGACGAGGTAATGCTGGATGTCGCCGTCACCGATCACTTCGAGCACCTCTCCGGTGCGCGCTGGGTGGCCGAGCTGCATGTTGTCGACGATGATCTCGTCACCGACGACCGCGCGGATGTTCATGGAGGCCTCCCGAGCTCGTCTACCTGCGATGCCTCGATTGAACCTCCGGTGGGCGGCCGTCGCCAGAGTCCGAAGTCCTGGCGGGACTTCTCGACGTGCTCAGCGCGTCGCGCAGTTCGTCGGCGTGACGGTGACGGGTCGCCACAGCTGGAAGCCGTCGACGTCGACCTCGAGCACGTAGTCCTCGGGGAATGCCCGACCGTTCGCTCCGGGCAGGCGGTCCAGGGCACTGCGGAGTTCGGCGGCCTGTGCGACGGTGATGGTCGCAGGGTCGCTGGTGGCGACCCATGCGTCGCGCCACGGCGGGTCGTCGAGATCGTGGATGGTGACGTCAAGCACGTCGCTCGCGTCGGGGTAACCGAAGATGGTCATCACGAGGTGCTCGTTCACGGTGGCGCCGAGCGCGAACGCAGTGGTCGAGGTCCAGCCCCACGCCATGCCGATCAGGCGGTCACCGTGGCAGAAACCTGCCGTGAGCGCGTCGCGCTGCAGTTGCTCGAGGAACTGCGAGGTGGACGGGTCGAGCAACAGCTCGTCGCCGTGCGCGCCGAACCGCGTCGGTGTGGTCTGCGTGGCGATGTCGGTCGAGTCGAAAGGATGGTGGCGGCTGTCGACCGTGTTGCTGACGAGCATCACGAACGAGGCTGCGACGACGACGCCGAGCGAACCGGTGCGCAACCGCGGGCCGCCGACAGTGACGACGACTGCGGCCGCTGCGCACCACATCAACGCCGCAGCGAGCGCGGCCTGGTGGTAGATGCTCATGGCCGACCCGAACCCGAACACGAACACGGCAGCGATGCAGAGGCCGGCGATCGCCAGGCCCCGCCGCAGCTCGGTCGCGTCGGTGCGGCGCCAGTTGGCGACGACGTGGAGGAGTCCGCCGACGAACAGCAGCACGGCGGCGTTCGTCGTGCCGTACCAGTCGAACCTCGAGAACGGAGTCGGCGGGCCGAGCAGCGGCCACGGCACCGCGGTGCCCACGGCGGCGACGGTCGAGATCAGCAACGGGGCGACGCGCAGTACGCGGTGCGCGACGTGGTCTCGCCCGGCGCGCTCGATGCGGAAGGCGACGACGGCGATCGCGGCAGCGATGATCATCAACAGGATCGTGGTGGGTCGAAGCAGGGCGAGGTCCTTCCACGCCACCTTCGGTGTGCGCAGCACATCGATCAGCGCGCCGCGGACGGTCTGGTTGCGGTCGAGCGGCGGAAAGCTGGCCGACTGGCGCAGCACCCACAGGAAGTTCGTGGGCCACCATCCTGCGAGCAGGCCCAGTGCGGTCCAGCCGAGTCCCCAGGCGGTCGACAGCAGCGCGAACGACCCGGTTCGCCGACGGAGGTGCGCGCCGACGAAGACTGCGGCGGCCGCGAGGAAGAGTGGTGCCGTCGAGGGTTTGGCGGGCACGGTGAACCACACCCCGAACGTCAGCGCGGCAGCCGCGCCGTGGGCCCGCCACGATCGCCAGAACGAGGTGGTCGACCGTTCGAGCATCACGGCGAGCAGGGCGCCGGTGGTGGCGATCAGCAGGCCCACCAGGTTCACCCAGTTGTAGCCCGGGGTCCGAAGGAAGCTGCTCGTCAAGAGCGGTGCACCGAGCGCGCCCACCAGCGCGAGTCCCCATCGGATGCGCGCCTGGTGCGGCGCTGCGCCGTCGTCGGTGAGTCGTCGACCGATGGTCCAGCCGAGCCAGGTGCCGGCGAGCACGAGCGCCCAGATGGCGAAGGTGCGCAGGTCGGCCACGTCGTGTCCGACGAGACGGAAGAACGGTGCGGTGTGCCACCCGAACGGCGTCACCCAGCGGGCGGTCGCCGTGGGCGGGTCGGCGGCCAGTAGGTACAGGCCCTCGTCGCGGAAGCCGATGCCGCGGTCGGTGCTGAACGTCCAGGAGGACAGCAGCCACAGGCCGACCAGGCTCGCGAGTGCCACCGCGAACGACCCGAACCGGCGCGTCGCTGCGTGTTGCCGGCCCGTCCCCCTCACGGGGCGATCGTATCCGTGGGTCAGCGGACCCTGGCGCTGACCGACGCCGACCACGGGCCGGTGCCGATGGAGTTCCGTGCTGCTACTCGGAAGACGTAGGTGATGCCGGACGTCAGCCCTGTCACCGTGGTGCTGCGCAGGGTGGATCGGCCGTCGTTGAACGTGATCCACGAACTCGACGTGGAGCGTCGGTATTGCACGATGTAGTTGGTGACCGCGGTCGCGCCGGCCGGTGGTGCGGTCCAGCTGAGGGCGACGCGTCGGGTTCCGGCCGCCGCCGTCACTGTCACCGGGCCGGGCACACCGGTGGGTTGCGCCGACACCGTGCTCGACGTTGCGCCGGTGCCGGCTGCGTTCACGGCTGCGACGCGGAATACGTAGGTGATGCCATTGGTCAGGTTGGTGACCTTCGTGCTCGTCGCCGTGGAGGACCCGTCGTCGAGGGTCGTCCACGTCAATGTGCTCGCCCGTCGGTACTGGACGACGTAGTTCGTGATCGGTGAGCCGTTGGACGCCGGTGCTCTCCACGTGAGCGCCACCGTGCGGTGGTACGCGACAGCGGTCAACGCGGTGGGTGTGCCGGGCACGGTGGGGGCGGGGCGCGGGGTGCCGGTGGTGGTGGCGGTGGGGCCGGTGCCGGCGTCGTTCACGGCGGCGACGCGCACGGTGTAGGTGGTGCCGTTGACGAGCCCGGTGATGGTGGCGCCGGTGATCGCGGTCACGGTGTCGGCAAGGGTGGTGAACGGGTCGCCGTTCGAGCTGTACTCGACGATGTAGTCGGTGATCGCCGCGCCGCCATCGTTCGCAGGTGCACCCCAGGCCAGGGTGAGCCGACCGTTGCCCGGGGTCGCGGCCAGGGCGGTGGGTGTGCCGGGGATGGTGCGCGGGGTGCTGGTGGTGGTGGCGTTGGGGCCGGTGCCCGCGATGTTGACGGCGGCGACGCGCACGGTGTAGGTGGTGCCGTTGATGAGGCCGGTGATGGTGGCGCCGGTGGTCGCGGTCTCTGTGTCGGCGAGTGTGGTGAACGGGTCGCCGTTCGAGCTGTACTCGACGATGTAGTCGGTGATCGCGGCGCCGCCGTTGTCGACCGGAGCAGTCCACGTGAGTGTGAGTTGTGCGTTACCGGGTGTGGCGGCGAGGGCGGTGGGTGCGCCAGGGTTGGTGCGCGGGGTGCTGGTGGTGGTGGCGTTGGGGCCGGTGCCGGCTGCGTTGACGGCGGCGACGCGCACGGTGTAGGTGGTGCCGTTGACGAGGCCGGTGATGGTGGCGCCGGGTGTGGCACTCGGGCCGTCGGCAAGGGTGGTGAAGGTCGTTCCGTCGTCGCTGTACTGGACCACGTAGTCGGTGATCGCGGCCCCGCCGTTGCTGGTGGGTGCGGTCCACGTGAGTGTGAGTTGCGCGTTGCCCGGGGTCGCCGCCAAGGCGGTGGGTGCGCCAGGTACCGTGCGCGGGGTGCTGGCGGTGGTGGCGTTGGGGCCGGTGCCGGCGATGTTGACGGCGGCGACGCGCACGGTGTAGGTGGTGCCGTTGGTGAGGCCGGTGATGGTGGCGCCGGGTGTGGCACTGGGGCCGTCGGCGAGTGTGGTGAACGGGTCGCCGTTCGAGCTGTACTCGACGATGTAGTCGGTGATGAGCGCGCCGCCGTTGCTGGTGGGTGCGGTCCAGGTCAGGGCGATGGTGCCGTTGCCGGGTGTGGCGGTCAGGGCGGTGGGTGCGTCGGGCACGGTGCGCGGGGTGGTGGTGGTGGTGGCGTTGGGGCCGGTGCCGGCGATGTTGGTGGCGGCGACGCGCACGGTGTAGGTGGTGCCGTTGACGAGGCCGGTGATGGTGGCGCCGGTGGTCGCGGTCACGGTGTCGGAGAGGGTGGTGAAGGTGACGCCGTCGTCGCTGTATTGGACGATGTAGTCGGCGATGAGCGCGCCGCCATCGTCGACCGGTGCGGTCCACGTGAGTGCGATGGTCCCGTTGCCGGGTGTGGCGGTCAGGGCGGTGGGTGCGCCGGGTACCGCTGCCGTCGTCGGCGGGACGACGACGACGTTCTGCTGGAAGCCGAAGCCCTTGTTCGAGCTGACGCCCACATTGCCGGCGCCGTCGACGACCTGCACGATGAATCGAACCGACTGCGTGCCCGCGGGCACCGAGACCGAACCGGTCCACGCGCTTGCGCCGGCGGACAGGTCGAGTTGTGCCCAGCCGCTCCCGGCGTCGTACAGGACGACGACCCGGTGGATGCCCGACGTGTCGGTCGTGTCGACCGTGAATGCAGCGGTCTTCGAGGTGCCGTTGTCGGTCACGGCGCCGGTTGCCGACGCGATCGCCGGCGGCGTGTAGTCGTTGCTCGTCGAGTAGAACACCTCGCCGGCGACCGTCTGGAAGAGGGTTTGGCGTCCGATGGTGCCCGATGCCCCGGCCGTGAACTGACCGGGGATGACGACGAGCTGTTGACGTTGCGCAATGCCATCGGCGTTGGGCAGACCGGTCGGGTCGCTGATCGTGGTCACCGATGCGAACCTGGTGGGGAACCCGAGGTCGGCGAGGGTTCCCTCTCCGGGATCGACGGCGCTGTCGAGTGTCGCTTGCGAGATCGCCGGGTTGAAGCCGTCGATCACCGAGCCGGTGACCAGCGAGGTGATCAGCGCGCCGTGGGCGGGCAGGAGGCCGCCGGTTCCGTTCGTGGCGGTCATGTCACGGTCCAGTCGCGGCGAGATCGGCCGGCCGGGTGTCACCTGGGGAAGGAACGTGCCGCCCTGCGGATGTGTCACCTCGTACCACGTGCCCGAGGCGCTGTTGCGCTGCACGAACGTGGGTGCGACCGAGAACGGAGTCGACGAGAGGAAGCTGTTCGCCACTGTCGTCGGCTGCACGGGCGCAGGCGGTTGCACCGGTGGCTGGTCGACGCCGACCCGCCAGTTCGGCAAGCCGTAGAGCACCATCGTCGCGAGCGCCTTCTCGTCGTAGATGCCGTACAGGCCCTGGCTACCGAAGTAGGCCTGCTTGGCCTGGACGGCTGCCGAGCCAACGGTGTCGCGACCACCGAGTTGGCCGGCGAACAGCGTGAGCAGCCGCTCGTGAAGGCCGATCGATGCCTGATCGCCGTACCCGAATCCGGTGGTCGCGAGGTACACGGCACCGCGAGCGACTAGGGCTTGGGCGACGTCGGCTCCGAGCCCCGGGGCGACGTCACCGTCGGCGACGTTGAGACCGGAGTGGCAGCCCATCGAGAACATCAGCCGAGCGCCAACCGGGATGGCGGCGGCAAGGGCGGCGCTGTCGAAACCGCCCCCGGTATCGGTCGGGCCGACCGCGGACACTCCGCCGAGGTGGTCGAAGTGGGCCATGATCGCGCTCACGTCCGGATTGGTCGCGGTGAGCCCGGTGAGGAGATCCGCCCTCGTCCATCCGTCGCCGATCATCTCGGTGACGATCGGCGCCACCCCGCCGTTCGCCGTCGTCAACGACCGGGTCAGCGATGACGACACTGCG
>JANOET010000109.1:0-2529 GCA_031413415.1 Acidimicrobiaceae bacterium
CCGACTACAGCGGCGCCACTTTGACGGTGTCGAACGACGGTCTGTTGAGTTGGTGGTTCAACCCGGCTCCCGTCGTGTCCGACTCGCGTGGCGGCTGTGCGATGCCCGCCGACGGCGTCGGCACCGACGCGACCGGCTCGGCCGTCGAAGGCCCGGGCGTGCAAGGCGCGACCGGCACCGAGACCACGATCACCGGTGACGTCGCCGTCGCTCCGCCCGACACCGTGTTGATCGACCCGATCTGCGAGGCCCCGGCACCGCCGGCCAATGTTCCCGACAAGGCTGCCGCCGAGACCAAGGCGACGCAGTTCCTCGACGATCTCGGTCTCGATGCCGGCCAGTACGAGCTCACCTCGTACGCCGACGACTACGGCGCCAACGTCACAGCCTGGTTGTTGCTGGGCGGCCGCCGCAGCCCGGTGCAGGTGAACGTCGGCTACGGCGCCGAAGGCGCCGTCGTCTGGGCGTCCGGTTCGATGGCCATGCCGCAGACGGCCGCCGACTACCCGCTCGTCACGCCCGAGGAGGCGCTCGCTCGTCTGAACGATCAGAGCGGCATGTGGTACGGCGGCTACTACGGCGGCGGTGGCGGTGTCCTGCGCGGCCTCACCGCCGACACGCCGGTGTCGAAGTCGGTCACCGTGGCCGGCGGTAGCACCGAGGCGGCGCCGCCCGCGAGCGACGGCATCGTCGCTCCGGTCACCGACGTGACCATCGAGCCCATGCCCCCCGTGTGCGATCCGAACGCCGACTGTGTCGATCCGCCGATCGGCAACATCGAGCCGATCACGGTGAACCTCACCGGAGTTCGCCTCGACGTCACCATGGTGTGGGCCGATGACGGCACCGTGTGGCTGCTGCCGGCGTACACGTTCACCAGCGCCGACGGCGGCGAGTACACGGTCATCGCGGTCGACGACCAGTACATCGCCCAGCCCGAGCCCACCCCGGTCGACACCACCCCGGTCGACTCGACGCCGGTCGACTCGACGCCGGTCGACCCGACGCCGGTCGACACGACGCCGGTCGACACCACGCCCGGCACCGACCTGCCGGCGCCGATCGAGGTGGCAGTCGCCGAGCAGACGCTGCTCGGCCTCCTCATCGACGAGGCGACCGATGTCGCAGCGGCCAACGGTTGGAGCCTGCGGGTGTCCACACTCGACGGCGAGCCGCAGATCATGACCGACGACTACTCGCCCACGCGGGTGAACGTCGCGGTCACGGCCGGTGCCGTCACCGCGGTCGACTCCATCGGCTGATCGCTTCGGCCCACAGGCCGTTGCCCATGCGAGCCGGCTCGGCCCCGAAACGGGGGTCGGGCCGGTGACGCGTCCGGGCTCAGGTCGGGCCGGTAGCGTTCACGGTCGCATGTTCGATTCCCTGTCATCCCGCCTCGAAGGCATCGTCAAACGGTTGCGCGGCAAGGGCCGCCTCACCGAAGCCGATGTCGACGAGATGCTGAAAGAGATCCGCACCGCGTTGCTCGAGGCCGACGTCAACGTCGGTGTCGTCCGCAACGTGACGGCTCGCATCCGCGAGCAGGCCATCGGGGCCACCGTCAGCGACGCTCTCGATCCCGGCCAGCAGGTCATCAAGATCGTCAACGCCGAGCTGACGGCGATGCTCGGTGGCGAGACGCTGAAGATCCACTTCGCCAGCCGCCCGCCCACCGTGGTGCTGATGGCCGGTCTGCAGGGTTCGGGCAAGACCACGAACTCGGCCAAGCTCGCCCGCTGGTTCAAGAGCCAGGGCCGCCAGCCGTTGCTGGTCGGTGCCGACCTCCAGCGGCCCGCCGCCGTCGAGCAGCTGCGCACGCTGGGCCGCCAGATCGACGTGCCGGTGTTCAGCGAGCCGGGCGATCCCGTCTCCACGGCCCGTCGCGGTCTGGAAGAGGCTCGTCGGCTCGGCAAGGACGTGCTCATCGTCGACACCGCGGGCCGACTGGCCATCGATGCCGAGATGATGGAGCAGGTGCGCCAGATCAGCGCCACCATCGAACCCGACTACACGTTCCTCGTCATCGACGCGATGACCGGCCAGGACGCCGTCAGCGTCGCCGAAGCGTTCCACGCCACCCTGGCCATCGACGGCGTCATCATGTCGAAGCTCGACGGCGACGCTCGCGGCGGTGCCGCCCTCAGCGTCAAGGAGGTCATCGGGCGCCCGATCGCCTTCGCCAGCACCGGCGAGAAGCTGTCCGAGTTCGAGCAGTTCCACCCCGACCGCATGGCCGGCCGCATCCTGGGCATGGGCGACGTGCTGTCGCTCATCGAGCAGGCCGAGCAGGCGTTCGAGAAGGATCAGGCCGAGAAGGCCGCCGAGAAGCTGCTCGAGGGCGAGTTCACGCTCGACGACTTCCTCGAGCAGATGCAGGCCCTGAAGAAGATGGGTCCCCTCGGCAACCTGATGGGCATGATGCCCGGAATGCCCAAGGAGCTGAAAGGCGCCGAGATCGGCGACGACCAGCTGAAGCCGATCGAGGCGATCATTCGCAGTATGACCCCGCTCGAGCGACGCAAGCCAGAG
>JANOET010000110.1:0-2698 GCA_031413415.1 Acidimicrobiaceae bacterium
TGCGAAGCGCCCCGCTCTACCGAGGCTTGACCCTGCTCTACCCGCGGGAGTTCCGTCACCGCTATCGCGATGACCTCATCCAGCACCACGCCGACCTCACCCGTCACCGGGGCCGTGCCGCAGCGTGGTCCCGGTCCGGCCTCGATCTCATCGTCACCATCCCCCTACAACCTGGAGACCGCAATGAACTCACGCCACACCACAAGTGTCCTCAACGTCATCGTCGCCGCACTCGGGATCGCCGGGCTCATGGCCATCGTCGCGGTCGACAGCTACATCGGCGCAGCCCTTCTCGCGGTGGCAGCCGTCCTCGCAGTCAGCCAGCGAAGCCAACTCGCTCGGTCGATCCGGGTGCGCGACAGCGACCGCCGCCGTCATCGACTCAAGATGGCAGCCGTCTTCGCCGTGGTCACGGTGGCAGACGTGGCGATCGGTTTCACCGACCTCGCCAACGACGAATCATGGGGCACCAAAGCAGTCATCTACGGCGCGATCTCCTACGTCGCCGTAGGGGCAACGATCTGCTATCTGATCGCCGGCCTTCTCACCCGTAAGAGCCCGCACCACACGATCACCGCACCGGCGCTGCCGTGACCCCGCGTTGCCACAGGCGTGGCAGCCCGGATGGCACACGACTCGCTGAGGACACCTCGCACGCGCTCACACCCGATGTGATCAACTACATGAGCGGTCCATGCGGCATTGCCCTCGAATGAGCCCTTCGAGTCAGCCGACACGACATCACATCGTGCGTACACCGAGATACGTTCTCCGCGTGACACGTCGCCAGCCTCAGCGCCCGTCCCCCGAACAGACCCGGCGACGACGACTCCGACATCCAGGACGCCGACATCCTCGGCGATTCGGCTTGACGATCGGCGATTGATCGTGGCTCGGGTCGTGTTCCACTCGATGGCGTATCGCGGCGACGTCTTTCCGTATGTGCCGATCGCATCGGAGTTGTCCCGCCGTGGGCACGACGTCACCTACGTCGTGCCGCGAGAGTTCCACCCGCTGTTCACCGGCGAGCCGTTCCGGTGCGCTCACAGCGGCACCGACTTCTCGCCCGTCGCGCTCGACGAGCATGGGCCGTACATCGCGCGTTGGGGGATGCCGCTCAGCGGCGCTGGGCTCTTACGGCTGTATTTCGGCCGATACACCGTGCCTCATCTCGCGGCGCTGTACGAAGCAGTCGACGTCGAACTGGCCGACGCCGACCTGCTCGTCTCGCACCCGGCAGCGTCGCTGGTCGGCGCGATGTCGTGTGAGCGACGGGGCATCCCGTGGATCGTCGGTGACCTGTTCCCGATGCTCCTCCCGACAGCCACCGCCCCTCCCGCCGGCGTGCCCAGCCTCGGGCGCCGCGGGAACGCTGCGTTGTGGCGCTTGGGGCAGTCACGTGTCGTTGGTCCGCTGACGAGCCGGCGAGGCTTCGTGGACTTCCGTCGACATCTCGGGCTCGACACCGAGCCAGGCTGGAACGTCACCGGTGCGCGCCTGTCGCCGACACGCAACCTCGGCCTCGTGTCGCGCCACTACGTCGAGCCAGCACCGGACTGGCCCACCAACTACCACCTGGTCGGGTTCACGTCGTGGCACGGACCTACTGGAGGTCAACTCCCCGCTGACGTCGAGGAGTTCCTCGACGCGGGTCCACCGCCGATCGTCGTCACGCTCGGCACCAGCGGCGCATCGGCTCGACCCGAGACCTTCGAACAGGTCGCGGCTGTGCTCGACGAGCTCGGAACCCGAGGCGTGTTCCTGACTTCGAACACCGTGGTGACCGAGCAGGTACGAGCCGCCGTCGCCCAGCGGCACGGGGTGTGGCCATTCGTCCCCCTCGCGCCCCTGCTGCGTCACGCCCGAGCCGTCGTGCAGTCGGGTGCCCACGGCACGAACGCATTGACTCTCGAAGCGGGCCTGCCCTCCGCGATCGTGCCGTGCATGTTCGACCAACGTTGGCATGCACAACGCCAACAGCGTCTCGGCACTGGCGTCTGGGTCCGTCGCGACCGCGACCTGACGTCGGCGCTCCGTCAACTGCTGACCGACGAGGGTCTGCGTGAACGTGCCGGCGAACTCGGCGCGAGGATCAACGCCGAAGATGGCCTCACCGCCGCTTGTGACGCGATCGAGTCGTTCCTTCTCACTCAGACGTGATCGTGCCGACTTGACAGCGCTTGGCGCACAACCTCGCCATGCTCTGCCGCGGAGTGGCCGTCGGGCTGCTCATGCCGTTTGCGTTGTGAGCTAACTCTCTGGGTCTCACCTGGTCATCCGGATCATCAGAACCGGCCTGAGCGCCGCACCAGGCCAACCACCCCCGACGGCTCGCTCGGTTGAGGCACGCGGGTGCGATCTCGACGCTTGGCGGGTGACTATCCAGCGTCGACACCGGGGCGATGCGTCGACGGACGGCGGCGTCCGACGGCCGTTGTCGCCAGATGCGTTCGGTTGCCGATCGTGAGCTTGCGGAAGATGTGGGCGAGGTGTGTCTCGACGGTGCGTCGCGAGATGAACAGGCGATCGGCGATCTCGGGGTTGCTGAGACCGTCGGCGATCAGCTCGACGACCTCGAGCTCCTTGGCGGTGAGTGACTCCCACCCGCTGCTCGCCGGGGTGGCGCGCTTGTGTCGTTTCACACCCAGCGCGGTGAGGGCGGCGTCCGTTCGCGCCAAGTGGCCGCGGGCGCCGATGG
>JANOET010000111.1:0-3932 GCA_031413415.1 Acidimicrobiaceae bacterium
ACCCTCGCGCACCCGCTCCGTACACTGCGAGGAATGGCGGCCCGGAACCAACCCCCGGCGCTGCAGCTCAGCTGGCTCGACGGCGAGGCCGTGGCGTGGCAGCCGGGCCGCGGCGTCTATGGGGGCAACCTGCATGGCGAGGTGGCCCGAGTCTCGCGGCAGTCGAAGACGAACTTCCTCGGCTCCACTCGGGTGGTGCCGTTCGCGTTGCCCGACGGCCGGCTGAACGTCATGGTGCAGCGGCTCGATGCCACCACGCTGGCCTCGCTCGGCGAGCTCGACGTCCTGCACGACGGCATCAGCCCGTCGGTCGCCTGGTTCGGCGCACTCCATCGTCACGCCACCGACCTGGTGCGCAACGGACGCGTGCTGCCATCGATCACGCATCTCACGGGTCGCTGGTGGCACGGTGAGTGGCAGCCCCTTGCAGCCGACGTCACCGCCGCGACGACGCTGCTCGGGGCGATGCCACCCGCGGTCGCCGCCGCAGGCCCCGTCGAACCCGTCGCGGTGCTGAACAGCATGGTCGACCGGCTCACCCGGCTCACGCTCGTCGGTCGGGGCTGGACCCCCATCTTCGACGAGACCCGTTCGGTCAACGCACGCGCCGCCCGAGTGGTGTCGCGGGCGCTCATCTCACCGCAAGCACAGTTCGAGGTGCCCGACGACCTGATGGAGGCCGTGTCGCGCACCACCCAGGAGTTCGGTGCGATGGCCCGGCGCGCCGATGGGGAACCCATCCTGCGTGCGCGCCTTCGCCTCGGCCTGCCCGAGCCGAGCCCGGTCGACGATGCGGACAGCGAGGGCCGGGCGGGGGGCGAATGGCCGCTCACGCTCGAGATCGTCGATGCCGACGACCGCAGCCGGTGGTGCACCGCCGACGACGTGGTCGGCGCACTGCCCGCCGCGACTTCGCTGGTGCGCGAGGAGCGCTTCCGTCCACTGCTGCAGCAACGCGTCACCGAGGCCATCGATGCCATCGCCGTCGCCGTGCCCGAACTGATCGAGTGGCTGCGCAACCGCACCGACACGGTGTCCGTCGACGAGGCTGCCGCTGCGCTCGAGGGCATCGACCCGCTCGCCGCTGTGGGAATCGAACTGGTCGCGCCCGAGAAGCTGGTCCGTCGCCGCACGTCGACACGTATCACCGCCGAGCCGAAGGAGGGCGACTCCAGCGGACGGTTCGGCGCCACTGCGCTCGTGCAGTGGCAGGTCGTCGTCGACGACACCCCGGTGTCCGACGAAGTGTTGCGCCGCGCCGCCGAGGAGGGCGCCAACCTCATCGAGGTCGGTGGCCGCTGGGTCCAGCTGGACCGCGCCGAGGCCCGCCGCGCGCTCGCCAATCTGAACGAGCACCGCGCGGAACGCAGCGAGATGAGCGCGATCGAACTGCTCGCGCTCGCGGCCGAACTCGAGCGCGAGCTCGAGGCCGCGGGGTTGGTCGCCGACGACGGTGCCACCACCGACATGCTGCAGGCCACCGGCTGGGTGAAGGAACTGCTCGACGGGTTGCCCGAGAGCGAGATGCACGAAGGCATCGTGCCCGACGGCTTCACCGCGACGCTGCGGCCCTACCAGCTGCGCGGCTTGGGCTGGTTGCAGTTCCTGCACGGCCTGGGTCTCGGCGGTTGTCTGGCCGACGACATGGGCCTCGGCAAGACACCCACCACGCTCGCCCACCTGGCCGGGTTGCAGGGTCCGCACCTGGTGGTGTGCCCGCTGTCCGTGGTGCGCAACTGGGAGTCCGAGACGGCGAAGTTCGCGCCGCTCATGCGCCTCATGGTCCACCACGGCACCGGCCGCGCAGCCGACACCGCGTTCTTGCACCGCGTCGCCGAGCACGACATCGTCGTCACCACCTATCAGGTGGCGGCGAAGGACCTCGCGCTGCTGCAGCGGGTCGACTGGACGACGGTCATCATGGACGAAGCCCAGGCGGTGAAGAACCCCAACACCCACACCGCCCGCGCCATGCGGGCCATCCATGCAGGCCAGCGCATCGCACTCACCGGTACGCCGGTCGAGAACCGCCTGAGCGAGCTGTGGTCCATCTTCCACATCGTCACCCCAGGGTTGCTCGGCAGCTTCACGTCGTTCCGTGACCGATTCGTGCAACCCATCGAGAAGGGTCGCGATGCTGCTGCCACCGCCGCGTTGCGCACGCTCACCGGTCCCTTCCTGCTGCGCCGCACCAAGGCCGACAAGTCGCTGGTGCCCGATCTCCCCGACAAGGTCGAGCAGATCGCCTGGGCGCCACTCACGCGCGAACAGGCACACATGTATCAGGCGGTCGTCGACCAACTGTTGAAGGACGCGCAGGAGGCCAACGGCATGAGACGTCGCGGTCTGGTGCTCGCCGCGCTCACCCGCCTGAAGCAGATCTGCAACCACCCCGCGCACGCACTGGGCGACGGGTCGAAGCTCGGCGGGCGCTCGGGCAAGCTGCACCGTTTCGACGAGTTGGTCGCCGACCTGCTCGACGCGAGCGAGCAGGCGCTCGTGTTCACCCAGTTCCGCGAGATGGGTCTGCTGCTGCAGCAGCACCTGCACGAGAAGTTCGGGCTGCAGGTGCCGTTCCTGCACGGCGGCGTCCCGCGAGCGGGCCGCGATCGAATGGTGGCGCAGTTCCAGTCGGGCGACGCCCCGTCCCCGCTGCTGCTCGTCTCGCTGAAGGCCGGTGGCACGGGCCTCAACCTCACCGCCGCGTCGCAGGTGGTGCATTACGACCGGTGGTGGAACCCTGCGGTGGAAGACCAGGCCACGGACCGCGCCTGGCGCATCGGCCAGTCGCGCACGGTCTTCGTGCACAAGCTGGTCAGCGAGGGCACCGTCGAGGAACGCATCGATGCGCTCATCAACGACAAGCGCAAGCTCGCCGACGCAGTGGTCGGCACCACCGGCGAGGCGTGGCTGAGCGAGCTCACCACCGACGACCTGCGCGACCTCGTGCGCCTCGACCACTCGAAGGTGCGCGGCCAGTGAGCGTCGTCGTCATCCCCGGGCAATTCCATGCTGCGCCACACCCGGCCGGCAAGTTGGCCAGCACGCTGGTGGCGGTCACGGTGGCCGGCATGGCCGACCCGGCCAGGTTCAGGCGCGGCAAGGCCTACGTGGCCGAGCACTCGGTCAGTCGTCTCGAGATCTCGCCCGGGCAACTGGTCGCCACCGTCGCCGGCAACCGAGAGACGCCGTACCAGGTGGTCATCGCCGTGCGGGTCATGCCCGCCCTCACGCTCGAGTCGCCCGAGGCGCTGCGCACGCAGCTCACCCGGCTCACGCCCGAGGCGAGCGAGTTGCTGATGAGCTGCACCTGCCCCGACATGGCCGAGCCGTGCAAGCACGTCGTGGCCGCGTTGCTCGCGTTCGCCGGCGAACTGGTCACCCGACCCGAGCTGTTGGTGCAATGGCGGTGCACACCGAGCGGCGAGGAACCGACACGGGCCCGCGTCGGCGCCCGGGCACGGCCCAGCGAGCGCCACCTTCGGTTGGCCCCACCGTTGGCCGAGCGTGCCGAGCAGGCCAACCAGTGGGAGTCGCCCGAGTGGGTCGCGTTCCTGGGCCATCTGCCGCCCGACCCGCCGGAGGCGTTGCACGAGCCCGCCACGGTCGGCCGGGCCGCGCTCGGCACGCTCGACCTCGCGGCGGTCGTACGCAGTGCGCTCGACGAGCTGCGCCGCGACGACTGACGATCAGTCGGGCAGCATGCCGTACACGTGCGTCGGGCGCAGTCGCACCACGACGCGCTGGTCGGCGACCATGGCGCGTCGATAGTCGACCCAGTCGGGGTGTTCCCCGCCGACGCTGCGGTACAGCTCGACCAGTTCGTTCACGGTCGCGTCGTTCGGGCCCTGGGCGACCGGCGACAGCGACGCGTCGCCTTCGAAGACCGCATACGCCCAGAAGTCGGCCCGGGCGATGTGCAGCGACACCCG
>JANOET010000112.1:0-8235 GCA_031413415.1 Acidimicrobiaceae bacterium
CTGCTCGCCACCGGCACGTTCGTCGCGTCCACCGAACCGTGCCCGATGTGCGTCGGCGCGAGGTTCTGGGCGGGTGCACGGCACGTCGTGTTCGGGTTGTCGGCGAGGCGGCTCAACGACATCGTCCACCGCCCTGGTGCCGACGAGTACGGGTTCGAGATCACCGCGATCGAGCTCGGTGGCCGAGCCAGCCCGCAGATGCTGGTGGAGGGGCCGCGCCGAGAGGACGAGGCGGCCGTCGTCCACGAAGGGTTCTGGACCTGACCGGACCGAGTCCGACCGCGGAATGGGCACCGCGGCGGCCTGCATCTACACTCGCCGCGATGTCCCGCATTGCCATCGGCGCCGATCACGCCGGCTACGACCTGAAGCAGCACCTGATTCCCCTGCTCTTCGAGCAGGGCCACGATGTCACCGACCTCGGCACGCACTCCACCGACAGCGTCGACTACCCGCCCATCTGCGCAGCGGTCGGCCGGGCGGTGCGCGACGGTGCCGCCGACATCGGCATCGTCATCGGCGGCAGCGGACAGGGCGAGCAACTCGCTGCGAACAAGGTGCGCGGTGTGCGTGCTGCCTTGTGCAACGACCTCTACACCGCGCGCATGGCTCGCCAGCACAACGACGCCAACGTCCTCAGCATCGGTGGGCGCGTCGTCGGCACCGGTCTGGCCGAGGAGATCGTGGCACTGTTCCTCGACACACCGTTCGAGGGCGGCCGTCACGCGCGACGTGTGGAACAACTGATGCAGATCGAACTCGACGAAGCCGCCCGCGGCTGACCACCTCCGGAGCACCACCATGCCGTTCCCCAGCGACTCCAACCCCGACACCGCGGTGTTCGACCTCATCGACGCCGAGGTGCAGCGCCAGTGCACCGGGCTGCAGCTCATCGCCAGCGAGAACTTCACCTCGCCCGCTGTCATGCGCGCCGTCGGCAGTGCCCTGACCAACAAGTACGCCGAGGGCTACCCGGGCAAGCGCTACTACGGCGGCAACGCGATCGTCGACGACATCGAGAGCCTCGCGATCGAGCGCGTCAAGGCGTTGTTCGGTGCCGACCACGCCAACGTGCAGCCGCACTCGGGCGCCAACGCCAACATGTGCGCGTATCAGGCGATCCTCGACCACGGCGACACCGTGCTCGGCCTGAGCCTCGACCACGGTGGCCACCTCACCCACGGGTCGCCGGTCAACGCGAGCGGCAAGCTGTACCACTTCGTGCCGTACAAGGTGACGCCCGGCGACGAGCGGATCGACATGGACCAGGTGCGCGACCTCGCGCTCGAGCACCGTCCCAAGCTGATCGTCGCCGGTACGACCAGCTACCCGCGCCGCCTCGACCCCGAGGCGTTCAAGGCCATCGCCGACGAAGTCGGTGCGTTGTTCCTGTTCGACGCGGCGCACCTCGCCGGCCTGATCGCCGGTGGCGTGTACCCGAACCCGGTGCCGTACGCCGACATCGTCACGTTCACGACGCACAAGACGCTGCGCGGCCCGCGCGGCGGCACCATCCTCTGCAAGCAGCCATTCGCCGCGGCCATCGACAAGGCCGTGTTCCCCGGTTGGCAGGGCGGCCCGCTCGAGCACGTCATCGCGGGCAAGGCAGTGGCGTTCTTCGAAGCGGCACAGCCGAGCTTCAAGGAGTACGCGACGCAGATCCTGCTCAACGCCGACGCCCTGGCCGATGCTCTCGTGCAGCAGGGCTTTCGTCTGGTCAGCGGCGGCACCGACAGCCATCTGATGGTCGTCGATCTGCGCCCGTTCGATCCCGACCTGACCGGCAAGGAGGCGCAGATCGTGCTCGACGAGGGCGGCATCACCTTGAACAAGAACAACGTCCCCGACGACCCGCGCAGCCCCTTCGTCACGTCCGGGGTGCGCATCGGCACGCCGTCGGTCACCACCCAGGGCATGAAGGAACCGCAAATGGTGCAGATCGCCGAGCTCATCGCTCGAGTCCTGCGCCAGCGAACCGATGCTGCGGCCGTCGCCGCGGCGAAGTCGGAAGTGGCGGCGCTGTGCGCTCAGTTCCCCGCCTACGCGTGACCGTTGACGCCTGTCGGCGACGCCCTGACGTAAGGTGACCTGATGCCCGGCACCGGCGAGTACCTGGTCATCGGTGCCATCGCAGCCGTCGTCACGTTCGCGGTCACCCCGTTGGTGATCCGTGTCGCGAAGCGCATGGGCTGGGTGGTCGAACCCGACGACCGACGTGTTCACACCGTCGTCACCCCCGACGTCGGTGGCATCGCCATGTTCGTCGGCTTCATCGCCGCGTTCGCGTCGGCCCGCCTGTGGGACGCTTTCGATCCGCTGTTCGCCCGCAACTCCGAGCCGCGCGGGGTGCTCTACGCGGCGACGCTGATGTTCCTGGTCGGGTTCGTCGACGACATCCGCGAGATCTCTGCACCGGCGAAGGTGTTCGGCACCGTCGTCGTCGGAGCCGTGCTCGTCTATTTCGGCGTGACGATGTTCTACTTCCGTGTCCCGTTCGTCGACGTGTTCATCCTCAGCGATCAGTGGATCCCGCTCATCACGGTGCTGTGGCTGCTGGGCATGACGAACGCGATCAACCTCATCGACGGCCTCGACGGTCTGGCCGCCGGCATCGTCGCCATCGGGGCCGGCGCGTTCTTCCTCTATGCGCAGCAGTTGGCCGACCCGTCGGTCGGCATGCTCGCCCAACCGAACATCGGTCCGCTCGTCGCCATCCTCGCGGTCGGCATGTGCGTGGGCTTCCTGCCCCACAACTTCAACCCGGCGAAGATCTTCATGGGCGACGGGGGAGCGTTGCTGCTCGGTCTGCTGATGGCGGTCAGCACCAGTGTCGTCGGTGGTCGCGCCGACCCGAACGCCGATCGCTACGTCGGCCAGACGTACTTCTTCCTCGCGCCGCTGTTCATCCCGCTGTTCATCCTCGGCGTCCCCATCCTCGACACCGGCTGGGCCATCATCCGACGCGCCGCGAAGCGTCAGGGCCTCGCATCGGCCGACAAGGGACACCTGCACCACCGGTTGATGGAGATGGGGCATGGGCAGCGGCGAAGCGTGCTCATCCTGTGGGCGTGGACGGCACTGCTGAGCGCCTTCGTGCTGTACCCGGCGCTGACGGGGAGTGGCGTGAGCTACATCCCCATCGGAGGTGCCATGCTGGTGTTGGTGCTGTACACCGTGCTGCACCCGCAGATCCGTCGTCGCCGCGCCTGATTTCCCCTTCCGTTTGCGAAGCCCCCCTCTGGTACGGCTAGATTGTGCTCGCGTTCACAAGATCGGCCACAGCGTTGTGGTCGGCACGCCACCCAGGTCTCCCGCCAGTGCCTGGTCTCCCATCAGTGAAGGTTGCCCCGCCCGTGAAAATCCTGCCGTCACAGGAGAAGATCGCTGAAGCCCAGCGATCCGACCAGACCCTGGGCAAGGGCATGGACTTCGCGCTGGTCGTGTTGGTGTTCCTCGGCATCGGCTGGGCCATCGACACGTGGATCGGCACGCGCCCGGCGTTCATGATCGGCCTCGTGCTGTTGGCCGTCACCGGTCAGTTCATCAAGATGTACTACGACTACAAGGCGGCCATGGAAGCCCATGTCGCAGAGCGCGCCGACAAGGCGTCGGCGAAGTCCCGCGCTGCCTCGACGTCAAAGGCGGACGGCGAATGAGCGACGCCGTGATGACCACCGCGTTGTCCGGACCTTCACCCGAGGTCGCGGTCACCAAGGACATGGTCAAGCGCGGGCTCGTCGTCGCTCCATTGCTCATCGCACTGTGCGGTCTGCTGTGGGGATTGCACGGCGCGTACTCGTCGGCGTACGGCATTGCCATCGTGCTCGTGAACTTTCTCTTCGCCGCCGGCATCGTCGCCGTGACGGCGCGCATCAGCCTCGGGCTCATGATGGGAGCCGTGTTGTTCGGCTACCTCATCCGCCTCGGGCTCATCTTCCTGGCGGTCTTCCTCGTGAAAGACGCCGGCTGGATTTCGCTTCCGGCACTCGGAGCGACCATCATCGTGACGCACCTTGGTCTCCTGGTCTGGGAGATGAAGTACGTTGCCTTGTCCCTTGCCCACCCGGGCCTCAAGCCGACCCGCCCGTAAACCGCTAGGAAACGGACCCTTGCCGTGATCGCAGAATCCTTCGAGTTCCCACAGATCAACTCCATCCTCCGTTGGCAGGACTTCTTCGTCTCGTTCAACAAGATCGCGTTGATCGCCGTCGCCGCTGCTGTCATCGGCATCGTCGTGTTCCTGCTCGCAGGTCGCAAGGACGCGAGCGTGGCGCCCACGGGAGTCCGCAACCTCGCCGAGGTCTCGGTCGAGTTCATCGAAGAGGGCATCGTCATGCAGACGATGGGCAAGGACGGTCTCGGCTGGACGCCGTTCCTCCTCAGCCTGTTCGTCTTCATCTACCTCTGCAACGTGCCGGGCATCATCCCGCTGCTGCAGATGCCGGCCACCGCCCGCATCGCCATTCCGTTGTTCCTCGCGCTGCTCGTGTGGGTCATCTACATCGGCGTCGGCTTCAAGCACCAGGGCCTCGGCTACATCAAGAGCACGCTGTTCCCGCCCGGTGTGCCCAAGGCGCTGTACATCCTGGTGACGCCCATCGAGTTCATCTCGACCATCCTGGTCCGCCCGTTCTCGCTGACGGTCCGACTCTTCGCCAACATGCTCGCCGGCCACATCCTGCTCGTGACGTTCGCACTGCTCACCCAGGCGCTCATCACCGCCGAGACGATGCAGTTCCTGCTCAAGCCGATGGCCGTCCTGCCCTTCGGCATGCTGGTGTTCCTCACCGGCTTCGAGGTGCTCGTCGCGTTCCTGCAGGCCTACATCTTCACCATCCTCACTGCCGTGTACATCGGCGGCGCTGCTCACCCCGAGCACTGAGTCCCCTCTCCACTACCCAGAACCTCATCAGGAGAAATCACAAATGGAAGCAATCGCCCACATCGCCGCAGCTGCCTTCGATCAGCAGCAGGCCGACGCCGACAAGGCCGCAGCTGCGGCAACTTCGGCCGGTTTCGCCTACGGTCTCGCGGCCATCGGCCCCGGCATCGGCATCGGCTACCTCGTCGGCAAGTCGGTCGAGGCCATGGCCCGCCAGCCCGAGGCCGCCGGCATGGTGCGTACCACCATGTTCCTCGGCATCGCGTTCACCGAAGCCCTCGCCCTCATCGGCTTCGTGGTCTTCATCCTCATCGGTCTCTGAGCCGTCCTGAGTCCCGATCCGATTTCTGTCCGTCTCATCCGAAGGAGCTGACGTGCACTCCGCCGTCGTACACCTCCACGGGTCACTCGTTCATCTGGTCACCGCAGCTGCGGAAGGCCCTGTGAGCAAGGACCCGGGGCCCATCGTTCCGGAACTGAAGGAGCTCTACTGGAGCGCCGGCTCGTTCGTCGTGTTCGCACTGCTGATGCGATTCGTGCTGTTCCCGAAACTGAGGAACGGTATGACTGCCCGTTACGAGGGCATTCGTTCCGCCCATGAAGCGGCCGACGCCGAGCGCAGTGCCGCTCGCGCCGAGGTCGCCGACTACGAGGCGCAGCTCGCGGCCATCAAGGCCGACGCTGCCCGCGAAGTCGAGGCCGCCCGCAACCAGCTCGAGGCCGAACGTCAGGCCAAGCTCGCCGAGGTCAACGCCAAGCTCGGCCAGCAGCGTGCTGCCGCGCAGGCCGAGGCCGACACCGAGCGCGCCGCCGCCGAAGGCCAGATCCACGCGGCCGTCAGCGACGTGGCCGGTCTCGCCGGCGAGTTGGCGACCGGTCGTCGACCGAGCAGCGATGTGGTCGAGCGAGTCGTGAGCGAGGTGATGGCACGATGAACGTTCTGGGCATCTACGCCACCGCCCGCCTCGCAGCCGAGGAGGCCGTCCTCGACTCCGACGGCAACGTCGTCACGCACAGCCCGTTCCTGCCCGAGACACCCGAGATCATCTGGGGCGGTCTCGCCTCACTGATCATCTTCTACGCGCTGTACAAGTTCGGTTGGCCGGCGATGAAGAAGTTCTTCAACGGCCGGACCGCGCGGATCCAGAAGGAACTCGACGACGCCGCCGCCGACAAGACGGCTGCCGCCGCCGAGGCCACCGGCATCCGCAAGGCCAAGGGCGACATCGCCGCCGAGCGTGCTCGCATCATGGCCGAAGCCGCCGCCCAGGCCGAGGTCGTCCTGGCCGATGGTCGGGCCCGTCTCGTCACCGAGCTCGCCGACCTCGAGGCTCGATCCGCTGCCGACATCGTGGCCGCACGCGGCCGCGTCGGCGACGAACTTCGTGCCGAGATCAGCCGCCTTTCCAGCGCGGCCGTCGACCACGTCGTCAGCGGCACGCTCGACGACGCCACGCAGCAAGAGCTCATCGAGCAGTTCATCTCGCGAGTGGGAGCGCAGTCATGAGTGACAACCGCATCGAAGGCTACGCACGTGCGCTCTTCGAGATCGCCCGCGCCGAAGGCACGCTCGACGAGGTCGAGGACGAGCTGTTCCGGTTCGCGCGCAGCTACGAGAGCAGTGATGCCCTCCGTAACGCGCTGACCGACGAGCAGATCCCCGCCGGAAAGCGCCAGGCCATCGTCGAAGACCTCCTCGGCGGCAAGGCCACCAGCACCACCACCCAGCTCGTCAGCATGGTCGTCGGTTCGGGTCGCGGTCGCGATCTTCCGGCCATCATCGACAAGCTCGTGGCTCGGGCCAGTTCGGCCAAGAACCTCGAGGTCGCCGAGGTGCGCAGCGCCGTGGCCCTCACCGCCGACCAGCAGGACCGCCTCAAGGCGGCCCTCGTCAACGCCACCGGCAAGCAGGTGAACCTGAAGGTCGTCGTCGACCCCAGTGTCATCGGCGGCCTCGTGGCCACCGTGGGCGACACCGTCATCGACGGCAGCGTCCGCACCCGTATCGACCAGTTGAAGTCCCGCCTCTAGGAGCCCAGGAACCATGGCTGAACTCACATTGAGCGCCAACGACATTGCATCGGCGCTGAAGAAGAACCTGGAGGGCTTCGAGCCTTCCCTGGAGGCTCGTACCGTTGGTCGCGTCTCGGAAGTCGGCGACGGCATCGCCCGTGTCAGCGGCTTGCCCGACTGCGCGGTCAACGAGCTCCTCGAGTTCGCCGACGGCACCGTCGGTCTGGCGCTGAACCTCGACGAGGCCAGCATCGGCGCTGTCGTGCTCGGCAACGCCGACCACATCGAGGAAGGCCAGCCGGTGAAGGCGACCGGCCGCATCCTCAGCGTGCCCGTCGGTGACGCACTGCTCGGCCGAGTGATCAACGCGCTCGGCCAGCCGATCGACGGCAAGGGCGAGATCGTGGGCGGCATCAGCCGTCGTGTCGAGATCCAGGCTCCCGGCATCATGGGCCGCAAGCCCGTGCACGAGCCGCTGCAGACCGGCATCAAGTCGGTCGACGCGATGACCCCCATCGGCCGTGGACAGCGTCAGCTGATCATCGGCGACCGCAAGACCGGCAAGACCACGATCGCGATCGACGCCATCATCAACCAGCGCGGCCTCGGCGTGAAGTGCATCTACGTCGCCATCGGCCAGAAGGGCTCGACCGTCGCTCAGACGGTCGAGACGCTGCGCCAGTACGGCGCCCTGGAGTACACCGTCGTCGTGGCCGCTCCGGCCTCGGACCCGGCGCCCTTCAAGTACCTCGCTCCGTACGCCGGTTGCGCTCTCGGGCAGCACTGGATGGAGAACGGCGAGCACGCCCTCATCGTGTACGACGACCTGTCCAAGCAGGCCGAGGCGTACCGTCAGGTGTCGCTGCTGCTGCGTCGCCCGCCGGGTCGCGAGGCCTACCCCGGCGACGTGTTCTACCTGCACAGCCGGCTGCTCGAGCGTGCGGCCAAGCTGTCCGACGACCTCGGCGCAGGTTCGCTCACGGCCCTGCCGGTCATCGAGACCAAGGCCGGCGACGTCTCGGCGTACATCCCCACCAACGTGATCTCCATCACCGACGGCCAGGTGTACCTGCAGGACAACCTGTTCAAGTCGGGTGTGCGTCCTGCGGTCGACGTGGGCATCTCGGTGTCCCGCGTCGGTGGTGCCGCGCAGATCAAGTCGATGAAGAACGTCGCCGGCACCCTGAAGCTCGACCTCGCCCAGTTCCGTGAGCTCGAAGCGTTCGCCACGTTCGGTTCGGAACTCGACGCCATCTCCAAGGCCCAGCTCGAGCGTGGCTACCGGCTCGTCGAACTGCTCAAGCAGCCGCTCAACTCGCCCATGCCGGTCGAGGAGCAGG
>JANOET010000113.1:0-4603 GCA_031413415.1 Acidimicrobiaceae bacterium
GGGAACCCTGTCGTACCCCTTTGCGATCATGAGGTCATGCCCGCCAACCAATCCACGCTCGACTTCGCCAGCGCTGCCCGCCACTTGGGCCGCGAGGCGCGTCGTCGTGGCCTGGTGGCTCCCAGCTTCCGCTGCCCGCCGCGCATCGTCGGGGTCGACCGGTCGGTGCGCCGCCATCCGAAGGGCGTCGTCGTTGCCGTGCAGCTCAAGAGCCGTCCGTGGATGGCCGTGCTGGGCGACATGATCGAAGGCGTGGTCGTGGCCAACCGACTGCAGTCGCCGCACGCCGACCGGCTGCGAACCGAGTTGTGGAAGGCCGTGGGCAACGACGTGGCCATTCCGCCGGCAACGACGGCACCGCCTCGCGGCAACCTGCCGCCGGTACGACGGGTTGCGTGACGGGCCGCGACGCGACGGCTCGCCGCTACTGCGGCAGATAGGCCAGCAGGACAATCGTCCGATCCTCGGGCACGGCACCCTTGGCGCTCGCCAGTTCGTCCTGCTCCCATGCCGTTGGTCCCATGATGATGACGATCAACAGGTCGCCGTTGGGGGCGAAGTAGCCCTGCTCGGTCACGTCGTCCAGACCCAGGTCCTGCGAGCCCAGATCTCGAAACCCACTGTCGGTCAGTGCATCGGTCCACGCCTGGCCGGCCTCGTCGGGCGACATCGAGGTCACCTGCGTCTCGCCGTAGCCCAGCGTGTCGGACAGGCCCAGCGCGGCCTTCACGGCCGGGATGTCCTGGGTCTCGAACCCGTCCACGGTGGGCAGGTCACCCCACCACGACGGCTGCTCGACCACTGGGTCGGGGTCGCAGGTCGCGCCGTCGTCGTCGGGAAGCTCGAGATCGGCGATCACCGCCGCCTCGATGTCGGTCACGCATGTGCTGACCAGCAGTTGGCCGTGCCCCTCGCCGGTGTAGGTCACTAGGCGCGCGTTCGGCCCCATCTCCTCGGTCATCTCCTCGGCCCAGCGAATGGGTGTGGCGGGGTCGTTCGTGCCGCCCACCACCACGATCGGTCCGTCGGCGGTGTAGTCGATCTCGACGGGCTGCTGCTTGGGCATCAGTTCGCTGCATCCGCCGTCGGTGTCGGTGAGGTCGTCGACCGTCACGTCGGCACCGAAGCGCGGCGCCTGCTCCTTGATCTTGACCACGAGTGCCTCGGGGTCGTCGGGGGGCTGCTCTTCGATTCCGCTCGCGCATTCGATGATGCCGATCGATTGGAACAGCGTGTCGAACGTGCCGTCGGCGTTGCGGCCCTTGTAGTTGTCGGCCATCGAGAGCAGCCCGTCGCCATTGCCCTGTTCGGCGTTCAGCAGCGCCGTGCCCAGCACGGGCCAGTCGCTCTCGCTGTACAGGGCCGCCTGGGTGGCTGTGTCCATGGTGCTCTGGTTGATGGTGCGGCCCTCGACGCTGGTGAGTGGTGACTCGTCGAGCGTCTCGCGCAGCCGGTCCCAGCGGGCTCCGACGTCGGCGGTGGTGAAGCCGCACTCGTCGGCGGTCTCGCACCACGCGGTCCAGTCGTCGAACGCCTGCTCGAACCCGACGATCTGGGTGAGGTACTGCTGATCGACGGTGTCGCCGTTGGGTTCATAGGCGCTGTCGAGCGCCATGGCCCGCACTCGATCGGGGAAGAGCGTCGCGTACACAGCACCCAGGTAGGTGCCGTAGCTGATGCCGAGGTAACTGATCTGGTCGTCGCCCATCGCGGCGCGCATCAGGTCCATGTCGCGCGCCGTTGCCTCGGTGGAATAGAACTGCAGCGTGTCGCCGTAGGTCTTCGTGCAGCCGTCGACGAAGCCGGTGCCGTCCTCCTCGAGCAGCGCCTCTTCCTCGGGCGTGTCGGGCGTGTCGTCGAGGTACAGGTGCTCCTCCATGAACGCGTCGTCGACGCAACGGATGCCGTTGCTGCGGTCGACGCCACGTGGGTCGAATCCGACCAGGTCGAAGTCGGCGAGTCCCAGCCGCTGCTGGATGACCGAGCCGCTGTAGGCGATGAAGTCGAAACCGGAGCCGCCGGGGCCACCAGGGTTGAACAGCACCGCACCCGCGCGATCGCCCGTCGCGGGAACGCGCACCAGCGCAAGGTCGATGGTCTCGCCCTCGGGGTTGTCGTGATCGAGCGGCACCGTCAAGGTCGCACATTCGAGTTCGTCGTCGCTGACGGCGTCGTCGGTGCACGTGCTCCAGTCGAGCGTGGCCACTGGCGAGCCGAGGTCAGTGGAGGGATCGGTCGTCGAGGGGTCGGTGACCCCGGGCGCGCCGGTGCCACTCGGGTCGACCGAGGAACGCCCGGTGGCGGTGACGCCGACGCCGGTGCTGCACCCGGCGAGGGTGAGCAACGTCGCGGCGATGAACGATCGAGTGCCCGCTCGCATGGCGGGAACCGTACTGGGGTTGCGCAGCGAGATGGCCGCGCCCCGTGTCAGACGGCGCGGCCGAGGAACTTGAGGAATTCGGTCTGCAGATCGTCGCCCTCGGCGGGCTCGATCTTCGGACCGAAGAAGCCGGGCTGGCGGATCATCGCGTCCATCGGCTTCAGGCCCGAGTAGCCGGCAGCGACGGCGTCGGCATCGAGGGCCTCGTCGCCGCCCACGGCGCGAGCGAGGTCCCAGGTGTGCACGAGGATGTCGATGCACACGAAACGGCCGATCATCTGCGCGGCCGGCATCGGGCCCATCGGGCCGGGCACGTTGGTGCTCAGGTCGCCGGTGGTGGCTGCCGCGAGCATGCGGTCGCGTGCGCCGTTCCAGCTGCCCACCGGGTCGTCGGCGTCGAACGCAGCGGGCTCGGTGCCGGTGAGCGCGGCGGCCATGCCGTTCAGGTTGTTCGAGATGTGGGCGACGACATCGGTGGCGGTCCACCCTTCGCACGGCGCCGGGTTGCCCCAACTGTCGGCCGGCGCAGCCTGCACTCGGGCGTCGAACTGGCCGACGAGACTGGTGAGGCGATCGATGACGTCTTGGCTCATGCGAGCGACCGTACACCGTCGCCAGTAGCGTGCGTTCACCCGGGCCCGGGTGGTGGAACTGGCAGACACGGGGGGCTTAAACCCCCCTGAGGGAGACCTCATGTGGGTTCGAACCCCACCCCGGGCACCATCAACTAGACGATGTGCCTCGCGACCGAGTTCCGTGCGACGGGCGGGCGGTCCGTCGAGTGAGCTGGCGTTGCCACTAGTGCGTCAGCCTGTTCAGCTCGTTGAGCGCAGCTCGAACCCCCGACCACCGGCTGCCCAGTGCGTGCAGTGCTTTCGCTATCTCGCGCTGACGCTGGGCGAGCTCAGCAGCGGTGTCGAGGAGTTCCTCGACCTGGCTCTTCGGCAGTGAGCTCATCGCGTGCGAGCGGCGCGGCCCGCTCTCGCCAGGACGCAACTACGATCCGGCGATCCATCGATCGACCGTGTGGTCGTTCACCGACTTCCGGGAGGTTCCGTGACCAGACGTTCGTCGTGGTACGTAGGCGCCGCTGTGCTGGCTGCCTTCGCGTTGCAGGCGTGCTCGTCGCCGAGCGCGTCCGGGGCGACGGCGACGACCGATGCTCGCTCGCCGACGAGTGCACCGCAGGCGACAACGACCTCGATGCCGCCGCCGGCGCCCACCATCGATGACGGGCCCCCACGCGTGCTGCTCGTCGGCGACTCGACACTGCTGGCGGTCGAAACGTACAACGCCGTCGGGGGGCTGACAGGCTTCGTCGCCGACCTGGAAGTCGCATCGTGCCGGACCCTCGGCATCCCGTCGTGCGGGGATCCACCGGTTCCGCCGAATGCCGTCGACGTGATCTCATCGGCGCAGGGGCCGTACGACATCGTCGTGGTGATGGCGGGGTACGACGAATGGTGGACCTCCTTTCCGGAGAGTCTGCGCGAGGCGGGCGATGCCGCCCGATCGCAGGGCGCCGAAACCCTGCTGTTTCTCAACTTCCGGGAGGGTGTCGGCTACGTCGACCCGGCGGGTCGGACTGCGACGGAGGCATTCGTGCGGAACAACGAGACGCTTCGATCAGTGGAAGCCAGTGGGGAGATCCCGGAGTTGGTGGTCGCGGACTGGTACGGCTACACGTCGGGCTCGCAGGCGGACGAGTGGCTGGCGTCGGACGGCATTCACCTGGGGCTGCTCGGCGCCTATGCGGTGGGCGACTACATCAGCCGCTGGGTCGCTCACCTGTCGGGACTGGCGTGCCCAGAGGAACCCGACCTTGGAGTGCCGTGTCCGAGTCCGGACGAGGCGGTCGACCAGCCGTAGCGGCGAAAGCGTCGTGGGGTTGCGGGACAGGCCCGCCCCCGGAAAATCAGCCCGGAAAATCAGCCCGGAAAATCAGATGGCGCGCCGCGTCGCGTCGTGCTTGGATTGACGCACCAGAGAAAGGGGGTGGTCCACATCGTCAGTGAAACTTCTTCGAGGGCCCTGGAGGTGGTTGGCCGCTAGGTCAGCACGGCTGGACCGCCTGGTGAGTACACGCCAACCTCCGCTGCTCGTCGCGCCGAATCCTGGTCCTCTTCGGCAACACACGCGACGTGTCAGTTCATTCAGCCGCGAACGGCGAGGCCCGAGGGCCTCGCCGTTCCGCGTCCAGGCAGTGTGTGGTGAGCCCCGGGC
>JANOET010000114.1:0-3634 GCA_031413415.1 Acidimicrobiaceae bacterium
GGTTTCCCACGCTCGTGTCCAAGCCACTGACCGGCAAGGTGCTGCGACGCCGCATCGAGCGGTCAGCGCTGCCGGACCCCGTGGAATTCTGGAACGACCTGGCATGGCCCACGTATCGGTCGATGCATCGTGGGCTCGATCGGTTCGGGGTGGATCACTCGTTCGCCCGGAACACCCTCCTTGCGTATGCCGACCGACTCCGCGATCCCTCGTTCCTGGAACGAAAGGGCGGGTTCTTCAAATTGCTCGCCGGCGTCGGCCGGCCGTTCTTCGACGCAGCGATGAAGTACACGCCGCTCTCGGTGGCGCCGGTGCTGGACATCACCACCCGACCGACCCGCTAGCTTCGTGCCCATGGAACGGCCGTCCCGCTTCGAACACACTCGTTTCCTCGGCGACAAGCGCACGCAGCTGGTCTACGACCTCGACGAATGGTCCGACGGTGCCGTCATCGACGAGATCGTGGACAGCGAGGTGGGCATCTGTTTCGGGCCGGACACGCTGGCCGAGGCGCGCAACCGCGGCTACCGCCTGGCCGCGCCCGGTGCGACGCGCCGGCACCGCAAGCCCCGGTCCTGAGCCTCTGTGAACGGCAGCTTCCGCTCCGGCGCGTTGGCGCTGCAGCGATACCTCGTCGTTCCCGCAGGCCACGCCGGGCCCCTTCCCGGCCTCATCCTGTGCCACGGCTTCCCGATCGGCCCACTCGATGCTCGCGGCAGCGCCGGCACGTTTCCCGAACTGATCGACCGTGCCGCCAACGAGCTCGGCTGGGTGGCGATGACGTTCACGTTCCGGGGATGCGGGCAGAGCGAGGGTGACTTCTCACTGCAGGGCTGGGTCGACGACCTGCGCGCGGCGATCGATCACCTCATCGAGGAGGCCGGTCCGTCGAGTGTCTGGCTCGTCGGGACCAACACCGGTGGCTCCATCGCCACGTGTGTCGCCGCTGACGATCCGCGGGTTCGGGGTGCAGCACTCCTGAGCCCGCGAGCGGACTTCGACGACTGGGCAGCGCAACCGCGCCGGCTGCTCGAGCACGCGCGCGAGATCGGTGCCATCCGATCGCCCGGGTTCCCGCAGCAGTTCGACGACTGGGCTCGCGAGTTCCGGCGGTTCCGGCCCGTCGACGCGGCTCGTCGGTTCGCACCGCGTCCGCTGCTGGTGATGCACGGCGACGACGACGAGAGCGTGCCCACGGCCGATGCCCGCCAATTGGTCAGCGCGCACGGTGCGGCCGAGCTGCGGGTCATCACCGGCGCCGGCCATCGGTTGCGTCACGATCCCCGGGCAGTCGCCGTGCTGCTCGGGTGGCTGGACCGCCAGAGGGTTCGCGACGCCGACTGAACCCTCGACCCAGCCCTGACCTCACATGTCGGGGTGCTGGCTGTGCCACTCCCATGCGGAGCGGATGATGTCGTCGAGCGAGCGTTCGGCGTGCCAGCCGAGCGTGGCTTCGATCAGCGAGGGGTCGGCATAGGTCGAGGTGGGGTCGCCGGGTCGGGTCGGCGGTCGACGATGCGGTGGGGCACGGTTCGACCGCTGATCCGTTCCGTGGCGCGGATGACGTCGAGGACACTGGTTCCGACGCCGGTGCCCACGTTCAGAGTCGCGCCGTCCTTGCCGGCGGCGAGATGTTCGAGGGCGAGGACGTGGGCGCGGGCGAGGTCCTCGATGTGGATGTAGTCGCGGATGCAGGTGCCGTCGGGAGTGGGGTAGTCGGCGCCGTACACCTGCAGTTCGGGCATGCGGCCCAGGGTCGCCTTCATCACCAGCGGCACCAGGTTCTGCGAGTAGGTCCAGTCCTCGCCGATGGCACCATCGCTGCTGGCGCCGGCGGCGTTGAAGTAGCGCAGGTTCACCGTCCGCAGGCCGTGGGTGACGCCGTACCAGCTCAGCACGGTCTCGGTGGTGGCCTTCGTCTGTGCGTAGACGCTCTCGGGATGGATCGGTGCGTCCTCGCGCAGCGGCACCTCGGCGGGTGTGCCGTTCACCGAGCAGCTCGACGAGAAGACCAGCTCGCGGACGCCCGCGTCGAGCACCGCTTCGACGAGCTCGACCGTGCCACCGACGTTGTTGCGCCAGTAGCGGCCGGGCTGCTGCATGGACTCGCCGACGGCCTTGTACGCGGCGAAGTGGACGACCTGGGTGACGCCGTGCTCGCGGCACAGCTTGCCGACCAGCGCGGCGTCGTGGATGTCGCCCACGACGAGTTCGGCGTCGATGACCGACTCGGCGCGGCCGAACTCGAGGGAGTCGAGCACGACCACGGGTCGCTGGGCGGCACGCAGGCTGCGGACCGTGTGTGAACCGATGTAGCCGGCGCCGCCGGTGACGAGGATGGTCATGGCCCGAGCCTACGACGGGTCAGGCAAGGGATTCGTTCGCTCGGAACCAGTCGATCATCCGTCGCAGCCCGTCGCGCAGGTCGATTCGGGCCTCCCATGCAGACTCGGTACGCAGGCGGGTGAGGTCGGGTTGGCGGCGCGCCGGATCGCCGGTGCGCTCGAACGGCAACGGCTCGAGCACGATCGTGCTCGGTGACTCGGTGAGCTCGACGATGATGCCGGCGAGTTCCAGCATCGTGCACTCTGCGTCGTTGCCGACGTTGAACGGGCCGATGTCGTCGGCGTCCAGGACAGCGAGGAGCCCCCGCACCATGTCCTCCACGTGACAGAAGCTGCGCGTCTGTCGGCCGTCGCCGTAGAGCACGAGTGGCTCGCCGCGCAACGCGGCCGTGATGAAGTTGCTCACCACGCGCCCGTCGTCGGGCCGCATGCGTTCGCCGTAGGTGTTGAAGATGCGGGCGATGCGGACCTCGGTGCCCCGCGTCCGGTGGAACGCCATCGTCAGCGCCTCGCCGAAGCGTTTGGACTCGTCGTAACAACTGCGCGGGCCGACACTGTCGACGTTGCCCCGATACGACTCGGGCTGCGGGTGGACCAACGGGTCGCCGTACACCTCGCTCGTCGATGCGAGCAGCATGCGAGCGCCCTGGTCGGCGGCGAGCTGGAGCACGTTGCGGGTGCCGACGGAACCGACCTCGAGGATCTCGAGCGGCATCGTGCGGAAGTCGACCGGTGACGCCGGGCTGGCGAGGTGGAGGATGCAGTCGAAGGCGGTCGCGGCGATCGCCGGCGGCAGCGCACGGGTGATGTCGTGCTCGACGATGATCAGGCGTTCGTTCCCGGCGAGGTGGGCCAGGTTGCTCGCGCGTCCGGTGACGAAGTTGTCGACGACCGTGACGCGGTCGCCGTTGGCGAGCACGGCGTCACACAGGTGGGATCCGATGAACCCTCCGCCGCCGGTGATCAGGTGATGGCGCGACACCTGAGCAGTGTATGGACCGGAGCCGTTCAGCGCCCGATCCCCACCACATGCAGCCCGGCGCGCTGCCATTGGGCTCGGTCGAGGATGTTGCGGCCGTCGACGACCTGGTTGCCGGCCATGACCGCCGCTGCCGCGGCGGCCTCGACCCACCTGAAGTCGTCCCACTCGGTGAGCACTGCGAGCGTCGTGGCACCCGCAGTTGCTGCCACAGGATCGGCGGCGATGACGATGCCGTCGGGCAGTCCGGGCTTCGAGCCGGTCACGGTGGGGTCGTAGGCCTGGACGACGGCTCCCTCGGCCAGCAAAC
>JANOET010000115.1:0-1672 GCA_031413415.1 Acidimicrobiaceae bacterium
CTGCTGCAGCTTCGGCCTCAGCCAGGTCGACGACGTTGCCTACCTCACTGCGATCATCGACGAGGTGAGCGCCGATCGAACGGTCGACCCCGATCGCGTCTACCTCATGGGCCACTCGAACGGTGGCTTCATGTCGTACCGCATGGCGTGCGACCTGTCAGGCCGCGTGGCTGCGATCGCCAGCGTGGCCGGCGCCACGTTCGACGATGCTGACGCGTGCACACCCGACGAACCCGTCAGCGTGCTGCAGGTGCACGGCACCGACGACGGCACGATCGCCTTCGACGGCGGCACGGTCCCGGTCGTCAACACCACGTTCCCCGGCGCCCGCACCTCGGTCGCCACGTGGGCGGGGTACAACGAGTGCGACGGCACGCTCGAGGCCACCGGCGCGATGCTCGACATGGACACCAGCCTCGACGGCGACGAGACGAAGGTCGAGGAGTTCGGCGGATGCCCCGACGGCATTGCTGTGCAGTTGTGGATGATCGAGGGCGGCGCGCACATTCCCTCCATCGTGTTCGCCGACGGGTCGCGCCCGCTCACCGAGGCAATGGTGGACTTCCTGCTCGCGCACCCCAAGCCCTGAGCGACGGCCGGGGTCACGTGCCCCGTTCGAAGCGACGCTCGTATGTGATGTCGGCGACCTGGATTCGGTACTCGGAGTAGAACTCGGCGATGCCGCGTCGCTGGGCTTCGAGGTGCTCGGGATGATCGCGCCAGGCATCGTGCGAGGCGCGATCGATGAACGTCACGACCGTCACTCGCTCTCCGTCCGATGCGGTGAAGGTCTTCGCGTCGACGAATCCCGGCATCGACCGAGCGAGTTCCAGGATGTGCGGCGACAGCGCGCCGTAGCCGTCGGCTGCGTCGGGTTTGAGTCGGTTGCGGAACACCGTGAGCACCTCACCGGTCATCGGACACCTTCTCCCCGGTGGCGTACATCGTCATGGCTCCCCACAGTTCGTCGTCGCCCACGGCCGACAGGCCACGGATGACACCGGTTCGATCCGCCGCGTTCTTGTTCTGACTGAGCTTGGCGCGGCCTTCGAGACGGTCGATGCGAACCTCGATCCCCGTCACGCCGTGCAGCATCTTCGTCACGAAGTCCTCGGGTGCGTCGTCGACCGACCACGGGTCGGCCATGTCGGCCTCGTGCCGATCCGTGAGGCCGACGACGAGTTCACGCAACCAGTCGATGTCGTCGACGGTTCGGATCGTTCCATGCACGTGCACGCTCACGTGGTTCCAGGTGGGGACGACGCGGTGGTGCTCGGCCTTCGACGGATACCACGACGGGCTGATGTAGCCATCCACGAGGTCGAACGTCACCAAGGCAGCGGCCCCGTCGCCCGCCGCGCCGATGATCGGATTGCTCTTCGCGACGTGGCCATGCAGCATGGCGTCGCCGTCGGCGGTGTGGCGCACCAACCACGGCAGGAACGAGGCCTCGAAGCCGTCGGCGTGCGCGACGACCACCGTGCCCGCAGCGCGGCGCTCGACGATGTCGAGGCACTCGTCGGGATCCTCGATGCGGAAGTGCGCCGGCACGTACATGCCGCCACTCTCGCACGTCGGGCGCGCCGCCCGCCTACGACTTCGCTACGACTTCAGCGCGGCGCGCAGTCCTCCCACGCGACCCGGCACCACCCGGTACCAGGCCCATGTGCCG
>JANOET010000116.1:0-7313 GCA_031413415.1 Acidimicrobiaceae bacterium
CCTCCCCTTAAATAGTTATCACGCAATACACGTACAAATCCATGATTTGGTGGAATCGTTGTGGTTACTTGTTGTTGTGGCGGCAAAGTGGATGCGTTCAACGCACCGATCGGTCGACCGACTCATCTTCCCCGGCGCGAAGAACCGCGTCGTCCCCCAGCCTCTCGGGGTGGTGGGCGTGATGGTTCCCTGGAACTTTTCCGATCTTTCTCTCGTTCGGTCCGCTCGTCGACATCCTCGCCGCCGGAAATCACGCCATGGTGAAGATGTCGGATCGATCCGTTCACCTCGCGCGCCTCCTGATCGAAGTCTTCCCGCGCTACCTGCCGACTGAGAAGGTCGCGTTCTTCGAGGACCTCGGGCGCGGCCCGGACTTCTCGAAGCTCCCGTTCGACCACATGATTTTCACAGGATCCGGCGGCGTCGGGCGCGCCGTCATGGCTTCCGCGGCGGCGAACCTCTGTCCCGTGACGCTCGAGCTCGGCGGCAAAGCCCCGGCAGTGGTCGCGCCCGACTTTCCACTCGCGACGGCGGCCGAGCGGATCCTCTGGGCCAAGTGCATGAACGCCGGCCAGGTGTGCGTCAACGTTGATTACCTCTTCCTGCCCGAAGAGAGCACCGACGCGTTCGTCGCGCATGCGAAGCGGCTCGTCGCAGAGCGCTATCCCGATTTGAACGGCCCGAACTACACCACGATCATCGATCAGCCGGCCTATGACCGGCTCGTCGCGACACTCGAAGATGCGAAGGCGCGTGGCGCGACGGTCATCAACCTGGCACCGAACCAGCAGCTCGATGCCAGTCGTCGCAAGCTCGCCCCGCACATCGTGCTCGGGGTGACCGACGACATGACGATCATGCAGGAAGAGATTTTCGGGCCGTTCTTGCCGATCAAGACGTATCGCGACGCCGACGAAGTCATCGCGTACGTCAACGCGCACGATCGCCCGCTCGCGTTCTATCCGTTCACCACCGACACGCGACTCGCCCATCGCTACATCACCGAGGTGCTCTCGGGCAGCGTCGGCGTGAATGAGGCGATTGTGCAGGCGGGGCAGCACGACCTGCCGTTCGGCGGCGTCGGCGCGAGCGGCATGGGGCAATACCATGGCTACGAAGGCTTCCTGACCTTCTCGAAGCTCCGGCCGATCTTTCAACAGGGCCGCTTCTCGTCGATCCAGGCGACACTGCAGCCCCCGTACGGACGACGCGCAAGGTACGCCCTGTACTGGATGTTCAAGCTGCGTGGCTAGCGAAAGCGGTCGCCCGCCCACCCGACCCACCGACCCCCTCATCGGATCGCGTCTCATTCGTCGCCGACTCGCGTCGATCGAGGCCGCCGCGACTGCCGGAATCGTCTGCGCTGTCGGTTGGGCGCTCGCCTTGGGTGGTCTGCTCAAGGCGCCGGGCATCGGTGCATCCGACGCCGAGATCAACGAGTACTACGCCGACACCTCGAACGGCACCGCCGCGATTGTGTGGCTGCAGATCCTGGTGGTCTCGACCGTCGCCTTTCTCTGGTTCGTCGGGGTGGTGCGGGGGCGCCTGGGCGACCGCGAGCCACGTCTGTTCGGGACCGTGTTCCTCGGCTCGAGCATCCTGCTCGCTGCACTGCTGTTCGTCGGCGCGGCACTCCTCGCCGCACCATCGGTACTGCTTGCGGTCGGCAACCGAACCCCAGACCCGGAAGCTGTTTCGGTCATGCGTGCCGGCGCAGCAGTGGTGTTGTCGGTCTTCGTGCCGCGCGTCGCCACACTGGTCATGTTCTCCACTGCCGGTCTGGGCCGTGCCACCGGCGCACTTCCCCACTGGTTGGTGGTGCTGACCTACGTGCTCGGCGCGCTCGCGTTCGTCAATGTCAGCATCGCGACGCCGACCGTGTACGCAGTACCGGCGTGGATCGCGTTGGTGAGCATCGTGCTCCTCATGCGGCACCCGCCTCAGGGCTTCGACCTCGAACCGGAATCCGAGCCCGTCGCACCCGATCGCTGAGTACGGATCCTGTTGGCCGTACACGCGGCAGCGGCTGCAGACGCTGCCATCGGCGCCGCTCAGCACCGGGTCGGGGGTCTGCCGGCGGGCACATCCGGGTACGAGTGCATCGTCGAAGGAGTGTCCAGATGTCAAATGCGCACGCGCTGCCACACAATCCCGTCGGTCGTCTCACGCGCGACCACCCGGGGGTCGTGAAGTTCGGTCGAGCTGGCTGGTTCGCGAAGGGTGTCGTCTATCTCGTGGCGGGCGTGCTGGCTCTGTCGATCGCGGCGAAGGCGTCGGGTTGGTCCAACGCGGCCACCGCGCCGAACAAAGAGGCGAGTCCGACCGGTGCCTTGAAGACGATCGCTCAGATGTCGGGCGGCGCGCTGATGATGATCTTCTTCGTCATCTACCAACAGGTCGAGAACGGCATGATCTACCCGTGGTTGATGGCGCGCAAGGTGAGGGTCAACCCGCTGCCGGTGCTGCTGAGCGTGTTGCTCGCGGTGGAACTGTTCGGCATCGTCGGCGCGCTCTTGGCCGTGCCGGTCAGCGGCGCAATCCAGGTCGTGGTGATGGCGACGCGGCAGAACCATTCGCGGGTTCAGCTCGTGCTGCCGGACAGCATGCTCGACGAACCCGAACCGTCGACCCCGAGGAACTCTCCCGACCCGCTGGACCCGGTCGGGAGGCGGGCGTTGCGCCATTCGGGGAAGCCGTCCTCGAGGCGGCGGGCGTGGCGGCCGCGACGGCGCAGGAGCTGGACGGCTTCGTCGGCGAACACGCAGTACGGGCCGCGGCAGTAGGCGACCACATCCACATCCGCGGGCAGGCTGCGAAGCCGGCGAGCGAGTTGTTCGATCGGGATCGAGACCGCGCCGGCGATGTGGCCTGCGGCGTACTCGGCGTCTGGGCGGACGTCGATGACAATCACGTCGCCGTCGGCGAGACGCCGGGCGAGGTCGTCGCGGCGTACCAGTTCGAGGTCGTCGCGGCGGCCGAGGTAGGCGCTGGCGAGATCGTCGATGGCGTCGTGGTGGGTGACGGCAACCGATCGCAGCGATGCCCACAACGAGGCGACCTGTTCGGATGCGAGCCGGTAGTAGATGCGGTTGCCATCGCGGCGGGTCGTGACGAGGCCGACAGTGGCGAGGGTGCGGAGATGGAACGACGTGTTGGCGACGCTTTGGTCGATCTCGGTGGCGAGTTCGTCGACGTGGCGTTCACCCTGGGCCAGGACGTCGATCAGTTCGGCTCGGCGACCGTTGCCGAGCGCCTTGGCGACTTCGGCGAACCCGTCGAACAGTGCGTCCTTCTTGCCTCGGTCTGCCACTGCTACCCCCGTGTTCAAAGATCTGCTTGACAAGATAGTGCCAGCGCCGCGACTATTCAAGCTGTTCTTTGAGGAGGCAGTGTGCGTGTTCATGAGTTCGTCGACGAGGGTCTGGGTCATTCGTCGTATGTGATCGACCTCGGCGACGGCACTGCAGCGGTGGTCGATCCGCCCCGGTTTCCGACCGCGCAGGAGCACCTCGCCACGGCGTTGGGCCTGCGGCTGGTGTGGACCTTGGACACGCATTCGCACGCCGACTACGTGACTGGCAGCCCGGCGCTCGCCGCACGAACTGGAGCGACGTTCATCGCTCCGGCCGCCTCGCACCTCGAGTCGCCGCACCGGCCCGTTCATGATCACGAGCACGTGGCCCTCGCCGAGGGAGTGGAACTGGTCGCGCTGGCAACGCCGGGTCACACGCCCGACCACCACGCCTATCTGCTGGTCGAGCACGGCACACCGGTGGCGTTGTTCTCCGGTGGTTCGCTGATGGTCGGCACGGTCGGACGAACCGACCTGTGCGGACCGGACCTCGCCGTGCCGCTCGCCCACGAGATGTTCACGGCCCTGCGACGGTTCGATGAGTTGCCCGGCGGGCTCGCGGTGTACCCGACACACGGGGCCGGGTCGTTCTGCTCGGCACCGGGCGCGTCGCAGCGCACCTCCACCCTCGAACACGAACGCGACACCAACCCGCTGTTCTCGATCACCGACGAGCGTCTGTTCGTCGAGCGCCTCGTCGCCGGCTTCGGCACCTTCCCCACCTATTTCGCCCGACTGCCCGAGGTGAACCGGCTCGGCCCGGTCCGCTACGACACGCTGCCCCACCTCGCCATCCTCAGCCCTGCCGACGTCGAGCGGCACATGGCCGCCGGAGCGGCCCTGGTCGATGCTCGCCCGGTTGCCGCGTTCTCCGCCGGGCACGTGCCGGGGTCGTTGTCGAACACGTTGCGCCCGGTGTTCGCGAGTTGGATCGGCTGGCTCGTCGAGGCCGGCCGGCCGGTCGTGTTCGTTCTCGACGAGGGTCAGGACCGCGATGATCTCGTTCGCCAGTGTCTCGACGTCGGCCACGAGCTACTGCTCGGTGAGCTCGCCGGTGGCATCGACGCGTGGACTGCGTCAGGCCGAGCAGTTGGCACGATCCGGCTCGTCGACCCCACAGGCATGACCGGCACGGTGATCGACGTCCGCCAAACCAACGAGTACGCAACGGGGCATGTGCCCGGCGCGATCAACATCGAACTCGGCGCGGTGGCCGACGTAGATCCCGTGCCTGGACCGCTGACCGTGATGTGTGGCCATGGTGAACGGGCGATGACCGGCGCCAGCATCGTCGCCGCGCGAGGACGCGATGACGTCGTGGTCCTCGATGGTGGACCCGATACCTGGTCGACTGCGACCAGCCGGCCGTTGGAGACGGGTCGATGAGCGCCCCCATGACCGGAGCACCACTGCGACTCGGCCTCAAGGAGAACCTGGGCCAGTTCGCGCTCCTCGTCGGCGTCAACGCGCTCGTCGGCGGGATGATCGGCCAGGAACGCACCGTGCTCCCGCTACTCGCCAAGGAGGAGTTCGGGCTCACCGCATTCACCGCGACACTCACGTTCATCGTCGCCTTCGGAGCGGTGAAGGCGGCCACGAACTTCTTCGCCGGCACCCTGTCCGACCGGTATGGCCGCAAGCCGGTGCTGGTTGCCGGGTGGATCATCGCGCTGCCGATCCCGCTGCTGTTGATCTGGGCACCGAGTTGGGGATGGGTGATCTTCGCCAACGTCCTGCTCGGCATCAACCAAGGACTCACTTGGTCGACCACGGTGGTGATGAAGATCGACCTCGTCGGCCCCGCCCGACGCGGGTTCGCAATGGGGCTCAACGAAGCCGCCGGCTACGGCGCTGTCGCCGTCACTGCGCTGGCGACGGGATACATCGCGCAACGTTGGGGGCTTCGACCGGAGCCGTTCTTCCTCGGCATCGCCTACGCAGGTCTCGGGCTGGGTCTGTCGGTGTTCTTCGTCCGAGAGACCCGCGACCACGCCCGCCACGAGGCCACGACTCACGTCGCCAGCAGCGACGCCCACCGCGAGGAGCTGACCACACGGCAGATCTTCACGCTCACATCCTTCACGGACAAGGCCCTCTCGTCGTGCTCGCAAGCCGGTCTGGTCAACAACCTCAACGACGGGCTCGCCTGGGGGCTGTTTCCGATCTTCTTCGCCGCAAGCGGTATGTCCATCGGACGCATCGGTGTTCTCGCCGCCCTCTACCCCGCGGTATGGGGTCTCGGGCAGCTGTACACCGGCGCGCTCTCCGATCGGATCGGCCGCAAGCCGCTCATCGTCGGCGGGATGCTCACCCAAGCGGTTGCGATTGCCTGGATCGCGGCCACCGGCAGCTTCGCTGCCTGGGCGGCGGGCGCGATGGTGCTCGGCGCTGGCACGGCGATGGTCTACCCGACACTGCTCGCCGCAATCGGCGACGTCGCCCACCCTGCATGGCGCGCCCGCTCGGTCGGCATCTACCGACTCTGGCGCGACGGCGGCTTCGCCGTCGGCGCGCTCCTCGCTGGCATCCTCGCCGACCTGATCTCGATCCCCGCCGCCATCTACGCCGTCGCCGCGCTCACCGCCTTCTCCGGAATCGTCGTCGCCGTTCGCATGTACGAGACGATCCCGCAATGAACGGACCGAGTCAGTACCCGAACGCTGCGAGCGATCCGTCTCGGTTGACGAGCATGACAGGTTGATCAACCCAACTCGCTGTGTCTCCGCCCATCCCCGGAGCGTCCCCGGGCATGCCCGGCAACGCCAGTCCGACCGCTTCGGGGCGTTCCGCGAGCAGTCGTTGGATCGCCTCAGCCGGTACATGTCCCTCGATCGCGTAGCCGTCGACCATCCCCGTATGGCACGAGGCCGCGCTCTCGGGAACGCCCAGCGACGCCCGGTAATCGGCTCGCTGAGGATCGTCGGTCACATCGACCTTGGCCCCGTTCGACTGCAGGTACACGACCCACGCTGAGCAACAGCTTCAACCAGGGTCACGGCGGACCGCGAACGACAGACCCGCCAGCGCAACGCCGGTCCCGGCCGAAGCAGGCGGCGCCGATACGGTTCCGCCGTTGGTGCTCGAGCAGCCTGTGAGCACCCCGGCCAGCGCGACCATGCCGGCGCCGAGTGTGGCGCAGAACTGGCGTCGTCCGATCGTGCTCATCGCCCGGTCACAGTAGTCGGCGTTTCCCTTCGGCGGCGGCTCGTGCGCCGTGAGCGGGTCGTCGCAGCAACCGGAGGCCGTTCGCGATGACAACGAGGCTGGCGCCCATGTCGGCGAGCACCGCGACCCACAGCGACGCTGTCCCTGCGATGGTGAGTGCAAAGAAGATCGCTTTGACGCCGAGGGCGAGGCTGATGTTCTGCCACAGCACGTGCGCTGTGTGCGCGGAGATGCGGATGGTCTCCGCGATCTTGCGCGGGTCGTCGTCCATCAGCGCGATGTCGGCGGTCTCGATCGCAGTGTCGGTGCCGGCTGCGCCCATCGCGATCCCGAGGTCCGCTCTGGCGAGCGCGGGTGCGTCGTTGACGCCGTCGCCGACCATCCCCACCGGGCCGGCGATGGCGACGAGTTCGGTGATGATGCGCAGCTTGTCGTCGGGCAGGAGGTCTCCGCGAGCGTCGCCGATGCCCGATTGGATCGATGGCCTCGCGGACGCGCAGGACCCGGCCTTCCAGATTGGTGAAGGTGCCGTCTTTTTCCGCAGAGGTGCAAGCTGGCAGTACCGCATGGGCCATCCGCGCCGTCTCGGTCAGGAACGGATCCTGGACGACGAGCAACTCCAGTCGATCCAACGCGGCGCGGACTTCCATCGATGCGGGCAATGTGGCGAGCGGGTTTTCTCCGATGACATAGAGGGCACGGATCTGGCCGCTCCGGCAGCGCTTGAGAATCTCGACGAGATTCGCACCGGAGCCGGCAGCTGGGAGCGTGGCGTCCCAGGCCTTGGCAAAGCGAT
>JANOET010000117.1:0-1621 GCA_031413415.1 Acidimicrobiaceae bacterium
CAAGTCGCCACTGCGATAGGCCATTAGCCGGGCCGGGGCCAGCGGTTCAATGGCAGCATTTTTGGAGATAAACATGAACTCATCTCTTCGCCGTCTGGCTCTTGCCACAACGCTCGCTCTTGGCTCGTTCGGTGCCTCGGCTTTGGACCGGAGGATCAGGTACGTGCTCGATGACGTTGACCGCGAAGCAGAGATCGAACCGCTCATCACCGACCCTTGCAGCCACGAACGGCTCGGGGTACAGCGTCACGGCCCCGCGAGGCGGCAGCCAGCATTCGTCGAGCAGGTCGGAGTAACGATGCATGTCGCCGAAGCCGGCGGCGGCCGGCTCGAACGCGACGACGCTGTGGCCGCGGTGCGTCACCAGACGCGTGAGTAGGCCGATCCCCGAACCGATCTCGAGTACGACCGAGCCGGGCTCCAGACGATCGAGATCCGGAGCGAGTACGCGATGGAAGAACGCTGCCTCGGCGAGATAGATCCCCAGCCAGCGACGCGTGTCGTCATCCGATTCGAGCGCCCACTGCGCGATGCGGGGCACATCGAGCAAGTCGGCCAACTCGTTTGGCACGACGAACGTGGGGTGGTCCATCTGACGAAGTCTAGGATGCCCCGGTCCGAGGAGTCAGATCTCAACCGATGACAGTTGCAACGCCACGTCTCAACGTGCTGCTCTCGCCATTCCAGAACGCCTTCTTCGCCGAGTTGTCCGACGTGCTCGTGGCGGAACTCGGCACCATCGGCGTCGAGGCGCGACTGGTGGCCGAGCCTCACACGCTGCAGGCCGACGAGCGCGACGTGTTCGTGATGCTGCCGCCGCACGAGTGGGTCACACTCGAGGGTGACGCGTGGCTTCAGGACCCGCGTGCCGCGCAGCGCACCATCGGCATCGGCGCCGAGCAGCCAGGGTCGCCGTTCTTCGACCGCAACGCCACCATCGCCCGGCACCTCGGAGCCCTCTTCGACTTCAGCGAACGGGCGGTCGACGCGTTCCGAGCCCTGGGGGTCGACGCCCACCACCTGCCGTTCGGCTACACAGCCCACTGGGACCGTTTCGTCGACGACGGCAACCTCGACGGCCCCGACGTGTTGTTCATGGGCAACTTCAAGGCACGCCGTCTCGACGCGCTCGCCAAGCTGGCGCCGACGCTCGGCCGTCATCGCACACATCTGGTGCTGGGCGACAACACCGCGCCGAACACCGGCTCGTCGCGATGGTTCGTGGCCGGCGACGACAAGCGCCGTCTGCTCGCCTCGACCAAGGTGCTGCTGAACATCCACCAGGGTGGCGAGCCGTACTTCGAGTGGCTGCGCTTCACCGAGGCCGCGCTCGCCGGCGCCGTCGTCCTCACCGAGCCCTCCACCCACTCCCATCCCTATCTCCCCGGCGAGCACTTCGTCACAGCCCCGCTGGGCCGCATGGCCGACGCGCTCGACGACCTGCTCGCCGACGACGACGAACGACGACGGCTCCGCCTGAACGCGTACGACGCGCTCAAGGCGCACCCGTTCAGCGACGCCGTTGCCGACCTGGTCGCCGTGGCGGCGACGCTCACCGCACTTCCGGTGCCGACGGCGCTGCCCGCGCGAACACGACGCGACGCCTTCACGCACAACAACA
>JANOET010000118.1:0-4535 GCA_031413415.1 Acidimicrobiaceae bacterium
AACTGCTGGTCGCCACCATGCTGTCGGCGCAATCCACCGATGCGCGCGTGAACCTGGTGACGCCGGCACTGTTCGCGCGGTATCCGGACGCCAGGGCCATGGCGGGCGCCACCACGGCGCCGACGAGGCCATCCAGTTCTCGGGCAGCGACACCCCGACGGTCGCCGTGATGAGCGGCTTCGAGAAGAACCCGCAGATGATCATGTGGGACCCGGCCACCTACCCCGATGTGAAGGGCATCGCCGGTCTCGGCGAGAAGAACGTGACCGTCCGCTACTTCGGTGGTGCGGCGTACATGGACTTCCTCACCGGCAGCGGCGTCCTGAGCAAGGAGCAGGTCGACGGTTCGTACGACGGCACCCCGGCACTGTTCATCGCCGACGAGGGCAAGGCCGCCCAGCAGGGCTTCGGCTCGGCCGAGCCGTTCATCTACGAGAACGAGCTCACCGACTGGGGCAAGCCCGTCGCCTACGAGTACATCAACGACATCGGCTGGGAGAACTACGCCCAGTCCATCGCCACCAAGCCTGAGAACATCACCAAGTACGCCGACTGCTTCAAGGCCCTCGTGCCGATGATCCAGCAGTCCTCGGTCGACTACCTCGCCGATCCGGCCAACGGCAACAAGGTGATCATCGATGCCGTGAACACCTTCGGCAAGGACTTCGGCTGGACCTACTCTGAAGGCACAGCGGCCTTCGGCGTCGAGACCATCCAGAAGGATGGCCTCGTGGCCAACGACCCGGCGAGCGGTGTGCTCGGCCAGTTCGACGAGGCACGAGTCCAGAGCCTGATCGACATCGCGGTGCCGATCTACAAGGATCAGGGCGCAGCGCCCAAGGACGGCGTCACGCCGGCCGACATCGTCACCAACGAGTTCATCGATCCCAGCATCAAGCTGCCCTGATCGATCAGCTCGCTGACGAGACGAACCTGTGAAGGGCCCCGGTCGATTCGACCGGGGCCCTTCCGCGTCTGGGCCCTTCAGACGAGGAGTTGGACGAGGATCAGCTTGACGATCATCGCCAGCGGCAGCACGAGGGCGTAGCCGGCGTCGACGCGGCTGTCGCCCTTGGTCGCCTCCGCAGCGTAGGCGTGCACCGCGGGCTGCGTCTCGATGCCGGCGATCTGGCCGGCGGCACTGGCCGGATCGCTGCCGACGATGCGGGTGAGGACGATGCTCGACACCGCGATGAACGTCGTGAGGATCGCCGCCGCGACCGCCACCCTGGCTCCGATGCCGGTCCCGACCGCGTCGGCGAAGGTGGCGCCGGAGCGGATGCCGATCGCACCGAGGAACACCAGGATTCCGAGCTGGCGCAGGGTGAGGTTGGCCGCATGCGGGATCTGCCAGGTGATCGGGCCCGTTCTCGACAAGGTGCCGAGCACGAGACCGGCGATGAGCGGACCACCGCCGACGCCGAGCTCGATCTCACCCCCGCCCGGCAACGGAATGGCGATGAGACCGATGAGCAGCCCGATGCTCATGCCCAGTGCGAAACCCATCGCGTCGACCTCGCCGAGGCTGCGGTCCGAGTCGCCGAGCAGCACGGCGACGTCGCCGAGCCGACTTGCCGGGCCGACCACGCGGAGGCGATCGCCCAACCTCACCACGAAGTCGCCGTCGGCCACCAGGTCGGCGTCGCCACGGCGGACTCGAGTGATCGTGGCGCCGTAGCGCCCTTCGAGATCCAGATCGCGCAGCCTGGTACCGGCGAGCTTGCGGTTCGAGACCGAGATGCGCCGGAAGTCGAGCAACGCCCGGTCGAGGGCGAGGTGACGCGTGCTGCGCTCCCCCGCCCAGGTGATGAAGTGCTCGACATCGTCCGGGGCGCCGATCACCGTGCACGAGTCACCTGGCGCCAGCACCACGTCGGTGGTGGCCAATTGCACTGCGCCGTTGTGCTCGTAGCGGCCGAACGCGAGGCGGGCACCTTCCCAGTGCCGCAGCTCGCCGAGCGGCGGCATGTCGGGTCGCAACACCAACACCGTCGCGGCGGTGGCATTCAGCGTCGCAGTTTCGGCAGCAGGCACGTGTTGTTTCGCGGCGCGTCGCTGGCCGCTGCGCAACGACCACGATGCGGCGAGCAGCATGGTGAGCACACCGAGCGGGTACGCGAGCGAGTAGCCGATGACGGGGTCGATGACCGAGCCGTCGGTGACCTTGTCGCCCAACGAACTGATGGCTGCCGACAGCGCCGGCGTGTTCGTGAGCGTGCCGGCGAACAGGCCCGAGCGGGCACCGTGGTCGAGGTCGAACGCACCAGCGACGCCGACCACCGCGAGCGCGATGATCCCGAGCAGCGCGGTGACCCCGACCAGCACTTTGGCACCGCCTCGCCTCAACTCGTCGATGAACGACGGACCACTGGCCAGGCCGACGGTGTAGATGAACAGCGCCAGGCCGATCTGCGGCACGATCGGCGGCGTGTTCGCCAGTCGCTCATCGGCGGCGCTGACCGCGAGGCCGACGAAGAGCGCCGCCGCCGGACCGAGCGCGATGCCCTTCACCCTCACCTGGCCGAGTGCTGCGCCCACCCCCACCACGAGGAAGAGGAGCAGGAGCGGATTGTCGATCAGCACGCCCATGGAGCAGGTCTACCAGTCAGCGATACGCGCACAGGTCGAAGGCATTGCCATCGGGATCGGCGAGGTTGACGATGCTGCCGTACGCCTCGTGACGAGGCGGTCGCAGTGCGCTCGGTCTCGTGCAGCGACAGGGCGGCGCACCAGAACGCTGCAGCTGTGTCGGGCGTGGGCGAGTCGAGGGTGACGAGATCGAACGACGCGGACACGGTCACACCACGACGGCTGCGTCGAGCACCACGTGGAGCAACACATCGGCACCGGCCGCGATGTCGGCGGGCGTGGTGTACTCGGCGATGTTGTGCGACAGCCCGTTCACGCTGGGCACGAAGACCATCGACGTGGGGCACACGCGGGCCAGCATCTGCGCGTCGTGTCCGGCACCGCTGGGCATCCGCATCGTGGAGTGGCCCAACCGCCGGGCCGTGCGCTCGACCAGGTCGATCATCGCCGGATCGAACACGACGGGTTCGAACCGGGCCAGCGTGCGGCGCTCGATGCTGACGCCCTCTTCGGCAGCCAGCTGCTCGCACAGCGCGGCGAACACCACCTCGGCCTGCTGCAGCATCCACTCGTCGGTGTTGCGCAGGTCGACGGTCATCGTGACGCTCGATGGCACCACGTTCACCAGGTTCGGGCTGAACTCGCACCTGCCGACCGTGGCCACCTGAGTGCCGCCCATCTCGACGGCGATCGCTCGCACGCCGGCGATGATCGCCGCCGCGACGTAGCCGGGATCCTTTCGCAGCCGCATGGGCATGGTGCCCGCGTGCGCCGACTGACCGGTGATGGTCAACTCGGTCCACGAGATGCCCTGCACCCCGGTCACGGCGCCGATGGTGACACCCTCGTCCTCGAGTACCGGTCCCTGCTCGATGTGCAACTCGACGAAGGCGTGCGGCGCCGTTGCCATCGGACACGGCGTGCTGCCGGAATAGCCGATCCGAGCGAGCTCGTCGCCCAGCCGTGCGCCGTCGTCGGCGGCACGCACGTCGAGTGCGTCCTCCAGACCCATGCCGCCGACGTACACGAGGCTGCCCAGCATGTCGGGTTGGAAGCGGGCACCCTCTTCATTGGTGAAGAAAGCGACGCTGATGGGGTGCTTCGTCGCGATGCCGTGCTGTTCGAATGTCTCGACCACTTCGAGCCCGGCGAGCACACCGAGGTTGCCGTCGAACCAGCCTCCGGTGCGCACGGTGTCGATGTGCGACCCAACCATCACGGGCGCCGCGGTGGGGTCGGCACCGGCGCGGGTCCCGATGACGTTGCCCACCGCGTCGATCACCACGGACAGGCCGAGGTCGTGCATCCAGCCGACGACGACGTCGCGTCCGTCGCGGTCGGCGTCGCTGAGCGCGAGCCGGGCATTGCCCTTCTCGCCGTTCGGTCCGTGCACCGCGCCGATGTCGCCGAGGGCGGCGAGCCGACTCCAGAGCCGGTCGATGTCGACGCGCAGGTCCGCAGGAGTGGTCACGCAGGTCGTCCGTAGTTGAACGTGCTGATCTCGCGCAATGCGTCGCCGAACGCCTGCACCGAACCATCGAACAACTGTCGGCCGAGCTCGGCCGTGGCAGCCGTGGGATCGCCGATGTAGCCATCGGTGAAGAAGTCGTTCGACATCCACCCGAAGCTCACCCTGCCGCCGAACCGCACGTACTTGTTCTGCGCCATCGATTCCGGAACGCGCCGCTCGGCCTTCGACATGTCGACGAGGTGGCCGGCGAGATGCAGCATGATGGCAGTCTCCTCGGTGCCGCCGTGCACGCCCATGCCCAGCTCGTCGGCAGGCGAGCTGCCGCCCTGGTCGGCAGGCACACCGGGGTGCGTGAGGAATGTCATCAGCCCGTGCGCGAGGCGCAGCTCGCGGTTCGCGACGTTCAGCAGCGCACTGTTGCCGCCATGACCGTTGAGGAACACCAACCGCTTCGCGGGAGTGGTGGCGATGCAGC
>JANOET010000119.1:0-2464 GCA_031413415.1 Acidimicrobiaceae bacterium
TCAGGCGGACGGGCGCCTTCACCACGATGATGAAGGCCCTCGTGGTCCGCTGGCCGACCAGGTCGGTGACGGTCAGCGAGGCGGTGTACCGGCCTGCCACGCGGTACGTGATCGACGGGTTGGCCAGCGTCGACGCGTGACCTTCGCCGAAGTTCCACAGGTAGCTCAGCGCGCCCCGTTCGGGGTCGTACGAGCCGGCCGACGAGAATCGCACGATCAACGGCGCGAAGCCCGTCGACGGCGTGACGCCAGCGACGATGCGAGGTGCCTGGTTGGGGGTCACCTCGATCGCGAGTGACGTGCTGTCCTGCAGACCCAGGTCGTTGGCGACGGTGAGCGTCACCGTGTAGGCGCCGGCCGTGGTGAACGTCTTCGCCGGGTTCTGGTCGGCGCTGGCGGTGCCATCACCGAAGTCCCACCCGTAGGTCAGGGGGCGAGCCTGCGGGTCGGCGCTGTCGACGCCGTTGAAGACGATGATTGCCGGAGCGACGGCGAGGGCGGTCGAGGCGGCGGCGACGGCGGTCGGGGCCGACGGGTCGGCGGGGGCCTCGATCGTGATGGTGGTGCTGGCGACGGTGGCGAGGCCGCCCGGGTCCTTCACGGTCACACTCGCGCCGTAGGTGCCTGCGTTGGCGTACACGTGGTCGAACTGGGTGGTGGCGACGAAGCCGCCCGAAGTGGTGCCGTCACCGAAGTCCCACGAGTACGTGAGTTGGTCGCCGTCGGCGTCGGCGGCGGCGACGGTGAGGCCGATCGTGGCGGGTGCGGTGCCGGTGGAGGCCGAGGCGGTGAGCGTCGCGGTCGGTGCGTGCGGGACGACGACGGGCGGGTTGGTGCCGGTGACGCTCAGCGAATAGGCGCCGATGCTGCCGTAGTCGCTGTAGCCGGTGGTCGACGGGTTCAGGTACGACATGCCGTCGACGCTGATCGTGTAGGTACCGGCGGGTCCGGTGTAGCTGACCGTGACGGTGGCGATACCCGCAGGGTCGCCGGTGGCGACCACGGTGCCGGCCGCGTTGCGCACGGTCACCGAAGCATCGAGCGTGGGGTTCGGGGCGCGGTTGGTGAGGGTGGCCGTGAACGTGCCGCCGGTGGTGATCGAGAATGCGTCGACGTCGGAACGGGTGGCGATGACGCCACCCGTCGACGTCGGCAGGGCGCCCAGGGCGACGGGAATCCCGGGGCTGCCCTCCGAGTCGGTGACGTAGGGCGCGGTCGATGCGATGATCGCCAGGTCGTCCTCGTCGTTGTTGGCGTAGAGGTACTCGCCCTTGGACCATTGGGCCGTCGTGCGGTTGTAGCCGACGCCCATGATCGGGGCCCACGTGCCCTGGCCGTAGTAGTAGCCGGTGGCGGCGGGCACTCCGCCGGGGCCGGCGTCGGCGCCGTCGTGGTAGAGGCTGAACGCGTGGCCGACCTCGTGCGCCGCGGCGTCGCCCATCCACTTGCCCACGTTGGCGACGCCGTTGGAGAACACGAAGGCGGGGGTGTCGCTGTTCCAGCTGAACGAGCCCAGGTACGCCACGCCGCCGGCGTTCGAGTACCAGGTGTTCTGGCCGATGACGACGCGGATGCCGTACGCGGTGTCGCCCACGGTGAGCCGGCGCAGTGCGTCGACGCCGGGGTCCTTGGTGGTGACGTTCACGTCGAACGCGGCGTACGACTCGGCGACCGATGCCCAGGCGATGGCCATGCGGTTGATCTCGTCCTGCGTGAACGCGGGCGTCGCGTCGGTCGAGAATGCCGGGGTGGTGATGGTGGGCCCGAAGCTGTTGTTCCACACGGTGCCGGTGGTGACGTGGCCGTCGAAGTCGAGGAGCACGGTCTTGGTCGACGACGGCCGCGACGACAGGTTGAACACCTGGGCCTCGGTCAGGCCGGAGGTGGCCGACGTGCCCCAATAGCCGGTGGGGTCGGCGGTCGGCGCGTCGAGGACCGGTCCGACGAACGCGTCCTCGACGTAGAGCAGGCGGTCGGATGGGTCGACCTGCAGCGTGTCGTCGGCGAGCAGCTCCTGGGTCAGTTCCGTCGCCGTCAGGTCGTTGGCGGCGGCCACCTCGTCGAGCTGATCCCCGAGTGCCTCGATGGCGGCGGGGCCCGACACGCTGGGGTCGCCCGGTGCGAGGACGGGCGTGGGGATGGTTGCCGCCGCGGCTTCGGTCTGACCGACGGGAATTGCCAGACCGACGAGCAACAACCCGACGGTGGCGAAGCGCGGCGAATGCCGCTTGCCGTCGTGCTGTCCGCTGTTGCGGGGCTTCATCCTCACGCCCTGTGTCCTCGCTCGGGGAGTGGACACATGCCGTGCATCCGCTCACGGTTTCATCGGCGCGTGCGGGCAGTTTGGTGAGTGATTTGGGCGTTTCTTGATGCTGGCGGCGGGGTCTACGATCTCGGTGTGGGTTACGACGACCCCGACACCATCTACGCCGCGAATCGGGAGCGGGTGGAGGACGAGATCCGG
>JANOET010000120.1:0-9968 GCA_031413415.1 Acidimicrobiaceae bacterium
GCGTTCTGGCTGGGCGGCAAGCGCAGCAAGATCGTGGTCACGAACATCCACCCGGTTGGCGAGACCAGCATCGCCATCCCGGCCATCTTCCTGACGGTGATGGAGAAGCAGCTCATTGGCTCGCTGTTCGGCTCGGGCAACCCGCGCAAGGACATCCCGCGCCTGCTCGAGCTGTACTCGCAGGGCCAGCTCGACCTCGACGGACTGGTCACCAAGACCTACCCGATCGAAGGCATCAACGACGGCTACGCCGCGATGAACGCCGGCGAGAACATCCGCGGCGTGCTCGTCTACGAGCACTGACAGTTCCTCTCGAAGGGCGCTCGGGCACCACTGCCCGGGCGCCCTTTCGTTATCATGCGCCCGTACATCGAGGCGTGACCGTGGGGGGAGTGCGATGAAGTGTCGAGCAGCCGTGTTGCACGGAGTGGGCCAGCAGTGGCAGATCGAAGAGCTCACCGTCGACCCGCCGGTCGCAGGCGAGGTCCTCGTCAAATGGAGCGTCGCCGGCCTGTGCCACAGCGACGAGCACTTCGTCACCGGCGACATGGTGCCGCCCGCCGAGATGTTGGAAGCCGCCGGCATGCCGCCATTCTTCCCGGTGATCGCCGGCCACGAGGGCGCCGGCGTGATCGTCGAAGTCGGTCCCGGTGTCACCAGCGTCGCGGTCGGCGATCACGTGTCGGCCAGCTTCATTCCGTCGTGTGGGCGGTGCCGGTACTGCAGCAGCGGCCGGCAGAACCTGTGCGACGCCGGCGCGGGCGCGCTCAGCAGGGGCCAGATCTCCGACGGCGCCGTGCGGCACTGGGTGAACGGCGAGGCCGTCACGATGATGACCAAGCTCGGTACGTTCGCCGAGTACAGCTGCGTGTCCGAGACATCGGTCATCAAGGTCGACGCCGACCTGCCGCTCGAGGCGGTGGCGCTGGTCAGCTGCGGGGTCGCCACGGGCTGGGGCTCGGCCACCAAGCGGGCCGACGTCCGCCCCGGCGACACCGTGGTGGTCGTGGGCATCGGTGGCATCGGTATCAACGCGGTGCAGGGTGCGGCCATGGCCGGGGCGAAGCGTGTCATCGCCGTGGACCCCGTGGAGTTCAAGCGCGAGAAGGCCATGGAGATGGGTGCGACGCACACGTTCGCCTCCATGGAGGAAGCGTTCCCGGCGGTCACCGAGCTCACCGACGGGCAGATGGCCGACAAGGTCATCATGACGCCGGGTGTGATGTACGGCCACCTCATGCAACTGGGCACGGCGCTGGCCGGCAAGGGCGGCACCATCGTCGTCACGGCAGTGGCGCCCATCACGCAGACCGAGAGTTCCGTGAACCTGTTCGAGTTGGCGATGTACAACAAGGAGATCAAGGGCACCGTCTTCGGCTCGCTGAACCCGCGCAGCGACATCCCGAACCTGCTGTCGCTGTATCGCGAAGGTCAGCTGAAGCTCGACGAGCTCATCACCCGCCGCTACACCCTCGATCAGATCAACGAGGGCTACGAGGCAATGCGCCAGGGACACAACATCCGTGGCGTGATCGTGTACGAGTGAGCGCTGCGCCGGTGAACGAGGGCGACCACTCCGGTCTGGTCACGCGGGTCCACTCCCGTGTGGTCGGACGCGCTCGCGAGATCGAGCTGGTCGTCGCCGCTCTTGCGGCGGATCGACACGTGTTGCTCGAGGGCCCTCCCGGTACGGGCAAGAGCACGCTGCTGCGCGCGGTCGCCGACGAGTTGGGTCTCGGCTTCGAGTTCGTCGAGGGCAATGCCGAGCTCACTCCGGCCCGCCTGATCGGCCACTTCGACCCGGCTCGCGTACTCACCGACGGCTACGACCCAGAGGTGTTCGTGGACGGTCCGTTGGTCACGGCGATGCGTGACGGCTCGCTGCTGTACGTGGAGGAGATCAACCGCATTCCCGAGGAGACGCTCAACGTGCTCATCACGGTGATGAGCGAACGCGAGCTGCACGTGCCGCGCCTCGGCCGCGTCGGCGCAGCCGGAGGATTCCGCCTGGTCGCAGCGATGAACCCGTTCGACGCCATCGGCACGGCGCGTATCAGCAGCGCCGTGTACGACCGTGTGTGCCGCCTCTCGGTCGACTACCAGGACGCGCCCGACGAAGCATCGATCGTGCGCAGTGCGCTGCCGTCGACAGCGGTCGACGCCGTGTGGCTGCGCCGGGTGGTCGAGGTCGTCCGCCGCACCCGCGTGCACGGCGACGTCCGGATCGGGTCGTCCGTGCGGGGTGCCATCGACACGGTCGCGGTCGCCGCGTCGCTGTCCAAGTTGCGCGCGGCTCAGGTGACCGACGACGCGGTCGGTCTCGATGCAGCGCTGGTGGCGCTCAGCGGTCGGTTGCGACTGCGCGAGGGCTGCACCCGCAGCCCCGAGAGCATCGTCACCGAACTGTGGAACGAGGTGTTCGCCGAGCCGGCTCCCTCCGACACGGCAGAAGGCGACGGAGCGGGAAAAGCCCCAGCCCCGATGGGGGCCAGCAGCGGGGGATGAACCCGCCGCCTTCCATGAAGGAGGGCGACGAGGCCGATGCAGAGGTGGCCAAGAGCCGGAAGCGCACCACCTCTCGGAGGGACCTCGCACGCAACCCGAGGTTCGAGCAGGTGTCGCCCGAGGTCGGCCAACTCGACGAGGAGGCCCTCGATGCGGGCCTGCGTGACGACCCCGACGAGACGCTGGCCATGCTCGCCGACCTGGTCGGCGCGACCGACGAGAAGCTGCGCGCCCTGGCCCGACGGCTGGCGGGGAAGCTGTTCCTCGACCTGGCCCGTCGTGGCCCGGTGAAGCCGCGCGGCATCGGCACGCTGCGCGAGCAGCGCTACCGGCCCGATGGCGGCGACATCGACATCGACGCGAGCATCGACGCGATCATCGAGGGGCGGGGCGGGGTCGTCGATCCCGAGCGTTTACGGGTGCGTGGTTGGGTGAAGCCCGAGACCGCATTGTGTCTGCTGGTCGATCGGAGTGGCTCGATGGGTGGGAAGCCGCTCGCGACGGCGGCACTCGCCGCCGCAGCTGTGGCGAACCGGTCGCCACAGGACTACAGCGTGCTCGCGTTCGGGAAGGACGTCGTCGTGGCGAAGGGGCAGACCACACCGAAACCCAGCGACCTGGTGGTCACCGATCTGTTGTCGCTGCGCGGCTACGGAACCACGGACCTGGCCGGGGCTCTTCAGCTCGCCGGTGTGCAGTTGGCCCGCAGCCGCGCCGGCCGCAAGATCACCATCGTCCTCAGCGATTGCCGTTCCACCGTCGACGGTGACCCGGTCGCCGCCGCCCGCGGGCTCGACGAGATCGTCGTCATCGCCCCCGAGTCCGACGACGAGGAGGCGCAGGAGTTCGCGTTGCGAGTGGGCGCCCGCATCACCACGGTCAGCGGCCCCTCGCAGGTCGCGGAAGCGCTCGCGAGGGCACTCGACCGAACGTGAGCGAACTCAGCAGGTGACGCCGACCGAGGGCAGGATGTCGCCCTTGACGATCTGCTGCGGGCCGACCACCGTCGTGGTGCTCTCGGACACGGTGGTGGTCGGGGCGTTCCCCGTGCCGCCCTGGACCGTCGTGGTCGTGGCGCCCGACGACGTCGTCGCACCTGGCTCGGTGGTGGTCGTCGTGGTGCCGAACACCTGCGACGGTGCGCCGGCCAACGGTGCCAGGCCCTGGAAGATGGCCAGAATGGCCTTCATGTTGTCGCCATCGAGCAACGGCTGCAGCACCGCGTTGCGGCTGACGGTGATGCCCTTGACCTCGATCTGGTACTGCTGGATTCCCGCCGGGTCCACGTCGCGCATGACGCCGGCGAAGCGCATCATGTCGGTGACGGTGAAGCCCTGCTCGGTGACGATCTCGGTCTGCAGCGACGTGATCAGCGCCTGCGCGACCGCAGGGTCGAACAGGCCCTTCTTCAACGCCGTCTGCAGCACACGGCGCAGGAAGTCCTGCTGTCGTGAGATGCGGCCGAAGTCGCTGGCCCGGTCCTCGAAGGAGTCGCCGTTCTCGTCGACCCACCTGAGGTGACGAGAGCGCACGTAGGCCAACGCCTCGTCGCCACTGAACACGTGGCAACCGGCCTCGGTGATGTTGATGCCGACGTACTTGTCCTTGATGGGCGTGTCGAACGGAACGGCGACACCGCCGACGGCATCGACGATGCGCTTGAAGGCGCAGAAGTCGACCTGCAGGTAGTGATCGACCTTGACGTTGAAGTTGTCGTACAGGGTTTGCGCGAGCAGCGAGTAGTCGTCGCGCACGTAGGCCGTGTTGATGCGCTGCTTGGCCTTGCCGGGGATCTTCACCCACAGGTCGCGTGGGAACGAGAGCACGGCGGCCTGGCGAGTGTCGGGGTCGACGCGAAGGACCATGATGGTGTCACTGCGGTTGCCGATGTTCTCTCGCGCCTGATCGGCCGCGTTGGCCCATGGAGAGCCGGGACTGACACACGCGTTGGCGTCGCTGCCGGTGATGAGGAAGTTCTGGGCCCCCGGGTCCGCGAGCGGGAATGTGCCCGGCGTGGTGCTGCCCGCGTTGGGCAACGTCGTCTGCGAGATGTTGGGGACAGTGGGCAAGGTGGTGACGATCTCGGCCTTGGCTGTCTGTAGTCGGTTGTCGAGTTGTTGCTTGCCCCACAACAGCCCGACCGCACCGAACAGGCAGGCGACGACCAGCGCGATGTTCACACCGAGCACGACTTTCTGCGCGGTGGTGTGACGCGGCTGGAAGTGTGCCGGCTGATCGGGGGTGGGGGTCTCCATTGCGATGGAAAGGATAGTGCGCTTCCGGGCCGGGTTATCGTCGCGTCTGTGTTCGCAGAAGATCCCCCCGACTGGGTGCAGAAGCTCGAGAACTCGCATCTGTGGATTCCAGTTCGGGTCGCGTTCGCACTGCTGGTCGCGTACGTTCTGACGTTGCTGGTGCAGCGGGCCGTTCGACGTTTCGTCAAGCGGACCATCGGGCTGCCAGGCGTTGACCCAGCCCGGGCCGAAGGACGTCAGCGGGCCCTCGCCGGCGCGCTCCGCGGCGCTCTGATCGGCGTCATCTGGACCGTCGCCGTGATCACGATCATCGGCGAGATGGGCATCAACATCGGCGCCTTCGTCGCCACCGCCACGGTCGTCGGCGGCGCCGTGGCGTTCGGTGCGCAGCAACTGGTGCGCGACGTCATCAGCGGACTGTTCGTGCTGTCCGAGGATCAGTACGGCGTCGGCGACGTCGTCGACGTCGGCCATGCCACGGGCACCGTCGAACGCATCACGTTGCGCGCCGTTCGGTTGCGCGATGGCCAGGGCGGCATCTGGCACGTCCCCCACGGCGGCGTGCTGCGGGTTGCGAATCTGTCGAAGGACTCGATGGCCGTGCTCGACATCGAGGTGTCGCGGTCCACGTCGTTGGCCGACCTCGACGCAGCGGGTGCGGCGTTGTGCACCGCGCTGATCGCCGACCCCGAGGCGGCGCCGCAACTGGTTGGCGACCCGCGGGCCGTCGGAGTCATCAACGTCACCGACGACCGCCTCGTCTACCGGCTGGTCGTCGGCACGATGGCCGGTGCCCACGACGGGGTTCGCCGGCGGTGGCGACTGCTCGCGCTGCAGGCGTTCGAGGCCGGTTCGCTGGTGGGGCCGTCGTTGGCGGCGCCGGTGGTGCACGTGAACACCACGGGCCCCGCTCCGCAGGAGTGACCGCCTGCCCGGCTCGGTTCTGCCAGTCCGCGGTCAGGCGTCGGCGGGCGCGAGGGAGACCGTTGCCGACAGGTCGTCGGCCACGAACCACTGGACCTCGGCGATGGAGCCGGCGTTGCGCAGGTCGAGCTCGGCCGACTGCACCAGCGGCAGCACTGCCGCCGGACCGCCGACGACCGCGAGTGACACAGCCGCCTTCTGGCTCGCCTTGGCCTCGGTCTTGGCACGACGGATTGCCGCCAGCACCTCACCGACGGGCTCGAGCATCGAGGCGTCGCCGTGGCTGCCGGCGATCGGCCATGTCTGCGCATGGACCGAACCGGATTGCCACCAGCTCCACACCTCGTCGGTCACGAACGGCAGGAAGGGTGCGAACAGGCGGTGGACCGTGTGCAGCGCAGTGCGCAGCGCGGCGAGCGCGCTGTCGCGAGGTGCCTCGTCGTGTCCGTTGTAGGCGCGGCCCTTGACGAGCTCGACGTAGTCGTCGCAGAACCACCAGAAGAAGCCCTCGACGAGTTCGAGCGCGCGGGCATAGTCGAATCCCTCGAACGCTGTCGTGGCGTCGGTGACGACCTGGTCGAGCCGGGCGAGCATGGCGAGGTCGATGGCTTCGGTGGGTGCTGCGGTGGTGGGCGGCTCACCGAAGCTGAGCACGAACTTCGTCGCGTTCAGCAGCTTGGTCGCGAGCTTGCGGCCGATCTTCATCTGACCTTCGTCGAGCGCCGTGTCGACCCCCGGCCGGCCGCTCGCGGACCAGTAGCGGATGGCATCGGTGCCGTACTGCTCGAGCAGGTGCATCGGGGTGACCACGTTGCCCTTGCTCTTCGACATCTTCTTGCGGTCCGGGTCGAGGATCCAGCCGCTGAGCGCAGCGTGGCGCCACGGAGCCCGGCCGTGCTCGTGATGGCTGCGGACCATGGTGGCGAACAGCCAGGTGCGGATGATGTCGTGGCCCTGCGGGCGGACGTCGTAGGGGAAGACTCGGTCGAACAGCGAATCGTCCTCCTCCCAGGCACCGGCGATGTGCGGCGTCAGTGACGACGTGGCCCAGGTGTCCATGACGTCGGGGTCGCCGACGAACCCGCCCGGCGCACTGCGCTGGTCGTTGGTGAACCCGGCGGGGCAGTCGGTGCTGGGGTCGACCGGCAGCTGGTCGACGGTGGGGACGAGAACCTGGTCGTACAACGGCAGGCCCTCGGCGTCGAGCCGGTACCACAGCGGAATGGGCACGCCGAAGAAGCGTTGGCGGCTGACGAGCCAGTCGCCGTTCAGGCCGCCGACCCAGTTCTCGTAGCGGTGCTGCATGTACCCGGGGTGCCAGGTGAGATCGTTGCCGCGCTCGACGAGGGCATCGCGCAATTCGGTGTCGCGGCCGCCATTGCGGATGTACCACTGGCGCGTGGCGACGATCTCGAGCGGACGTGAGCCACGCTCGTAGAACTTCACGGGGTGGGTGATGGGCCGCGCATCGCCGAGCATCTCGCCGGATGCCTGCAGCAACTCGACCATCTTCCTCTGCGCCTGCTTCGGTGCCAGACCGGCGATGTGCGCGTAGGCCTCCTGGCCCTCGGGGGCGATGATCCATGCCGGGCAGTCGGCGGCGAACCGACCGTCGAACCCGATGAGGGCCCTCGACGGAAGGTTCAGCTCGCGCCACCAGGTGACGTCGGTGACGTCGCCGAAGGTGCAGATCATCGCGATGCCCGTGCCCTTCTCGGGGTCGGCCAGGTGGTGGGCGAGCACGGGGACCTCGACGTGGAAGATCGGGGTGCGCACGGTGGTGCCGAAGAACGGCATGAAGCGCTCGTCGTCGGGGTGCGCGACCATTGCCACGCAACTGGCGAGCAGTTCGGGGCGAGTGGTGTCGATGACGAGGTCGCCGCCACCATCGGTGCGGTGGAACGCAACCTGGTGATACGCCCCCGGCATCTCGCGGTCTTCCATCTCGGCCTGGGCGACTGCGGTGCGCTCGTCGATGTCGTAGAGCGTCGGTGCGTCCTGCTGGTAGGCCTCACCCCGCTCGAGGTTGCGCAGGAACGCTCGCTGGCTGACGCGGCGGGCGCGTTCGCCGATGGTGGTGTAGAGCAGCGACCAGTCGACGCTGAGGCCGAGTCGGCGGAACAACGCTTCGAAGACCTGCTCGTCGAGATGGGTGATCTCGCGGCACAACTCGACGAAGTTCGGTCGACTCACCGGGATGGCGCGGTGGTCCTTCGGGACGTCGCCCCTGAACGGCGCGGCGAAGTCGGGATCGTGGGCCAGGGACGGATCGCAGCGAACGCCGGTGACGTTCTGCACCCGGCGCTCGGTGGCCAGGCCGTTGTCGTCCCAACCGATGGGGTAGAAGACCTGCTTGCCGCGCATGCGTTGGAAGCGGGCCAACGTGTCGGTGTGGGTGTAGCTGAACACGTGTCCGATGTGGAGCGAACCGCTGACGGTGGGCGGCGGGGTGTCGATCGCGAATACCTCGTCGCGGCCCGCAGCACGATCGAAGCGGTAGGTGCCATCGGCTTCCCACCGCTGCATCCAGCGTGTCTCGATACCGTCGAGCGACGGCTTGTCAGGGATGTTCGCCATAGTCCAGCCAGGCTACCGAACGGGCGGGTTGGGCAGCCGGGCCGATTCGCGTGTGGTCGCGCGGCGAGACCAGCACCGCGCCGGGCCGAGATGAGCGCCCTGGCGCGGTGCTGGCGGAGCCGGATCTCTAGCGGTTCGAGGGCAGCATCACCCGGTCGATGATGTGGATGATGCCGTTCGATGCCATCACGTTGGCGTTGATGATCTTCGCATCGGGCAGCGCCGGCGCGCCGTCGTGCAACACCACGGCGCGCCGCGGGGCCTGGCGCACCTCCACCGTGATCTTGCTGCCGTGCCACGTGGTGAGCACCTTGCCGTGCGACCGCAGCAGCTGTGCGTACGTGAGCCGAATTCCCTTCACGACGTGGGTTCGCAGGATGGCACCGAGACGGGTCAGGCCGAGCTTGTGGATTGCTTGGAAGACCTTCGCCTCGGGCACCACCACCCTGCCGGTGAGGGACTTCACGAGTGCGCGAAACGCGTAGTCGGTGGGCAGGAACACCGTGGTGTTGCCCGGCTTGGCGGTGGCGAGCGCCAGATCAGGGAACTGCAGCAGCACGTGGGTGGCGATGTTGAAGTTGTTGTTGTTGTTGTCGAAGCCGCCGACGTACGGCGCGAGCACGAGGGCGATGGTGGGAGTTGGCAGGGTGGGGCGGGGGGGAGTTGGCAGGGTGGGGCGGGGAGGCACGGGCAGGGTGGGGCGGGGCGGTGCGGGGACGGTGGGGCTGGCCTGGACGGTGCCCGGTACGACGGCAGCCGCCAGTGCGGCGGTGGCGACGCCGACAGCGAGGGTGACGCGCCCAGCGGTGCGGGACAGACGGGACATGGTGACTCCTTGACGAAACGGACGACCAGGAGGTCGTCGCTGTGGTGCGGGGGGAAGTCGCCGACTGCACTCCTATCGGCTCGAGACCAAAACAGCGACACGCGGACCCCGAACGTGTCGGGGTCCGCGTGCGGCGGTCGTAGGGGAGTACGACGGTCAGACGTCGATGGGCAGCAGCACCCGGTCGATCACGTGGGCGATGCCGTTCGAAGCACGGATGTTGGCGAGGATGACCTTCGGGTCACGCAGGTCCGGGTCGTTGTCGACCAGCACGACTCGCTTGAAGTACTTGCCCTGCACATCGACAGTGATGATGCCGCCTCCGAGCGTCGTCAGCTCGGCGCCGTCGGCCTTCAGAGCGGTGGCGTAGTCGATGCGGGCGCCGCCGATGATGTGGTACATCAGCACGGCCTTGACGGTGTCGACGCCGAGGCCGGCGACGGCGTTGAAGACTTCGCTCTCCTTGTAGACGGTCTTGCCGGTGAGGTCACGCACGAGCTGACGGAACGCGAAGTCGGTGGGCAGGAACACGGTCAAGTTGGCCGTCGGGTCGCTGGCTGCCGCAGTGAGGTCGGGGAACAGCAGTACCGCCTGGGTGACGATGTCGAGGTCGTAGGGGTTCGAGTCGAAGCCGTTCTTCGCGTCCCACTTGCTGTCGGACAGCAGGATCTGGGCGAGGGTCGGCTTGGTGGAGGCCGATGCGGGGGCGACGGCCGGAATGGCGAGGGCAGCGGTCAGGCCGAGGCCCAGAACTGCGAGGAACTTGCGCTTCATGGGTGGTCTCCGTGGTTCAGAAGTGTGGATTTAGCACTCAAAGCGAGTGACGCTCCTTCTTCGTCGCAGCCCGCCCCGTGGATGGGTCGGATCGGAAGAAATTCGGC
>JANOET010000121.1:0-18239 GCA_031413415.1 Acidimicrobiaceae bacterium
GACGACGATGACGACGATGCCACCTCGAGCAGCGTCGACGACGACGACGAGGACGACGACAACACCTCGAGCAGCGTCGACGACGACGAGGACGAGGACGACGACAACACCTCGAGCACCATCGACGACGAGGACGAGGACGACGACGCCACGAGCACGTCCGTCGACGACGACGACAGCGGCAACAGCGGCAAGGGCTGATCCCACTTCTCCTGACCGGGTCGGCACCTCCATACTGTGGAGGTGCCGACCACGGACTGGAACCCGGTACTGCGTGGCGAATTCGCCAAGCCGTACTGGCACAATCTGCAGGACTTCGTGGCGGGCGAGCGGGCCCGCTTCACTGTTTTTCCCCCTGAACCCGACGTCTTCTCGGCGCTGCACCTCACCCCATACGCCACGACACGGGTCGTCATCCTCGGTCAGGACCCGTATCACGGGCCGAACCAGGCGCACGGTCTGTGTTTCTCGGTGCGGCACGGCGTGGCAGTGCCGCCATCGCTGCAGAACATCCACAAAGAACTCGAAGCCGATCTCGGTCTGGCCCGACCGGCGCACGGCAACCTCGACGCCTGGGCGCGCCAGGGTGTGCTGTTGCTCAACGCGACACTCACCGTGCGGGCCGGCCAGGCCGCCTCACATCAGGGCAAGGGGTGGGAGACGTTCACCGACCAGGTGCTGGCCGCCGTCAACGACAAGCCGCAGCCGGTGGTGTTCCTCCTCTGGGGCGCATCGGCGCGGCGGAAGAAGTCGCTCATCGATCTCACCCGACACACCGTCCTCGAATCGGCACACCCGTCGCCGTTGAGCGCGCACCAGGGTTTCTTCGGCAGCCGCCCCTTCAGCGCGACGAACGCCGCGCTGAAGGAAGCGGGCCAACCGGAGATCGACTGGTCCCTGTCCGGCTGAGCGTCAGCCGGCGGGGCTGGCGTAGTCGCCGCGCTCCTCGCCGGGGGGTGGGGTGTCGTAGATGGGCACCGCACCCTCGGGATCGAACATCCTGTCCTCGGTCGACCACTCACCGGGGAGGTAGCGCTTGCCACCCTCGACGAACTGGTACATGCCCGTGCTCACCCTGCGGATCTCGTCAGGGCCGGTGGCCGTGGGGTCCCACCAGATGGCCGTGGCGTCGTCGACGCCCTGATAGTCGGGGACGCCACCCCAGTAGCCCTTGTCGCCGTACGACAGGTACGGCTGGCTGATGGCCTGCCTGGTTCCATCGGCGGCGAACAGCGCGTCGCGGAACGACTCGGGCGTCAGGTTCGGGCCTGTGTTCTGCAGCACGAAGAACAGCAGCGCCGGGTTGGGGGCGAACACACCGATGGAGTCGTCGGCCGGCGGCGTGGTGCCGTTGAACCACACGTAGTCGGCGAAGGGCCCGCTGTTCTCGGGAATGCTCCGTGCCGCACCCTGGGTGACCCCGAAGGCGTGCGCCCACTGCTGCGGGTCGTAGGTGCGCGCGAACGCCGTGACCTCGACCAGTCCGCTCGCGGCGGCGAGCCACTCGGGGAAGTACTCCTGCTCGGTGGCTTCCTTGGTGAAGTCACGGGGTGCCACCGGATCGCCGGAGAAGACGATCGTCGTGACCCCGGCGGTCTTCAGCTTGGTGATCACCTGACTGGCCTGCTGCTGGATCGTGGCGGGGTCGAGTTGATACGCCACGACCTCGGCGAATGGCGCGCCGAGCCCCTGCATGCCTGCGGCGAAGCTGTCGGCCAGATCCTTCGATGCCCCGCTGCTCTCGAGATAGACGAGGCCGAACGTGCGCGGCGTGGCCTTCAGTGCGTCGCCCGCATGCTCGGCGTTCTTGCCGACGAGCTGCTTGCCGATGAATTCGAGCACGTGGGTGCGGCTCTGGATGGCGCTGCCGGCCAGCCCCCACACGTAGGGGTCGCGCTCGGTGTAGAACGCCGGCGGCTGCCCCGGGGTGCACCCGATGCACAGCGTCTTGTTCTTGGCCAATTCGTCGGCGAACGCACTGGTGAGCGCCGGTCCACCGAGGACGGCGAACGGCTGGTACTTCTGCACGATGGCCGCAGCGTCGGCGCGAGCGGCGACTTCGTCGGTGGCGATCCCGGTTCCCTCGTACGTGACGAGGTTGATCGTGCGGCCGTAGAGCTCGTAGTACGTCTCGTAGTAGCGGACGATGTTCTTCATCGTCTCGAACTGCTGCTCGTTGGTGTCGTCCACCGCGATCGCATCGGTGACGTAGGCGATGACCGGGTCGAGGTTCGGGCCCTCGTAGTACACGACGGTGATCTCGTCGGCGGTGACACCCGTGGTGGTGGCGCCACCGTTGTCGCCGGCGAACGGGGCGAAACATTCCGGGCGGAAGAAGTCGGGCACCGCGATGCGACCCACCTCGGTGTCGCAGCGATCACCCCACTCGATCTGGTCGGTCAGGCCCTCGTCGGCCGCTCGCGACCAGCTCATCGGGAAGGTGATCTCGCCCAACGGCACGGAGTCGGTCGTGTCCGGATCCGTGCCGGGCACGGTGGTGTCCGAGTCGGTGCCCGGCGTCGAGGCTTCGGTGGTGTCGCCTCCGCCCGTGGTGTCGTCGTCGTCACCGCGGGTGGCGACGATGACGCCGACCCCCACGAGCACGACGACGATCACGCCGACGATCGGCCCCCATCGCTTCATCTGGCGGTTGTTCCCGCCGTCGCCCGATGCACCCGATGCGCTGGCAGCCTGCATGGCTCACTCCCCGTGTCCGCTGCGAGCTCTCGCCGCAGTGTTGTTCCCCAGATAGCTCTCTATCACGTCAGGGTGGGCGAGGACGTCGGACGGTGCACCCGACGTCAGCACCGCACCCTGGTCGAGCGCCACCAGTCGGTCGCTGATCGAGGACACGAGCGGAATGTCGTGTTCGATCACCAGCAGGCTGGCACCCATCTCGTCGCGCAGTCGCCGCAACACGGGCGCCAGCGCTTCCACTTCGCGTTGGGCGATGCCACCCGACGGTTCGTCGAGCAGCACCATCACCGGACGGTGCGCAGCGATGCACGCCAGGTCGACGACACGTCTTGTCCCGGTGCTGAGCTCGCGCACGAACGCGTTCCGGTAGTCACCCAGGTGCATCAGCTCGATCAGTTCGGCGACTCGCAGCGCAGTGCGTTCCTCGTCGTCGAACACGGCCGGCCACCGCACTGCTGCCGCGATCGCGCTGCGGTTGGTGATCCACCGCTCGAGCGACACGGCGAGCGTCTCCTCGACGGTCATGTCGGGAAACAGCCGCGCGTCCTGGAAGCTGCGTCCGAGACCTGCGGCCGCGCGCTGTTCGGCCGGCAGTTCGCCGATCTCACGCCCACCCAGCAGGACTCGACCCATGTCGAGAGGGACGAAGCCGCTCACCAGGTCGAAGATGGTGGTCTTGCCGGCCCCGTTCGGACCGATCATGCCGACGATCTCGCGTTCGAACACGTCGAACGTGGCCATGTTCACCGCCCGATTACCACCGAACGACTTGACCAGCTCGATCACCTGCAGCAGCGGCTCACCGGACGGCGGGACGGAGGGGGCGACGGTGACACCGGGTTCGGCCGCGCCGAGGAGGAACACGGACCGCAGCAGGTCCTTGCGTTCGAGCAGTTCGGACGTGGGGCCGCTGAAGCGGATGGTGCCACGCTCCATGAAATAGGCGCGCTCGGCGACCGCCAGCGCGACGTTGACGCTCTGTTCGACGAGGATGACGGCAGTGCCCTCCGCGGCGATGCGCTGTACGAGCGGCAGCAGTTGACCGACGACGACCGGGGCGAGCCCGAGCGAGAGTTCGTCGATGAGCAACACCCGCGGCTTGGCCACCAGCGCCATGCCGAGCGCGAGCATCTGTTGCTGCCCGCCGCTCAGGTCGGCGGCCGACCGATCGAGCCGCTCGCGCAGCACGGGGAACAACACCAGCACCTCTTCGGTGGCGGCAGCAATACCGTCGGGATCGTGACGGCGGGTCCACCCGGCGAGCTCGAGGTTCTCGCCGACGGTGAGCGAACCGAACACACCCTGCCCGCCCGGCATCTGGCTGACGCCAAAGGCTGCGATCTCGTCGGGCGGTGCGTGAGTGATGTCGCGGCCGTCGAGCACGACCGCGCCGCGGTCGGCCTCGACCACGCCGCTGATCGACTTCAGCAGCGTGCTCTTTCCGGCGCCGTTGGTGCCGAGGAGCGCGACGATCTCGCCTTCCTTCACGTCGATGTCCACGCCGAACAGCACCCGACGACCGGTGTACCCGGCATCGAGGTTGCGCACGATGAGCAGGTCGGCCTTCCCCTGTCGACGTTGGTAGAGGGCCTCGCTGCGGGCTGCGGAGGCCTGCCACACCTGGGCGATGTCGGCGTCGATGGTGTCCTTCGCCGACCGCAGGATGAGGCTGCCGATGACGAACAGCGGCACCAGGGCGAGCATGCCCCAGCGGATGCCGAGATGGCCGCTGATCCAGCCGATGATCGGCAGGATGAACAGGCCGGGGATGACCCACAGTGAGGCGACGCTGAAGCCGGTGGCCCGGGCTCGAGCCGGGATGGCCAGCGAGAGGGCCACGAGGATGCCGGGGCCGACGACCGCGAGCGCGGCGGAGATGACGCAGTTCAGCGCGACGGCGACCACCACGTTCGGGGCAACGGCGAACCCGATCGACGCGATCGACGTGAGCACAGCGATGTTGGCGAGGAACTTGATGAGGCCCTTCATGTCGCCCATGAAGTGCTTGGTGATGTAGCGGGTGCCGATGACCAGGCCCACCAGACCGAACGGCTCGGCGATGGCCGCCGCCACGCCGCGACCGCGCTCGTCGAGGCCGAACTGTTGCTCGTAGAGCAGGGCCGCCAGGGTGACGAAACCGATGAGTGCCGTGGCGAGGAACGGCAGACTCCACCACAGCCGCTGCAACGTGTGGATCTTCTGCACCGTCCGCCAGCTCTCGGCGAACGACGGCACGGGCTCCTCTGTGTTGATGACGTCGTCGGAGGCGCCCGCCGCCTTCCGCTCCCACCGTCCACGCACCGGCTCGCTCAGCCGCAGCGCCAGGATCGCGAAGATCACGGTCGGGATGACGAACACCAGGAACGGCACGCGCCAGCCGAAGTAGTAGGCCAGCATGCCCGCACTGAGCGGGCCGACGAACGCCCCGACGGCGTTGGCCGCGCGGTGGGTGCTGAACACCTTGCTGCGCGAGTCGATCGGGTAGTAATCGGCGAGCAGCGAGTTGTGCGTGGGGTCGATGACGGCCTTGCCGAGCGAGCTGCCACTGCGCGCGATGGTGAGCACGACCACGCCGGTGGCCAAGCCGGTGAGGCCACTGAACGTCGCCCACACGAGTGCCCCGACCACCGCGAGCGGCACGCGCTTGGACCGATCCGCGTACTGCGCGATGGGCACCTGTAGGGCGAGTGCGGCGATCGAGGCCAACGCCACCAGGCTGAGTGCGCCGGTGTTGTCGAGGTTGAACTCGTCACGGATGTTGGGGAGCAGGATGCCGAACGCAGTGCGGTCCAACTCGTCGACCGCGTTCAGGCCGAACAGCACCACGAGCGGGAACGCGGCCTCGCCGCCACAGACGCCGCGCAGCCACTCCATCGGATGGGCCACCCCGCGGAGGAAACGTTGCCACGCACTCATGCGGGCTCCTTCTCCGGGATCGATGATGATTCGTGACCAGCGACGACCTCGACAACGTGGTCCACGGCCGGCTCAGGCGCCGGCGGCGGTTCGTCGACGCGATGTCCGGTGAGCAGACGCACGCCATGGTCGCGCAGCTTCACCCACAGGCTGCCCAGACCCCCCGGGAGCACGAGCAACACGAACAGCACGCCGACACCGGTGGACAGCAGCTGCCATGCCGGGTCGGTGATGAACCAGCGAGTGCCACGGAGGTACAGCGCACCGAGGAACGCTCCGCCGAGCATGCCCAGTCCGCCGATCACGGCGCTGATGAAGACGTTGAAGCTCTCGCCGGTCGTGTACGTCGCGACGCTGAAGTTCTCGCTCCCTTGGGCGAGGAGCGCGCCGCCGATGCCGGCGATGACGCCGCTGATGACGAACGCAGTGAGCTTCGCTCGCACGAGCCCCACCGAGAAGCTCTGCGCGGCACGCTCGTTCTCGCGGATGGCGACGATGACGCGGCCGGTACGCGACCGACGAATGCCCCGAAGTGCGAGCGTGATGAGGGTGAGGACGACGACCGAGTAGGCGTAGAAGCGGGTGGGAGTGTCGATCGCGATGGTGCCGAACAGCGGGTCGCGGCGGAAACCCGTCTCGGCGGGTGGGAACCACGAGAAGAAGCGATCGTTGAGCAACCAGTACTCGGTGGCCAACGACAGGGCGAAGGTGGTGACGGCGAAGGTGGTGACGGCGAGGTAGAGGCCACGCAGGCGAAGGGCGGGGAGGCCGACGACGAACGCCACGGCGCCTCCGGCGAGACCGCCGAGCAGGAGCGTGAGCGACAGGTCGACGTGCCACCGCCAGGTGAGCGTGGCGCTGACCGCCGCGCCGATGCCGGCGAGGGCCATCTGCCCGAACGAGATCTGCCCGGCCCACCCGGTGAGCACCACGAGCGAGAGTCCGACGAGGACGAACGCGATGAGCGCCGTGGCCTTGATGACCTGGTCCACCTCCAACAGGATCGGCACGGTGACCACCCCGAGGACGCCGAGGGCGATGAGCGTCCACCTCACCGTCGGCACCCAACCCCAACTGGCGAGATAGGCAGGAATGGGGCGCACCTGCTCGGCCCCGCGCCAACTGCTCGTCGCGTCGCTGTCGCGGCGGAGCGTGCTGGAGCGTTGCGCCAGCAGCGCCACGAACATCGCGCCCGCCATGATCGGGTAGGCGAGGAACGGCGACTCGGCATTCCAGTTCACACCGGACTCGAGCAACGTGAATGCGACCGCGGCACAGGCGATGGTGGGCAACCGCTCGAGGCGGCCGATGACGAGCGATGCCAGCGCCACCAGCAGCGCCGGCAGGCCGGCGGCATAGCCGAGTGGCACACCGCTGATGCCGCTGCGCATGAACAGCGCCAGGTAGGCCAGTCCCGCGGCGATGGCCCACACGAGCGTGTTCAACCGAGCGACGGGGATGCCGAGCATGGCGGCTCGTTCGGTGCGCTCGGCGCTGGCGCGGATGGCCGTGCCCAGCCGACTGCGGTTGAGGAACCAGGCGACGAACGCGATGGAGGCCGGCCCGACGAAGAGCGCGATCAGGTGGTTGGCATTGAGGATGTAGCTACCGGGCTCGGCCTGCCAGAACCTCCACTGCCACGTCGGGGTGAACTTCCAGTCCACCGGTGGTTCCAGCCGTTCGCTGGCGAGGTTCTTGCCCCACCATCTCGGAATGAGGATGCCGAGCACGACGAGCAACTGCGTGATGCCGAGCGTCGCGACCGTCACGACCATGCGCGGTGCGGTGCGGAACCGGCGGATGAGCGCGAGCTCGACGACGATGCCGAGGACGAGCGCGAGCACCAGCCCCGCACCCATCCCCACGAAGTACGGCCAGTTCCAGAACAGGATGAACGATGCCGCGAAGCCGGTGGGTACCGTGCCCAATTCGGCCTGGGCGAAGTTGACGACCCGGTTGGCGCGGTAGACGAGCGCCAGCCCAATGGCCAGCATCGCCGCGAGGACGCCCTTCACGAGGCTCTCGACCCAGACCCCGAACGGCATGCCGTAGTGGACGAGTTGGAGCAACACGACACCGCTGACGGTGGCCCACGCAACGGTGGATGGAGTGAGGATGCGGGGCCCCCAGCGACGCACGAGCGGACGGTACACGGTCAGAGCAATCCTCTGTGCACCGAAGCGAGCTGAGGGACGAGGTGCACACCTTCTGTCGCACAGCACACGTCGCGGTCGACGATCGTGAAGCCACGCCCGAGCAACCACGGGGTGAGCGGGTGCGGCTCGGGAACGGACCACTCGATCTCGGTGCCCGCGGGGATGGAGTCGATCAGCGTCGCCGCATCGATCGTCGGCTGCTCGCTGACCAGCCGCCAGACCACCGCCATCGGCCCCGCGGACACCACGAAGTCGCAGCCCACGGTCGCTCCTCGGCTGCGGAAGTACTCGACGAGATCGCGGCGATCGTGCCGCCACGACCCCTCCGGCAGCGGCGCGCCACGGCCCGACGCAGCGCCGCGCAGCGTGAGCAGATCCCATTGGGGGGTCATGCCCACGCCGGCGTGTGTGGGCAACGCAGCCGGATGCGTGGAACTGAACGTCATTCGTCGCCACGCACCGTCGACCGCGGCGGCGAGCAATCGGCGGCCGACGCCGCGCCCGCGATGGGCTTCGTCCACGAACAGATCGGTGACCATGGTGACATCACCGACGAGGATGCTGCCGGAGAACCCGTTCACGGCGGCGGCGTCATGGGCGACCAGCAGACGCCCGTGCGATGCGACGAAGTCGAGGTGGCGCTCGTCGGCATCGGGCGAACCGCCCGCCGAACCGATCGCGATGATCGCACCGACGTCGTCGCGGCGGGCGTGGCGGATCATCACCCGCACAGCTTTGCAGGGGGGGACTTGAGTCGCGTGCTCCGGTCGGTCAGGCTGTTGGGGTGACGCGCACCCCCCATGCCTCTCCGCCTTCGTTCGCGCGCCGAGCCGGCCTCACCGCACTCCTCGCCGGAGCTGCCGCCATGGCACTCGCCGCGTGCAACAGCGACATCGACAGCGCCTCGTCCGGTGGGAGCATCACCTCCACCGCCTCCGCCGCCTCGACGACCGAGCCGACGACGACCGAAGCACCCACCACCACAGCTGCACCCACCACCACGGCTGCACCGACGACGACCACCGAACCCGTCGTCACCACGCCGGGTGTCGTGAAGGTCGCCAACGCGTCCGGAGTCGACGGTGCCGCCGGCCTGCTCACCGACGAACTGAAGGCGATGGGGTTCGACACCCGCAAGGCCACCAACGGCGCCGGCATCGATGCAGACCTGGACGTGAGCAAGATCTACGTGATCGAGGGCAGCGAAGCGGTGGCGAAGTCGATCAGCCGGCTGATGGGCGGTCTCGAGGTGCTGCCGATGACCACGCCCGCCTGGATCACCGGAGCGACCGAGAACCTCGCCGACGCCACCGTCCTGGTGATGCTCGGCCACGACCTCGCCGGCAAGAAGCTCGCCCAGATGGCCGGCTGAGGACAGCAGGTCCATGGCACGCGCGACTTGGACCGATCACCGTCATGTGGCGAGCCTCCGCCGCCGCTGGCCCTTCACCGACACCCTGCTCCTGGCGATGGAGCGGTTCCGCATCCACCGCACCGGCCGCAACAGCGCGCTGGTCGCGCACTACGGGTTCCTCTCGGTGTTCCCGCTGATGCTCGTGTTCACCACCATCCTCGGGTTCATCCTGCAGGGAAACCCCGACCTGCAGCGGCGCATCATCGATACGGCGCTCGCCAACTTCCCCTTCGTCGGCGCCGAGTTGGAAGCGAACCCGGACCAGCTCCAGGGCAGCGTGCCGCTGCTGATCTTCGGTCTGCTCACCGCACTGTGGGCAGGTCTGAGGGCGTTCAACGTGCTGCAGATGGCGCTCGACGACATCGACGACGTGCCGCTCGACGAGCGGCCCAGCCTGGTGCAGGTGCGCGTTCGTTCGCTCATCGCAATCCTGGTCATCGGGGGCGCTCAGGTGGCCACGGCGGTGCTCAGCGGCTTCGTCAGCGCCACCGGCGTGCAGTGGGGCAACCGAGTGTTGCTCCTTCTCGGTTCGATCGCCGTCAACACGCTCACGCTCGCCGCGACGTATCACTGGCTCTGCACCCGACGACCGGCGTGGCGACAACTCGCGCCCGGCGCGGTGTTCGCCGGGTTGTCGTTCACGGTGCTGCAGCTGATCGGCACCACGCTGATGACCCGCGCGATCGTCCGGGCGTCACCGATCTACGGCACCTTCGCCACGGTCATCGGCCTCCTGTTCTGGCTGGGTCTGCACTCGATGGTGGCGTTGCTCGGTGCCGAGCTGAACGGAGTGGTACGGCTGCACCGTGCCGGCGACACGCGCCTTCCCACACGTTCGGCACGAACGTCCTGGTGATCACGTTGGGGTGACGACCTGCTCGATGCGCTCGAGGGTCTTGGTCATCGAGTCGATGACCTTCGAACGCATCGCGCGCACGGCGAACGGGTGCGCCTCTTCACGGATGTCCCAGCTCTCACGGACCAGGGTGCCGCCGTCGCGCGGCTCGAGTTCGTACCGCCAGATGCGGCCCCCGGCCAGAAACCGGGCGATCTTCTGCTTCGGTCGCGGCTGCCAGGCGATGCGCGTGTTCTCCTCGAACTCGACCACGGTGTTGAACATCGAGTAGCCGAGCCCGGCCTTCATGTCCATGCCGAAGGTCGAGCCCAGGCCGAGACGCTGCGAACCCTCGGGCGTGCCCTTCACGGTGCCGGAGCCGTCGATCTCCTGGTGTCGGGAGGGGTCGGCGAGAAGGTCGAAGATGGCCTCGGGCGGCGCGGGGATGAACCGCTCGACGGAGGCGACGTCCTGGGAGTCTTTTGTGGTCACATCGTTCACAACGCGCCCGGAACCGGACTTCATTCCGGAATTCGTCAAGAGCGGGCGCGATCCTGCCGACGACAGAGGTGATGTTCCGTGTGCCGCGTCGTCGTTTCGCGCTCCCGCTGCTGATCGCCGTGTTCACGGCGACGGGCGGGTTCACCTCGCCGACCACGACGACGGTGCAGGCGGCTGCCGCACCGTGGACCACTCCCACCTCGCCGCCGCGCTGCACCCAGACCCAGGCCGACAGCGGGCTCGTGGCGAACTGCGTGCTACTGGCCGGTGCAGGACTGCCCGAGACCCGTGGATGGCCGGTGGCACCGTTCCCCGTACCGCAGAACCCCACCGTGGTCGCCTGGGTGAACCTGTCCATCGGTGCCAACGACACCACCGTGGCCAAGGTGCAGCAGGCGCTGAACACGAACGGTGCCACGCTCATCGCCGACGGTCAGTTCGGCTCGCAGACCTACACCGCCGTGAAGGCGTACCAGACCGCCAAGGGCCTGCCGGCGACGGGCACGGTCGACAAGGCGATGGCCGACAAGCTGGGCGTGCAACGCACCACGGGCGGCACGTTCCCGCCGACCGGCTGGAAGTGGCTCGGTTGGGGCTACAACGGCAGCCCCGCACTCGCCTCGTTCGAGCAGCAGCTCGTCGCCAACAAGGCCGCGATCGGCTCGATGCGTGTCGGCCAGCTGCGCTCGTTCGCCGGAGCGCTACCGCTGTTCGAACACTTCTACGCCGAGATCCAGGCGAAGGGCTACGTCATCACCGACGGCGGCACCTGGGTGTTCCGGTGCACCGCGAGCACCCGCAAGGACTGCGCCGGCCAGACGAAGTACGCGCTGTCGAACCACGCGTTCGGACTCGCCAGCGACATCAACACGATCAAGAACCCGATGGTCCGCTACTACGCGGTCAACGGTGTCACGGCGTGCTCGACGCCGATGAAGACCGACATGCCGCGCTGGGTCGTCCAGACCGCCGAGAAGTGGGGCCTCTATTGGGGTGGCTACGGCTGGACCAGCGGCTGCCAGACAACGACCCAATGGCGTTCGTCGGTGAGCCGTGACCCGATGCACTTCGAGTTCAACGGTTCTCCCGCCCAGGCGCAGGCCATCCTGCGTCGCAACCTCGGCACGAACAACTGCATCGACGTCGTCAACGAGGCCGGCCAGCCGGTGAACTGGTGCCTGATGAAGGGTGAGGTGCCGGGCGCCAACACGCGGCTGGCGATCACCACCACGCCGCCGACCGGCGCGACCACCGCGCTGGTGAACGTGGTGACCCTGGGGGTCACCGGCCCGGGATTCTTCACCGCCGAGAACTGCGCCGCCCGGAAGAACGGCGGACGCACCTGGTCGAACGGCAACGTGCGCGTCGGTCGCACCACCTCGGCCACCGTCGTGGTGCCCCTCGATGCGAACGGGCGGTTCTGCATCTACCAGTCCTCGGGCTTCCACACGGTGGTCGACGTGCAGGGCTACTTCGCGCCGTCGGCCGTCGCGCCGACCGGCGCACTGTTCACTCCGGTGTCACCGATCCGCACGATGGACACTCGGCGCGTCACGTTCTGCTCGCCCGACAGCACGTGCTACGCCCCGGGCCCCGCAGCAGCGGGCACCGAGTTGATGAGCGTGGCCGTCACCGCGCTGACCCCGGTCGCAACGATGGCCAACATCAACGTGTACCGCCCGACCGCTCCCGGCTACCTCACCGCCGGCACGTGCGAAGCCCTGGTGCCGGGCCGCCAGAAGTACAGCAATGTCAACTTCTCGAACCTCGACCCGGTGTCGGTGAACATGTCCGTGGTGCCGTCGGCCAGCACTGAGCTGGGCTCGACGTTCTGCACCTACGCCACCTCGTCGCTGTACGAGATCATCGACGTCACCGGCTTCTTCAACCCACCCGAGCAGGGCGGCCTGGGCTTCTCGGCGCTCACCCCGTCGCGCCTGGTCGACACGCGCAAGTGTTGGATCGACCCGATCACGAACGTCCAGCGATGCGCGCTGATCAACAACGCGGGCAGCATCGTTCGCGTCGCCGCACCTGCGGGTGCGCAGGCGGTGCTCGTGAACCTGACGGCGGCGAATGCAGTGAACAACGGCCAGATCGTTCCGGCCGCGTGCTCGACGTTCGCGGCGAACGGCGCCACCGCGCCGGCGACTCAGGCATTGGTGGGGGCAGCGACCGCGAACCTGGCGGCGGTGCCGGTGGATCCGGACGGCACGTTCTGCCTGAAGGTGACGGCCACGATGCACGTGGTCGTCGACCTGATGGGGACGTTCTCGACCACAGGCGACCTGCGGTTCCTGACCGTCACGCCGGCTCGTCTGCTCGACACTCGATAGTGGTGACGAGGTCGCGTGACGACCAGCCGACGTGCGCGACGTGCCCGCCTTCCACGAGGGTCCACTGTCGCAACGCGGGGTCCCATCGCTCGAAGGCCCGACGCGGCACGGCGAGGCGCACCGTGGTCGATGCACCGGCGTCGAGCGAGACCTTGGTGAAGGCCTGCAGCGTGCGCAGCGGTCGGCCCGGCAGCAGGACCGACGGCTCGACGTAACACTGCACGACGGTGCTCCCCCGGCGGGTTCCGGTGTTGCGCACGTCGACCACGGCCGAGAGCGTGCCGTCGGCTGCCACACCGTCGAACGACGCGGGGCCCATCTCCCATGTCGTGTACCCCAGCCCGTGTCCGAAGGGGAAGGCGGGAGCCGTGCCGTGGTGGTCGTACCAGCGATGGCCGATGAGCAGACCCTCGACGTACACCATGTGGTCGTGCACGCCGGGGTAGAACGCGTGCGCCGGGGTGTCCTCCAGCCGTGCCGGGATGGTGATCGGCAGGCGCCCTGCAGGCTCGGCGTCGCCGAACAGCAGGTCGGCGAGCGCTTCGCCGAACGCTTCGCCGGGGAACCAGACCTGGAGCACGGCCGCCACGTCGTCGAGCCACGGCATCGTGACGGGCGAACCGGCGTTGATGACGACGACGGTGTTCGGGTTCACTGCCGCCACGCGACGGACGAGTTCGTCCTGGGCACCAGGCAGCTCCATCGCGGTGCGATCCTCGCCCTCGGTCTCCCAGTCGGGATCGGTGCCCACCATCACCACTGCGACCGCCGCCTCGGCCGCGGCCTGGACCGCGCGGCTCATCAGGTCGTCCGTGAACGGCGCTTCGGCGCCGACCGCGAGCCCGCGCAGTTGGGCCCGCTCGACGTGGCCGGTCTCGACCTCGACGCGACGCGGCACGCCCGCTTCGCAGGCAAGGGTGGCGCGGATCTCGTGGCTGCCGAGACCGAAGTACGAGCCGCCGATCTGCGGGGTGGTGAGGTCGACGACGACCTCGTCGTCGATGCGCAGCACGGTGGGCCCGACCGCACTGAGACCCACGGTCCAGTCGCCGTCGACGGCGGGGGTGAAGGTGCCGCGGATGTGGGCGCGGAAGGTCGCCCGGTCGATGGCCGGGTCGGGGGTGTCGTTCCACAGGAACGTCAGACGGTCGGTGACCGCGGTGGCCGAATTGCCGAGTCGGTCGTCGTAGCGCACCTCGAACGAGCCACGCATCGGTTCGAGCCGCTTCTCGATTCGGCAACCGGACTCGTGGACGAACACCACACCACGCTCGGTGAACGCGGCGATGGGCTTCGACGGTCGGTTCACCCGCACCCGCGCGCTCCCGCCGCCCTGTACCTGGCTGCGATCCGCGTTCGGTCCGAGCAGTGCGATCGGTGTGCCCACGGCGAGCGGCAAGACGTCGCGGTCGTTCTTCAACAGCACGGAGCCCGCGATGGCGGCGCGACGGATGACATCGCGGGTCTCGTCGTCGTCGAGCGTGCGCTCGTCGTTGCCGCCGCCGAACACACCGGCCCAGTCCATGAGGTGGAGCAGCCGGCGCACCGCCTCGTCGACCCGCGCTTCGGTGGTGAGCCCCTGCGCGATCTCGAGGCGCAAGTGTTCGCCGCGCTCGCGTGGCGGTCCGGGCATCTCGACGTCGAGGCCGGCCTCGAGCGAGTTGGCGGCACTGTGGGTGCCATACCAGTCGCTGACCACGACACCGTCGAAACCCCACTCGGTGCGCAGCACGCCGCGGTTCAGTTCGTGGTGTTCACTGGCATGGATGCCGTTGATGCGGTTGTACGACGTCATCAACGACTTCACTCCGGCCCCACCGTCGGACTCTGGTCGCACCGCGTGTTCGAACGGCACCAGATACAACTCGCGCAGTGTCACCTCGTCGACGTCGCTGGACACGGTGTGGCGTTCGAACTCGGTGTCGTTGGCCACGAAGTGCTTGATGCAGCACGCGACTCGTTGCGATTGGACGCCGCGCACGTAGGCCACAGCCAGCGCGGCGGTGAGTACGGGATCTTCGCTCATGCACTCGAAGTTGCGGCCGCCGATGGGCGTGCGGTGGAGGTTGACGGTGGGTGCCAGCAGTACGTGCGCGGACTTCGAGCGGGCTTCACGTCCGAGGGCTTCGCCCACCTCGCGCACGAGCGCCGGATCGAAGCTGGCGCCGAGCGCCGTGGCACACGGGAACGAGGCGGAGCGGACGTTCCACCCGGTGCCGCGCACACCTGCGGGTCCGTCGGACATGCGCAGCGGCGGTACGCCCGGCACGGCCGGCGTGTGCCACTGGTCGTCGCCGGCGAGCAGCGCCACCTTGTCGTCGAGCGTGAGCGAGGCGAGCAGCAGGTCCACGTCGATCGTCATGGCACGACAGCTTGTCAGACGGGTGGCACCGACCGGTCGCTCACCCAGCTGCCATGGAACCCGTACGGCACACGCTGCGGCAGCTGCACGCCGGGATCCGAGCAATCACTCCGAACGGCTGGGCAGCGGCAGCGCGAAACCGAGCTCGGCGCCACCACCAGGAGCGTTGCGGGCGATGACCTCGCCCCCGTGGGCATCGACGACCGATTTCACGATGGCCAGCCCCAGGCCGGAGCCCGGCTTGCTGCGCATCCCGACCGATCGGTAGAAGCGATCGAAGAGATGTGGGATGTCGGCCTCGTCGAGCCCGGGGCCGTGGTCGCGGACCAGCACGACTCCGTCGCGAACGATGACCACGATGGCGCCGTCCGGGGCGAACTTGCACGCGTTGTCGGCCAGGTTCTGCAGCGCCCGCTCGAGCGCGTGGGGTCGCCCATCGAGCGCCGAGCCGTCAGCATCGACCTGCACCTCGCGCGAGAACCGGCGGCGCGAGCGAGCCGCCGCCCGCTCGGCCACGTCGGCCAGCCGAACCGGCCGCATCGGCTCGTGGTCGCGACTGTCGGTCGCCAGTTCGACCAACTCGTTCACCAGGTCGGTGAGCTCGCGCGTCTCACTGTCGAGGTCGCCGAGCAGCCGCTCACGCTGGTCCGGGGCGAGGTCGTCGTAGCGGCGCTGGAGGACCGAGACGTTGGTGCGCAGGCTGGTGAGCGGGGTGCGCAGTTCGTGCCCCGCGTCTTGCACCAACTGGTGTTGCTCGCGCCGACTGCGGTGCAGTGCGTCGAGCATGCCGGCGAAGGCCCGACCGAGCTTGCCGGTCTCGTCACCACCGTCGACCGGTACCGCGACGTCGAGACGACCGGTGGTGGCCACCTCGCCTGCGACTTCGGTGAGCCGCTCGAGGCGGCGGGTGAGTTGGCGAGCGAGCAGCCAGCCGGCGAGCAGCGACAGGCCGGTGACGACGAGCATCGACACCACCATGCTGCGCAGGATGCGTTCCAACGTCTCCTGCCCCTCGCGAAGGGATCGCGCGAACTGCACCGCCCCGATGCGGTACTTCGTGGTCAGGATGCGGAAGTCCTCGCCGTCGATGGTCGCATCGTGCAGCACTTCGGCGGTGGGATCGGCGCTGGTGGCGACGGCGACGTCGGCCTCGGTGACGGGCAGTTCCCCGGACGGCGGACTGTCGATGATCGCGCCGGTGCCGTCGAGCGTCTGTACGAGGATCTGCTCGAAGCTCCGTGGCCGGTCGCGATCGCGACGACGGTCGAACGGGAAGCCGTCGCCAGCACCGTTGGGGACGCCATCTCGGTCCTCCGCGCCGGGGCGGTCGGGCAACGACGCTGCGGCCGCCTGCAGCGATCGATCGACCGTGTCGTCGAGCGCGCGTTTGGTCGTGGTGTACGACGCGAGGCCGATGGCCGCAGTGGCGGTCGCCGCGAGCGCGGCGAGCAGCAGGACGATCTTGAGGCGCAGGCTCACGCCACACGCACCGTGTAACCCACTCCTCGAACGGTGTGGATCAACTTGGTGTCGTCAGGGCCCTCGAGCTTGCGGCGCAGGTACGAGATGTACACCGCAAGGTTCTTCGAATCGGGACCGAAGTCGTAGCCCCAGATGCGGTCGTAGATGACACTGTGTTCGAGCACGATGCCCTGGTTCCGCACGAGCAACTCGAGCAGGTCGAACTCGGTCTTCGACAGTTCCACCTCGCGCTGGGCACGCCACACGCGACGCGACGTCGGGTCGATCCGGAGATCGGCGATCTGGACCGGTTCGGATGCGAGGTCGTCGTCGGGCCGGGCACGGCGCAGCAGGGCGCGCAACCGGGCGAGCAGCTCGTCGAGGTCGAACGGTTTGGGTAGGTAGTCGTCGGCGCCGGCGTCGAGGCCGGCCACCCGGTCGGGCGTTTCGGTGCGAGCCGTGAGCATCAGCACGGGAATGCGGTTGCGTTCGGCGCGCAGCACCCGGCAGACGGTGAGACCGTCGACGTTCGGCATCATCACGTCGAGCACGGCCACATCGGGGTGAGCGGACTCGATGAGCTGCAATGCGGTCGCACCGTCGGATGCCTGCACCACGTCGTAGCCCTCGAGGGAGAGCGCTCTCTCGAGCGCCTCACGAATGGCTCGGTCGTCGTCGGCGATGAGAATGCGTCCGTGCATGGGATGGTTCCTGTGGATCGAGCTCGATCGGCCGAGGCCCCGGGGGAACGCGGGCCTCGGCCGATCGTAGAGCAGTGGTGCGAGACGAGGGCTCAGCCCTCGACGGTGGCGGTGGTGGCGGGGCCGTCGTGTCCCTGGCGGCCACCAGGACCGCCGCGGCCGCCGCCCATCGGACCACCGTTGTTCACGGCCTCGGTGATCCGCGTCGTGGCGTCGGCGAGCTTCGCGTCGGCCTCTGTCTGCGTGTGTTCGCCGGCCGCGACTTCCTCGGTGAGGTGTGCGGTGAGGTCGGCGACGAGCAGATCGATCACGTCCTGTGCGGTCGTGCCGTTGGCGACGGCGAGTTCGGCGAGCGTCTGGCCACCCTGCAGGGCGGTCTTCATCTCGTCGGGGGTGATGCCGAGCAGCGTGGCGACCTCGTCGAGGTTGGCGCCGCGGCGCATGCCCGGACCGCCCTTGCCGCCCCTGTCGCCGTGATCGCCGCCCATCGGGCCGGCGGCCTGCAGTGCGCTGACGACCTCGTCGGCCTGGGCCTGGGTGAGGGTGCCGTCGTCGACGAGCGGCTGGAGGACCTCTTGCAACCGGGCGGCACGGTCGGCCGCTCGGTCGGCATCGTCGGCGCCGCCGGTGTCGTCGGTCGCGGTGGTGCTGGCGGAGGCGCCGACAGCGGCGCCGACAACGGCGACGTTGGCGGCAGCGCCGGCGCTCCCGGAGCTTTCGAGCAGGAAGCCTGCTCCGGCACCGGCGAGCAGACCTGCAGTGAGGCCGAGGGCAGTGATTCGCTTGTTCATCGGGATTGACCTTTCGGTGTGGGGGGATGTCGCACATGCTGCGCCCCACGGGTAAATCGGCCACCGACG
>JANOET010000122.1:0-5588 GCA_031413415.1 Acidimicrobiaceae bacterium
CCGGGGTCGTGATCGTCGCGCCGGGATCGGCGTCGGTGATGGTGACGGTCGGCGCCGTGAGATAGCCCGACCCGGGCGTGGTCACGGTGACCGTGATCGTGCCGGCGACGTCGACGGCGGCAGTTGCCACCGCCAACGTGCCGCCTGCGGAGGGAGCGCTGAAGGTCACGACCGGGGTGACGTAGCCGATGCCCGAGTCGCTGACGATGACGCCGTCGACGCCGCCACTCGCCTGCGCGGTGGCGATGGGTCCTGCGACCGTCACCAGTGCGTTCGGCATGACCTGCGGGGTGTTCGCCCAGTTCGGATAGGGGCCGAAGTAGTGCGGCACCTTGGTGGCGTCGGTGGCCGACAGCGGCGCTGCCTCGGCCTTTCCCGAGCCGGCGAAGCGCGCCGTCTGTGGCGCCACCGTCGCCACCGTGGCGATGGCGATCACCGCCCCCACGAGTGCCCGCCAACGTCGAAGTCCACGTGTCCTGGTCGTCATTACTCCCGCCCTTCCTCGATACCCGTCGTCCGGCGTTAGTCTTACGACTCGACGCCCCACGTCGTAGGACCATACGGTGCGAACCTGAAAAGGTCAGTAGGTAAAATGACCTATTTCCCACCAGGGGTGATGTCGGATTGATCTGATCTCACGTTGTGCGTTCGATCCCGCACGTAACACACCCTCCCGCTGGTGCATCGGCGACGACACGCGCGGAACCACCACAGATCTTCACCGTGTCGACACCGTAGCCACCGGCAGTGACGACGAAGCCCGACGGTCGGCCCGGTCGATCAGGTTCCAGTGCTGATGTCCAAGGGGGTATTTGGTCCGTGTTCATGGCGACCGATGGCGTTGTACAACAGGGTCAGCGGAACGAGGAGGCTGTAGCCGATGCGGCGATCAGGGCGGCAGATGAACGACGATCAGGACGTGTCGCCGGTCGCCGTCCTCGACACGCCGGCGACGGCGGTGTTGCAGTCACAGTCCGATGGACAGTTGGCGATCCTGCTCACCGGCCTCCTCGAGTCCGCGCACACCGAGATCGCGGTGGTCGACGAACAGGCACGGGTGATGGCGACGAACCAGCCGTTCCGCGACCAGTTCCTGCACGGCGGCGACAGCACCGGCATGGTGCTCGCCGAGCTGGTGGCTCGTGTCGAAGAGCCGCCCTTGCTGGACATGCTCGACGCGATCAGCCAGTGCATCGCCTTCGGCGAGGAGATCGACATGTACTCGCGCGACCGTGTGCTCGACCGCGACCGCTGGCTCGACGTCAACGTCAGCCCGCTGCGGTTGCGACCGGGAGTGGTCCTGCGTGCACGCGACGTCACCGATCTGGTCGAGGCTGCCCGCTCCGGGCGAATCGGACGGTCCCACGACCCGCTCACCGGTCTGTTGTCGTCCGAGGGCCTGGAAGAGCTGGTCACGGCCGACACCTGGCAGTCCGCGGCCGTCCTGTGTGTGGTGATGCTCGACATCGACCAGTTCAGCATCATCCGCCAGACGCTCGGCTACGCCGCCGCCGACGCACTGCTGTGCGAGGTGGCCCGCAGCCTGCAACGCACGGCCCCGATCGATGCACAGATCGCCCGCACGCTCGGCGACACGTTCTGCGTCGTGTTCGAGCCGCAGTCGGCATCCGACGTCGATCGGGTCTCGTCACAGTTGCGCGACGCGGTCCGCCAACCGGTGACCATCCGCGGCCGAGCGGTCCGCATCACCGCATCGGTGGGGAGCACGCTCACGAGCGTCGACACCACGCTCGAAACCTCTTTGCAGCACGCCGAACTCGCGATGCAGGAGGCCACCAAGCGCGGCGGGAACCGCTGCGTCACGTACGACGCCGAACTCGCCGAACCGCAGGAAGGCATGATTCGGCTGTGGAACGCACTGCGCAGTGCGTTGCAGTTCCGCCAGATGGAGGTCTGGTTCCAGCCGGTGGTCAGCCTGGCCACCGACAAGCCCGTCGGTGCCGAGGCACTCTGCCGGTGGCACCACCCCCAGTTCGGCGACGTGTCACCCGGCGAGTTCATCCCCATCGCCGAACGGAACTCCGAGATCCTGAACATCGGCGCCTTCGTGCACGGGCGGGCGGCCGAGACGATGAACGCGCTTCGCGCCAGCCGCGTCCAACCGATGAGCAACTTCCAGATCTCGGTGAACGCGTCTCCGAACGAGTTGGCATGGCCCGAGTTCGCCCGGAACATGCTCGCCCGGATCGCCGCCAACGAGGCGCGACCCGAGTGGTTCGCGCTCGACATCACCGAAGCGGCGTTGCTGCAACGCGACGAGGCCGTCCACCAAAACCTGCGGCTGCTGCGCGCCGCAGGCGTCACCCTCTCGCTCGACGACTTCGGCACCGGCTATTCGTCGCTGGAGCGGTTGCGCGACATTCCGGTCGACCGGGTCAAGATCGATCGCCGATTCGTCGCCGCGCTGCACGAGGACGAGCGCAGCGAACGGATCATCGCGGCCATCGTGGCCCTCGCCGACGAGTTGGGGATGGACACCGTCGCCGAAGGCGTCGAGACGGCAGAGCAGGCCAGACGCCTCCGTGCCCTCGGCTGTCGCTCGGCACAGGGTTTCCTGTTCGCGCCCGCCGTGCCCGACAGTGAGTTGCCAGACGTGCTGCGCGACCTGGCGAACGTGGCCGACCACCGCGGCTGGTGAGCCGCGTCGTGGCAAGCGCTCAACGCAGGCGCATCGCCACTTCGTTGGCCAGCAGGCGGCCCTGGCGGGTGAGCCGTGCCGTACCGTCGTGCACCTCCACCAATTCGTCGAGGCCATCGAGATCGAGCGCCTCGACCGGCACTCCGCCCCGCATCCGCAACCGCAACTGCAACCCTTCGACGCGACGGGTCTCGTCGTCGAGCGACTCGCCAGCCGCCTCGGTGTGTTCCCCGGCCTCGACCGCTGCCAGGTAGCGCTCAGGTGTGCGCAGATTCCACCAACGGCGCCCTCCACGGTGGCTGTGCGCCGCGCAGCCGACACCGAGGTAGTCACCCTGCTCCCAGTACAGGACGTTGTGCCGGCACTCGTGGCCGGGCAACGCCCAGTTGCTGACCTCGTAGTTCACCCGGCCAGCGGCCGTGAGGAGGTCGTCGGCCAGTTCGTACTTGTCGGCCAGGTCATCGTCGTCGGGGTGCCGATGCGGCTCGTCGAACAACGGGGTGCCGGCCTCGATGGTGAGCGCATAGGCGGACACGTGCGGCGGTTCCAGGGCGAGGGCACCTTCCAGCGTCGTGCGCCAATCGTCGACCGACTCACCGGCCCCGCCGTAGATGAGGTCCATGTTGAAGGTGTCGATGCCCGCCGCACGAACGGAGGCGACGGCGCGCTCGACGTTGGCCGGAAGATGCGTGCGCCCCAGCGAGCCGAGCACGTGCGGCACCATCGACTGCACACCGATGCTGACTCGGTTCACGCCAGCCGCCGCATAGACGTGCATCAGTTCGTCGGTCACGTCGTCGGGGTTGCACTCGACGGTCACCTCCGCGCCCTTCACCGTCGGAATGGCGCGCAGCACGTCGGCCAGCCGGTGCGGGTCGACGAGCGTCGGCGTACCGCCGCCGACGAACACGCTGGTCACGGGAGCCAGCGCGGCACGACCGATCTCGGCTCGCAGGGCGGCCATGTAGCGCTCCTGCAGGTGATGGCGGTCGGTCCAGGTCGCAAACGCGCAGTAGTCACATCGCTGCGCACAGAAGGGAATGTGGACGTAGACGCCGAAGGCCACTACGCGGGGCGATAGAGCAGATCGAGCGCGTCGAGGCGCTGACCCACCTGGTCGACCCACCTGGTCGACCGGCACGTCGAGCATCGCGGCGATGGCCCGGGTGTCGTCGCCGCGCACGGTGATGACCTTGCCGTTGAAGTCCTGACGCTGCACCTGGATCATCTTCAGGAAGCGAGTGAGCATCTCGAACGGCTGGCCGGTCAACTGGCTCAGCTTGAGCAGGTCGACCGCAAGTTTCTTGCGCGCCTCGGCGTCTCCCTCGGCGGCCGGGACTGCGTCCTCGCGCGGCAGCAGCTGGTCGACGGGCACGGTGTAGAACTTGGCCAAGCGCTCGAGACGAGGCACCGAGATGGCTCGCTCACCGCGCTCGTAGGCGCCCAGCACGGATGCCTTGAACTCTTCCTGCGAGGTGGCCTCGACCTCCTGCAGCGACAACCGCTTCTGGCGGCGAATGACCCGCAACCGCTCGCCGACCTTGCGGCTGTACGGCGAGGAGGCGACGTCATCATCGAATTCGCGCATGCTCATCTACCCTGTCTCCTACCCGGCTTTGGCCGGAATCCTCTGCTCCGTGGTGGCTCTACCGCACAGTGTGGCATACCGTGACGACAATCACAACGGTCTGTGAAAACTCAGCACGCTCCGTGGATTTTCGCAGGGCGAGTCAAGATGCCACACGCCGCGGCAATCGCGGCGGTCTCGACCCGCAGCACCGTGTCGAGCAGGCGCACGTGCGGCACCGGAACCGCCAACTCATCGGCCGAGAACCCACCCTCGGGGCCCACCACCACCAGATCGGCCGAGGTGTCGACGGCCAGATCGAGGTGCCCATCGGGCTCGGCCAGCACCGCGCCGGGCCGGGCGACCACCTGGTCGAATGGCACCGGGCCATTCACGACCGGCAACCACACCCGCCGGCTCTGCGACGCGGCCTCGCGAGCGACCCGCCGCAGTCGTGCGAGCTGCTTGGCCCCCCGGTCGCCGTCCCATCGGACGATGCTGCGTGCGCAATGCAACAGCACGATCTCGGACACCCCCACCTCGGTGAGCTTCTGCACCATCCACTCGGCACGATCGCCCTTGGGGATGGCCGCCGCGACGGTGCACGGCCGGGGCGGCGCCTCGTGGTACACGGCGCCGTCCGGCACCAACGCCCCGTCACCGGCGACCGTCGTGCGCCACGCACCAGCGCCGTCGCTGACGGTGACCACCTCGCCGTCGCGAAGACGCAGCACACGGAACAGATGATGAAGATCGTCAGGCGACGGCTCGGGCGAGTCGATCGAGCCGACGAACAGGTGCGCCGCGCTGGACCGCAGCGCCGGGTTCACTGGAACGCCGACTTGATGCGGGCGAAGAGGCCCGACTCGCTGTGCAGTTCCTCGCCTCGCGCCTCGGCGAACTTCTTCAACAGCTCGGTCTCGAAGTCCGACAGCTGGGTCGGCACCTGCACGTCGACGCGGACGCGGAGATCGCCGCGGCCGCGGCCCTGCAGCCGCGGGACACCACGTTGGCGCAGGACGAACTCGCGCCCCGGCTGGGTGCCGGGCGGTACGACGATCTCTTCCTCGCCCTCGAGGGTGGGCAGCAGGAACTTGGTGCCGAGCGACGCCTGGGCGATGGAGACCGGCAGGTCGGCGACGAGGTCGTCGCCTTCACGGCGGAACCGCTCGTGCGCGGCGACGCGCAGGTGCACGTAAAGGTCACCAGCGCTGCCGCCACGAGGGCCGACGGCGCCGCGACCGGTGAGCCGCAGGGTGGACCCGGTGTCAACGCCGGCGGGGACATCGACCTGATAGGTCTTTTCGGTGATCACCCGGCCGTCGCCACCGCACGTGGGGCACGGGGTGGCGATGATCTGGC
>JANOET010000123.1:0-10816 GCA_031413415.1 Acidimicrobiaceae bacterium
CGATTTCGCACCCGGTGTGCGGGCACCAATAATTGTGGGATCCCATACCGGCCCCCGGCCGTTGAAAAGATGATGCCCTCTCCATTCCGCCGAGAGGGCATCATCGCGTGTGGCCGCTCCTCGACGGCTCGAGGTCTCAGAACGTGACCAGTCCGAGCCATCGCCAAGGCCCCATGAAAACGCAACCAACTTTCGGGCCGTCGAGTACCAGCGCTGGCAGCTGCGTGAACAACTCGTCGATCTCTTCGTCGATGACGCGCCGCACATAGGCACCCAGGAAGTCGAGACCACTCGCCACGACCCTGACACTTCAGCTCGAACGTCATGAACACCCAGTTCGCACCGGCGAACGAGCCACAGGCGAGGAGGAACATCGTGATGGGGCCGATGAGCGCCCACACCGAAGAGAAGATGGCGAGGTAGCCCGCGTACACCAGCGGTGCCGTCGTTCGACCAAGGTCAGAGAGGTTGGGCGGCGGCGTCGAGGACCACGGCGACCGCGGCGGTGACCTTGCGACCGGTGGGGAGGTGGAGGAATTCGTTCGGGCCGTGGGCGTTGCTGTGCGGGCCGAGCACGCCGGTCACGAGGAATTGGGTCTCCGGGAAGCGCTGGCCGAGCATCGCCATGAACGGGATGGTGCCGCCCTCGCCGAACTCCAGCGCCGGGGCGCCGAAGAGTCGGTCGGACGCTGCTTGCAGCGCGTCGTTGAGCCACGGCGCGGTGGGCGGGGCGGCCCATCCCCAGGCACCGCTGCCACCGCTGAAGGTGACCTGGGCGCCGTGGGGCGGGTCGGTGGTGAGGGTCCGTTCGAGCGCAGCGAGGACCACGTCGGGGTCGACGTGCGGAGGAATTCTCAGCGAAAGCTTCAGGGTCGTCTCCGGGCGCAGGACGTTGCCGGCGCGCGCGGTGGGCGGTAGGCCGTCCTGACCCACCACGGTGAGCTGGGGTCGCCAGGTGGTGGCGAGCAACGCCTCGAGCGGGTCATCGCCGGTGACCGGATCGACGCCCGGGGTGAGCGGTGCCTCACCCACGCGCCCGGCTCCCACGCGCGCTGCCGCCCGCGCGAGCGCGGCCTGCGTCTCGGGCGGTATTGCCACCCACGCCTCGGGGAGGAGCACCCGACCGTCCACGCTGTCCTCGATCCGCTCGAGCAGGTGCCGCAGGATGCGGAAGCCATCGGGCACGAAACCGCCGTAGCCGCCCGAATGCAGACCCTCCTCGACGACGCGGACCGTCAGGTTGCCAGCGGCCATGCCACGCAGTGAAGTGGTCAACCAGAGGTGCTCGTAGTCGGCGGCGCCGGAATCGAGGCACACGATGAGCTGCGGCGTCCCGACGACATCAGCGAGCGCTTCCATGTAGGCGGGGAGGTCGGGACTGCCGGACTCTTCGCTCCCCTCGATGAGGACCACGCAGCGCGGGTGCGCTCCACCTGCGGCCTGCACCGCTTCGATCGCGCCGAGCGCGGCGAACGCCGAGTAGCCGTCGTCGGCGCCCCCGCGTCCGTACAGACGGTCGCCGTCCAGTACCGGCTTCCACGGACCGAGGTCGTCGCGCCAGCCCTCCATCTCCGGTTGCTTGTCGAGGTGGCCGTACAGCAGAACCGGCGCCGCGTCCTCGGCCCCTGCCGTGGCCGGGATCTCGCACGTGACGACGGGGGTGAGGCCGTCGAGACGGTGGACCGACACGACCATGCCAGGGATGGGTCGATTGCGACACCATGACGTGATGAGATCGACGGCGCGATCGAGGTGGCCGTTGGCTGCCCAGTTGTCGTCGAAGCCAGGAGAGAGGGCCGGGATCGCGATGTAGTCCGAGAGCACCGGCACGAGCCCGTCCCACAGCTCGGTGGTTCGGTCGTCGACGATCGAGAGGTCGAGGGAAGTCATCGGAGGCTCACAACTCCACGTTCTATCCCTTTCGCCGGAATCGTGGCAACTGGGAGCAGTCCCCCGACGTTGGATGGGCAAGAGTTACTGTCTCATCAACCGACATCAGGGGGATTGACATGAATGACACCATGCGCACCGAGACGGCCGCATCGAGTCTCCAATTCGCTCGCGACTGGCCCGCCGTCTTCATGATGGGACTCTTCACGCTCGCGCTCGGCATCGTCGTGATCTCCTGGCCGCAGGAGACCCTCGCGGTGCTGTCGGTGCTGGTCGGCTTGCAGATCCTCATCCACGGCGTCTATCGGCTGGTCACGGCCTTCGCTCACGACACCGAGAACCCTGGGTATGTGGGCTTCGCCGGCCTCGTCGGGATCATTGCCGGCGTCGTGGTGTTGCGACACCCGTTCAAGACGGTTGCGGTTCTCGCGGTCATCATCGCGGTCGTGTGGATCATCGTTGGCGTCATCGAGCTCATCGGGTCCATCGCCGACAGCAGTCTCGACCATCGGTGGCTGTCGGCCTTCGGCGGCTTGCTCTCCATCGGAGCGGGCATCGTCGTCGTGGCGTGGCCGGCCCCGACGGTCACCGTCATCGCATGGATCTCAGGCCTGTACCTGATCACCTTCGGCCTGTTCGGCTGCGTCCAAGCACTGAGTCTCCGCCGCCTCACGAACTGAGGCAACCAGGCCGCGTGCCGCCCGCTGCCACCACGGTCGGCAATCCGCGGCTCGTCGGATCGACGGCACTACCGTTTCTGAGATGCACGACGCCGACCTCGCCGATCGAGAGGTGCCCACCTGGCTGCTTGTGGTCGGCGGATGGTCGTGGAGGCTGGTCGCGGCGGCGGCGCTCGGCGCCGTGGTGCTTGCCATCCTGGGTGCGATCTCGGTGGTCGTCGCACCGGTGCTGCTCGGACTGTTCCTGACAGCGGCCGTTGCTCCGCTGTTCGAGCGTCTGGCACGTACGCGGGTGGGCCGAGGTGGCGCGGCGGCGCTGTGCGCGCTTGCGTACCTCGCTGGCATCGGCGCGTTCCTGTGGATCGCCTTCCGCGCGTTGATCAGCCCGTGGGAGGGCATCGCGCGGGCGACCAGCGACGGCCTCGATGCGCTCGGCGCCAAGCTCGACGAGTGGGGCTTCGACATCAACACGTTCGACGTGCTGCGCAAGGCGGGCGGGTCGTTTGCGAGCCTGCTGTTCAACGGCGTGCTGTCGATCGTCTCGGTCGCCGTCGTCCTCGGGGCGACGATCGTGGTGTCGCTGCTCGTCACCTACTTCTACCTGAAGGACGGTCCACGGATGTGGGCGACGATCAGCAAGATCGGTGGGCGACAGACCCCATCGTTCGACCGCATGGGTCGTGCCGCATGGGATCGCCTGCAGTCATTTGTGCGCGGCACTGCCAAGGTGGCACTGGTCGACGCCGTCGGAATCGCGCTCGGCGCACTGGTGCTCGGCGTGCCGAGCGTCGGCGCCATCTTCGTGCTCTCCTTCGTACTCGCGTTCATTCCCTACTTCGGCGCCATCATCGCCGGTGCCGTCGCCGTACTGCTGGCACTGGCCGACGGCGGCTACAGCCAAGCAGTGGCCATGGTGGTGGTGGTGCTGGTCGTGCAGCAGGTCGAGTCGATCCTGCTGCAGCCGTTCCTGGTCGGCAAGGCGGTGCGGCTGCACCCACTGGTGGTGATGTTGGGCGTGCTCGCCGGTGGAGCGTTGGGAGGTGTGATGGGCATGTTCTTCGCCGTTCCCATCATCGCCGCCGTCGACGCTGCGTTCGCTACTGCGCGCGACGACAGGGACGCCAACCGTTCACAGACGTAACCGGTTGCTCGGGGACGATGCGTGTCACGCGGCGAACGCTGCGCGCGCCCTAAACGGGAGGCGGCGGCGGGATCGGTGTCGACGACGACATCGTGCTGTCGGCGGCCAACTGGCCGACGCTCTGCTCGGGCGCTGCCTGCTGTGCCGCTGCCCGCTGAGCTGCGGCTTGACGGGCCTCGAAATCGGCGCGCTGCTGTGCCATCTCGGCGTCGCGGGCGATGTCCTGTTCTGCCGATTCGATCTTCGACAGGCGGCTCGACAACCATGAGATCAGCGCGCTCAACGCCAAGGCGAGGATGCCGTAGATGATCATCGCGAAGATCACCGAAGTGTCGAGGACCGCCGCCACGTCGCCACTCGTGGAGCCCAACTGGATCGGCGTGAAGATCCCGCGGAACGGCTCCATCACCCGATCGAGGTTGCGGTACGCCCATTGCGTGAACCCGGCGCTCGGGTTGGCTCCGAACAACAACAGGAAGAAGCCGATCAACAAGATGATCTCGACCACGATCAGATAGAAGTAGACGAGATAGCTGATCGCTCGGACGATCCAGAGGGTCGCCTTTCGCTCGCTGAGCGCTCGTGAATTCTTGTCGACCATCGTGATGAGTCCTTCGGGCTGTGTGGTGGCGTCGCCAGCCAAACGGTACCCCATCGATTACTGCGGGGCGTGCACGTCGAGCGACGGTGCAGCCAGCCCGCCGACCAGCGCGCCTCGGACACTCTCGCCGACAGCCCTCGACATGCACCGCTGAGTCCGAGAGCGTCTGCCCCATCTCGGTTGACTTCTCATCTGTGAGGATTTGGTCCTCGCATGAAGGAAGTCATCATGCCCAAGGCACTTCCTCTGGAGTTCCGTAACGATGTTGTTGCGGTGGCTCGCAAACTCCGCAAACGCAACCGGGTGCTCGAGCAGGAGCACGAGATCCTGCGGCGGGCGGCGGCGTTCGTCGCTCGTGAGTCGCGTCCGTCACCAGTGCGCAGCGTCGGGCTCGGTCTCCTCGATGAACACCTCCACCACTGCGTGGTCGATGCCGCCGCCGCAGATGCAGATCGTGGCGACAGGAAGATCACCGAGGCGGTCGTCGTGGGCGACATCGACGCAATGGGCCGGCACCAGGTCACATGACGGTGCCACGCGCACGAGATCAAGGTTCTAGCGTTGCCCGTTCGGCCACGTCACGAAGGGCATGTTCACGACGACTCCGGGCTTTTCGATCGTCACGTCGCCGCTTTGCTCGGCCTCTTGTACTTCGGCCGCTGACTTCAGTTCGCGTGCCTGCCCCGGGTCAACCCAAGTGACCAGGTGAATGAACCGCAGTGGCGTGTACTGGGCATCGCCCGGCGGAGACGGAAACACATCGGGTTGGTATCCCAGAGGCCCCATGCCGGTGGGGCCATTGGTGAAGACGTAGACGGGGGCGGTGGCGCTTTCGGGCATCTCCGCCAAAGACGGGACGAACAGCACTGGCGAGCTCATCATGCCTGAGAGGAGCTTGGCGATCTCCTCGTCTGACACTTCGGTATGGACGAAGCGGATCTCCTCTCCTTCCGCATAGGCCAGCCCCGCCGGGATGGTCGGCCCGTCGCCCGTGGAGCCCATGTCCATGTCGGCCATGGTCACCGAAGTCGGACTGGCGGTCGAGGTTGGAGCGTCATCGGACGCACAGGCTGCGGTGACCAGTGCCAGCGACACACCGGCCACGAGCGCAGCGGCTTTCCGAGAAATGAAGGGGCGCATTGAGTTACTCCTCAGCATGAGTGGCTTGTTGTGGCCACACGATGCCCGGTCGATGTGGAGATCATGTGGAGGGTGCATGGAGTCGATCTGCCGATTGCCGCAACGATCGAGCCGGCCCGATGGTTCAGTCGGAACCGGCATTCGGCGCCGCCGTCGCGGCATCCGACGTGGGGCGCAACTGCACTCGGCGGAGCAGTTGTGCGTTGAGGGCGACGACGATGGTCGACAGGCTCATCAGAATGGCGCCGACTGCGGGCGCCAGTGTGATCCCGGCCCAGGCGAACGCACCGGCGGCGAGTGGGATGGACACGATGTTGTAGCCGGCCGCCCAGGCGAGGTTCTGGCGCATCTTGCGGTACGTCGCTTTCGACAGTCTGATGACACCGACCACGGCGCGGGGGTCGTTGCTGGCGAGGACCACACCAGCGGATTCGATGGCGACGTCGGTGCCGGCACCGATCGCCAAGCCGACGTCGGCGCGGGCCAGGGCAGGGGCGTCGTTGACGCCGTCGCCGACCATTGCGACCTTGTAGCCGCGGGCTTGCAGCTCGGCGACCTTGTTCTGCTTGTCCTCGGGGAGGACTTCGGCGAAGACTTCGTCGATGCCGAGTTCAGCGGCGACGGCCTCGGCGACCTGGCGGGCGTCGCCGGTGATCATCACGACTCGTTCGATTCCGATGTCGTGCAGATCGATCACCGCCTGGCGGGCCTCGGGGCGGATCTTGTCCTCGAGCGCGAGGGCTCCGATGATCTCGTCGTCTCGAACCAGGTGCAGTACCGCTGCGCCACGGCCGATCCACGCTTCGATGTCGCTGCGGATCGACTCGGGGATGTCGAGCGAACGTTCACGCAGGAGCACTGGGCCACCGATGGCATAGCGGCGACCGTCGATGAGTGCTTCGACCCCGCGGCCGGTGATCGCCCGGAACTCGGACGCGTCGGCGACGTCGCCGCGTTCGCGAGCGGCGGTGACGATGGCCCGAGCGAGTGGATGCTCGCTGTCCATCTCGACGCCGCCTGCGAGGCGGAGGACTTCGTCGGTCGACATTTCATTGCCGGCCACCCCGGTGACGACGTGGCGGCCTTCGGTCAGTGTGCCGGTCTTGTCGAACAGCACGGCGGTGATCGTGCGCATGCGCTCGAGGGCGAGGCGGTCTTTGACGAGGATGCCGTTGCGGGCCGACACCGCGGTGGAGAGGGCGATCACGAGTGGGATGGCGAGGCCGAGCGCGTGAGGGCAGGCGATGACGAGGACCGTGACGGTGCTGGTGATCGCCTGGCTGGAGTCGCCGGCGATCGACCAGGCGATGAAGGTGATCACCGCGGCTGCGGTGGCGATGTAGAACAGCCACTTCGCGAATCGATCGGCGAGGACCTGGGCGCGGCTGTTGGAAGCTTGCGCTTCGGCGACGAGACGTTGGATGCCGGCGAGGGCGGTGTTGTCGCCGACCGCAGAGATCCGGATCCGGATCGATGAATCGGTCGAGACCGTTCCGGCGACGACGCGGTCGCCGATTGCTTTGACGACCGGCTTCGATTCGCCGGTGATCATCGACTCGTCGAGCTCTGCTTCGCCTTCCTCGATCGTCCCGTCGGCCGGGACGCGTCCACCGGCACGAACGAGGACCAACTGGCCCTCGCGGAGCTCGCCGATGCCGACGGTACGTGTCTCGCCGTCCTCGATGACTTCGGCGTCGTCGGGGAGAAGGGCTGCGAGGGCTGCGAGCGCGCCTTGTGCTTGGCCGATCGCTTTCATCTCCTGCCAGTGGCCGAGCAGCATGATCGTGACCAGCGCGGCCAGCTCCCACCAGAACTCGAGGTCGAACCATCCGAGGCTGGAGGCCATCGACGAGGCCCACGCGACAGTGATCGCCATCGCGATCAGCAGCATCATCCCAGGTGCGCGGTCGCGTACTTCGTCGACTGCACCCTTGAGGAACGGCCAGCCTCCCCAGAGGAACACGAACGTGCCGAGCACCGGCCCGACCCACGCGACACCGGAGAGCTCGTAGCCGAACCAGTCCATGATCATCTCGCTGGTCGCGATGACCGGGAGCGAGATCAGAAGGGTGAGCCAGAAGCGTCGGCGGAACGTTTCTGGGTCGTGTCCGGCGTGCTTGTCGTGCCCTGCGTGCCCGCTGGGCGCGGCCGGGCCATCGTGGTGGTGTTGGTGATCGCCGGGATGGTGATCGTGATCAGAGTGGGCGGCGTCCGCTCCTGGATGCTCGTGCGTGGAGTGCGAATTCATATCGTGAGTATACCCCCCTGGGGTATCATGTCAATGTGCGGCCGGTTACTACTCGACGGTGACGTCGATCTTCATTCCGGCTCCGTAGTGGCCGGGCTGGTGGCAGCCGACCTCGTAGGTGCCGGGCTCGGTGAAGATGTACGAGAGTTCCCCGGAGTCGCCCGGTTGAACCACAACTGCCGCTTCTTCCATTGGGTGTTCGCTCGCTTCGCCCATCTCGGCCATCTCGGTGTCGTGTTCCATCTGAGCGGCGGCGTCGCCGATGAAGGCGTCATGGGGGATTTGACCGGTGTTGGTGAACCGGAAGTCGATGGTCTCTCCCGTCTTGACCGTCAGCGTCGTCTGGTCGAACTTGATGTCCTCCATGGCGATGTCGACGGTCCTGGCGCCCGCCGGGTCGACGCCAGCGTCGACGGTGGCGGCGGAGTCGGACTCGCGAGTCTGTCCACACGCGGCCACGAGAGCGGTCATTGCCACGATGCCTGCGATCAACGGGAGGCGTCGAACTGTGTGCGTCATTGGATGGTCCTCTTCTGAGTGTGCGTCTCGGGTGCGCGTCTGCGTCCCGCTGGTCGGGCACTGTGGCGACGCGGTGTGCAGAACGTGTGGAGGCCGGGTGCAGGCCGTCTGGTTTCGCAGATGACGAACGCCCGGCCCACGACGGCCCGTCGTAGAGTCGACTCGTGAGTGTGACCGTGCTGGTAGTCGAGGACGAGGTGAAGATCCGCGACCTCGTGCGCCGCTACCTCGAACGCGAAGACCTCGCAGTGGTCACAACGGGTTCAGGAGCTGAGGCGATATCGATCCTCGAACGCGGTGGGATCGATCTGCTCGTGCTCGACTTGAACCTGCCCGATGTCGCCGGCGAGACGATCGCCGCGGAATTCTCCGGCCGCCTTCCGATCGTGATGCTGACCGCGAAGTCGGGCGAGGCAGACCGTATCCACGGCCTGGAACTGGGTGCCGACGACTACCTGACCAAGCCGTTCTCGCCGCGCGAGCTCGTGCTGCGCGTGCAGGCGGTGCTTCGTCGCAGCGCCGTCTCGGCCGTCGACACGTCCGTCACATCGTTCGGCAGTGGGCAGCTGGTCATCGACGAGATCCGGCACGAGGCGACCGTCTCCGGGAGCGTCGTCGAACTGACGCCCACGGAGTGGTCGTTGCTGACGGTGTTGGCGTCGTCGCCGGGTCGGGTGTTCTCGCGCAGCGAGTTGGTCAACCGCGTCCGCGGGTACGAGTTCGACGGCTACGAACGAACGGTCGACTCGCACATCAAGAACCTGCGCCGCAAGATCGAACCCGATCCCCACGACCCGACTGTGGTCGAGACGGTGCTCGGCGCCGGGTACCGGCTGGGCCTGTCGAGGGATCGGGTCTGACGGTGGCGCGTCGTCCGCTGCTGGGCCCGCTCGGTGTCCGACTCGCGTTGGCGTTCCTGACGGTCGCCCTCGCTGCTGTCGCGGTGTTCGCCGCGCTGACGATGTTGTCGGCGCGCAACGAGGTCTCCGGACTCACCGACCGGCAACGTGAGAGCGACCTCACGGCCACGGCGATCGCAGCCGGTGACGCTTATCAGCGTGCCGGCGGATGGGCGACCGCGGACCTGGCTGGCGCGGCTGCGGTCGCAGCGCGCAGCCAGGCAACACTGACCATCGTCGAGGCGAACGGTGAGGTGGTCGCAGCGCCGACCGACGCGCTGGCGTCGATGATGATGCAGATGCACGGCATGGCCGCCGTCGATACACCCCGTGGAGACCCCGTCTCGGCCGCGGTCGTGGTCGACGGTCAACCGGTCGGTGCCGTGATGCTGCGGTTCCCCACCCAGGCGATGGAGGCCGAACGCCACGTCCGCGACGCACTCGCGCGCACCGCGATCCTCGGGGTGCTCATCGCTGCAGCGGTGGCACTCGTCGTCGCCCTCTACGTCTCGGTGCGGGTCACCCGACCGGTCACCGCACTCACCAGCGCCGCAGGCGACCTCGCCGCTGGACGACGAGAGACCCGGGTCGACACCGACGGTCCCGGCGAGTTGCGCACGCTCGCCGAGGCGTTCAACGGGATGGCCGACCACCTCGATCGCGAGGATCGGCTACGCCGCAACCTCGTTGCCGACGTCGCCCACGAACTGCGCACACCACTCGCCATCCTGCAAGGGTCGACCGAAGCACTGCTCGACGGCGTCGACCAACCGACGCCGGAAGTGCTCGGCTCGCTCAACGACGAGGTCACCCGTCTTCGACGCCTCGTCGGCGACCTGGAAACCCTCGCCGCGGCCGAAGCAGCCGGGCTACGACCCCGCACCGATCCGGTCGATCTCGCCGACGTCGCGGCATCCGCCGCCGACCTGTTGCGCCCGCTGGCCGACGACCGCGAAACCACCCTGACGGTCGACGCCGAGCCAGCGGCGGTCATCGGCGACGCCGACCGATTGCACCAGATCGCGGTCAATCTGATCGCCAATGCAGTGAAATTCACCCCTGTTGGTGGTGCGATCACCGTCAGCACCCGCTCGAACAGAACCACCGCGTCGCTCGAGGTCGTCGACGACGGCCCCGGAATCCCCGAGCAGGACCTGCCGCATGTGTTCGAACGGTTCTGGCGCGGCGTGAACGGCGACAAGGCCAGCGGCAGCGGCATCGGTCTCGCGGTCGTCGCCGAGCTGGTCGCCGCGCACCACGGCTCGGTCACCGCCGACAACCTGCCCGGTGGGGGAGCGCGACTCGCCGTGACAATGCCCGCGGCAACCGCCGAGTAGACGCTTCGAGCTGCGTCGAAACCGCGTGGCGTGCACGTCGCCTCCATCCGCCCTCCACACGTGCAGCGCACCATGGTCCTCGTCAAGGAGGAAACCATGAAGCCACGAACTCGAACACTCGGCGCCATCGGCGCCATGGTGGTGACCGCAGGACTGGTGCTCGGACTCTCGTTCAGCGGTAGCTCCGCTGCCACCGGCACCGACCAGACCACCCCGACAACGGTCCCGATGCCGATGGGTCAGATGCCCGACATGGGCTCGATGATCACCGGCGACCACAGCGGGATGGCCGCCATGATGGCCTCGGCCGACATGTCGGCCATGCACTCGATGATGCACCGGATGATGAAGGGCACCGTCG
>JANOET010000124.1:0-19847 GCA_031413415.1 Acidimicrobiaceae bacterium
ATTCCCGGTTGGCTCGTCGGCGAGGAGAATCGCCGGCTCGTTGACCAGGGCACGGGCAATCGCGACTCGCTGCCGCTGGCCGCCGGACAGCTCGTTCGGCCGGTGTTCCATCCGGTTGCCGAGACCAACCCGCTCCAGGGCCCGGCGGGCCCGATCCCGACGCTCTTTGGCCGCCACCCCGCCGTACACGAGTGGCAGTTCGACGTTTTGAAGGGCGGTGGCTCGGGGGAGGAGGTTGAAGGTCTGAAAGACGAAACCAATCTCCCGATTCCGGATTCGCGCCAGCGCGTCGTCCGACATCCGGGAAACCTCCTGGCCGGAGAGCCAATACTCGCCCGAGGTGGGGGTGTCGAGACAACCGAGCAGGTTCATCATGGTCGACTTGCCTGACCCGGAGGGCCCCATGATGGCGACATACTCGTTCCGCCGAAGCTCGAGGGAGACGCCGCGAAGGGCGTGAACCCGCTCGTCGCCCATCTGATACTCGCGAGCGAGATCGATGACTTGGATGACGAGGTCGCTCACGGCTTGGTGACCGCTTTGGCATCCTTCGCGAGTCGGACTTTGGTCGAGTCCTTCATGTCGCGGACGGCCTGGTAGGGGCCAGCGACGATCGAATCGCCGACCTTGACGCCGTCGAGGACCTCGAAGAACTCGTCGCCCGCGATCCCGACCCGGACGGCCCGGAACGTCGCGATCCCGTTGGTCACGACGAAGACGCCCTCGCGATCTTTCTCTTTCTTGCGTCCCGAGGTCGAGTCGGCCGGCTTGAGTTCGTTCGGCAGGTCCTCGTGTTGCCGGACCGTGAGCGCGATGATCGGAATCGCCACCGACTTGGACCGGGCTCGCGCAACAACGGACCCGCATCGCGGACATAACGGCGAACCGCAGAATCGGTCCAACCCATCGAGTAGGTGTGGAAACGGAGGTGCAACGCGACCAGCTCGGTGACCGCATCGACATCGTCGTTGCTGTACCGCAACACCTCCATGCGCTTCCGGGTCATGCGTGCGCCCACCGCATCGTGATGATGGAACGTGACGCCCTTGCCCTTCTGGTACCCGCGGGTTCGCGGCTTGCCCACGTCGTGGAACAACGCCGCGAGACGCACCCGCCGAAAGTCGAACGCAGGCCGATTCTCGGCCTGCTCGTCGAGCGGACGCACGTTCTCCATCACCGCGAGCGTGTGCGTCAGCACGTCCTTGTGCTGGTGGATGGGGTCCTGCTCGAGTCGCATCGAAGGCAGCTCGGGCAGGAACTCGTCGGCGAGACCGGTGTCGATCGCGAACCACAGTCCGGCCGTGGGATGCGGCAGGGTGACCAGCTTGTCGAGCTCGTCACGAACACGCTCGGCCGACACGATGGACAGACGACCGTGCATCTCGCGTACGGCCTCCGCCAGCTCGGGCGCCGGCGTGGCGTTGAAGCGGGCGATGAATCTCGCCGCGCGCAACATTCGCAACGGATCGTCACTGAAGCTCACCTCGGGCGCCAACGGCGTCCGCAACGTACGAGTCATCAGATCGGCCGCACCGTCGTAGGGGTCGACCAGTGTGGGCGAGTCGCTCGTCAGCTCGAGCGCCATCGCATTGATCGTGAAGTCGCGCCGCGACAGGTCGGAGTCGACCCGGTCGCTGAACTCGACCTCGGGCTTGCGCGAGTCCTCGTGGTACGCCTCGGCGCGGTGCGTGGTGATCTCGAAGTCGCGGTCGCCCTTCTTGGCGCCGATGGTGCCGAACTTCTCGCCTTGCGTCCACACCGCGTCGGCCCAGCCCTTCAACACCTTCTTGATCGCGTCAGGGCGAGCGTCGGTGGTGAAGTCGTAGTCGATCGTCGACGTGTCGGCCCCCGCGAGCAGATCGCGCACGCTGCCACCCACCAGATACAGGCGATGACCGGCGTCGCGGAAACGGGCGGTGAGCGGAGCGAGTTCTTCGAGCACCGGCTGGAACCGGGGAGGGATCACAGCAGCCCTTCGTGTTCCCAGAAGTCGCGCATGTGCCCGACGGCCACCATGCCCGGGCCCCCCGACGTCGCGGGTTCGATGGCCTCACCCTGCAGATCGGCCATCTCGCGCAACACCGTGGCCGAGCTGTTCGCCAACGCGTCGAGGTCGTACCCGCCCTCGAGCATGACCAAGCGGCGACCAGCCGGCACCAGCGACAGCAGCCGCCGGGTGAGTGGGCCGTAATCGCCCGCCGCCAGACCGAGCTCGGTGATGGGATCGGCGCGATGCGCATCGAAGCCGGCGGAGATGAGCACCCAGGTGGGCGCGAACACATCGACTCGTGGCGCCACCAGATGGTCGAACGCATGGAGGTAGACGTCGCCGGTGGCACCCGCCGGCACCGGGATGTTCATCGTGAAACCGCGGCCTTCGTCCTCGCCCACCTCGTCGTGCCGACCCGTCCCCGGATACAGCGGCCACTGATGAACGCTGACGAACAGCACACGCGGATCGGCATAGAAGATGTCGTTCGTGCCGTTGCCGTGATGGGCGTCGTAATCGAACACGAGCACGCGCTCGCCCTGCGCCGCCAGCGACGCAGCGACGACCGCGACGTTGTTGACGAAGCAGAAGCCCATCGACTCGTTCATGGTGGCGTGATGGCCAGGAGGACGAACTGCACAGAACGCCGAGTCACCGCGCCCTGCCTGCAATTCGCGCACGGCCGTGAGACCCGCACCCGCAGCCAGCACCGCAGCGTTCCACGAACCTCTGCTGGCGTAGGTGTCGGGATCCAGCCGACCACCGCCCATGTGGCTGATGCCCTCGATGCGATCGAGGTACGGGCCGGGGTGCACTCGCTCCAAGTCCTCGCGAGTCGCCGCGACGGGGTCGACCGCGACCAGCGCATCGCCCACCCCGGCGCGCCTCGCACCGTCGAGCACCGCGTTGAGGCGCTCGGGGCGCTCGGGATGCCGCGGACCGGCCAGATGGTCCAGATACGCAGCATGGGTGGCGAACAACACGGTCACGACGACGACGCTAACGCGCCCCTTGGGGCAGGACACACCCGGTTCGCGCCCCGCTCACCCGCCGGTGGCCCGCTACCGTCGTACCGATGATCCACGAGGCCGACCGGCACCCCTCGGGTGATGCGCCCGCGCCCGTCGTGCTTCCCCCCGACGGGCTGGTGCTGCGCGGCGCCCATGTGACCGGTCGAGTCCGCTGCTGGCCGCATCAGCCGCACATCGCCCAACTCGTCATGTACCAACAGACCCGGCTGCCCAGCGCAGTCGACCTGGCGCACTGGTGCGACGAACTCGCCCAGCGCGGCTTCGTCGCCGTCCGTACGAGCGCGCTCGCCACTGCCGCGGCAGCGAGGGCCGAGACCGCAGGATTCCGCATCATCCAGGAACTCGTCCTGCTGCAACACGACGACCCGGCCGCTGCCCCCGCACCGGCGCACCGCACGGAACGACTGCTCCTCGGCCACGACATCGATGCCGCACGTGTCGACCAAGCGGCGTTCGGCAGCAACTGGTCGCTCGACGCCGCCGGCGTCACCGATGTCCGGCGCGCCACTCCCCGGCATCGCGCCCGGGCCACCACCGACGACGACACCATCACCTCGTTCGCGATCACCGGGCGCGACAGTCGGCTCGGCTTCCTGCAGCGGCTGGCCGTCGACCCCACGCACCACCGCCAAGGACTTGGCGTCGCACTGGTGCACGACTCGCTCCGGTGGCTGGCCCGATGGAGGGTGCAGCGGGTGCTCGTGAACACCCCCACAGGAAACGCCGCCGCGCTCGCCCTCTACGAGCGAGTCGGCTTCCGCCGGCTTCCTGACGGACTGCGTGTCTACGAACGGGCGCTCCAATGACGCCCGCCCGTCGCTGCACCCAGGCGCTCACCTTGGTCGCCAGCGCCGCGCTGGCCTCGCTGTCCTTCACTGTCGTCACCGCGCCGTCGACGCTGCACGCGCTCGCACCGCAGTTGGGGTTGGTCGCCCAGACGTTCAACGTCCCGGTCGACGGGACGCTGGCCTTCACCGTTCGCTTGCCCAAAGGCGTCTCCTTGTCGCCGAAGGACTTCACCATCGCGATCACCGCACTACAACCGGTCGACGAGCGCCAGCAGGTCGCGAACGTCATCGACGGTGAGCTGCCCTCCGAGATCGACTCCGTCGAACTGCTCCCGCTGGCCGTCCCCCGACCGGCGCCAGATCAACTGCGGATCCAGGTGCCCGTCGAGACCGCCACGACGACCGACGAAGCGCTGCAAATGTCGGTGCCCGGCATCTACCCCGTACACCTCGAGGTGCGCGAGGGCGACCTCCTCCTCGCCGAACTGACCACGTTCGTGCACCGCGTCCCCAGCGAAGAGGAAGGCGTCGAGGACCCCATGCCGGTCGCGATGGCCATCACCACCGGCCAACCCGTGGTGCTCGACGACGGCGCACGCGTGGTCGTCGACGACGACACCCGCGCTGAACTCGCCGCGCTCGCCGACCTGTTCGACGCCAGCGCCATCCCGCTGTCGGTGCGCATCCCACCGAGCGTGCTCACCACCCTCGCCGACGGCACCACCGAGGACGCAGCACTGACACGACGGTTGAGCGATGCGCTCGCCGACGACGACCTCATCTCTTCACCGATCCTCCCGCTCGACGTGTCGCTCGCCGCCGCAGCCGACCAGGAGCAGAGGTACACCCAATGGCTCCGCGACGGCGAAGACAGCCTCGCAGCCGTCATCGACGCACCGGCGCAACGCACCAACGTGCTCGTCGACGAACCCCTCAGCAAGCGGGGTGGCGCCCTGCTCCGCAACCTCGGTGCGCGGCTGCTCGTCATGCCCACCGACCTCTACGACTCGCTGCCCGCGACACTCGGCGGCTTCACCGACACCACGCAACTCGTCCAGATCGAGGTCGGTCCTGGCATCACGCTCGACGCCGCCATCGTCGACCGCACCATCGCCCCAGCGCTCGCGCGCGCCACTGCCACGCCCGAACTCTCCGCCGTGCGACAGGTCGCCGACCTGCTGGCCGCGCGGCAACAGGTCGAGGACAGCGGTGGCGACCCGCGCCGCCACGGCCTGCTGCTCGGCACACCCGACCTCGGGTTGCCGTCGCTCACCGGGTTCGGCGCTTTCACCGAACTGCTCGCGAACACCCCCGGCCTGCGGCCCACCACGGTCGACGAGCTCGGGGTGCGCACCGACCAACTGCTCGGCCCGGAAGGGCCGGTGGTGGTGCAGTTGCCCGACGACGTCGACGGCGACCTCGCCACGCGCATCGAGCTGCAGACATCGCTCGGCCTCGACGCCGCCAGCACGACGAGCATGCTGGCCGACGACGAGCGCTCGCAGGAGTGGACGCGGCTCATCGACGTGCTGCCCACCGGCGCTCTCACCGACGATCAGGTGGGCGGAATCGCCACCGACCTGCGCGCCGAGTTCAAGTCGCTTCGCGACTCGGTGGAGGTGCCGGTCGGGTTCTCGTTCAACCTCACCGGCCTCACCGGCACCGTGCCCGTCACCCTGCGCAACAACGCCGACATCCCGCTCACCGTTCGAGTCCGGATGAGCTCGTCGAAGTTGATCTTCGGCGACGACCAGATCGTCGTCCTGCCCCCGCAGTCGTTCCACGAAGTGCGCATCAACATCGAGGCGCGCAGCAACGGCAACTTCCCGGTGACGCTCGAGGTGTTCACCCCGTTGGGCGACGTGCGTCTGGCCCCTCCCGTACCGCTGAAGGCGAACATCACGGCGCTCAGCGGCGTGGGCAATCTGGTCAGCGGCGCGGCGCTGCTGGTCCTGATCACCTGGTGGGTGCGCCACGTCCGTCGCAATCGACGCGGTCGTCATGCAGCCGACGCCGCCGATCGACACCCGTCCATTCGACCCGACGACGCCGACGACGCCGACGAACTCTCCCCGGACGCTGCAACGAGTACCCTGCCTCCTTCGTGAGCACCGAACGCGTCCGCATCGTCACCGACTCCGCCTGCGACCTGCCCCAGAGCGTGGCCGACGAGCTCGGCATCGAGATCGTCCCCCTCACCATTCGCATCGACGGCCACGAATACGTCGACCGGGTCGACCTCACCCCGGCCGAGTTCTGGGCCAAGTGCGCCCAGTCACCGAATCTGCCCGAGACCGCTGCGCCGGCACCCGGCCAGTTCGAGGCCGCCTACCGCAAACTGGCCGCAGACGGCGCGACGAGCATCGTGTGCATCAACCTCAGCGCCGCCCTGTCGGCCACCATGCAGTCGGCCGAACTGGCCGCACGCTCGGTCGCCGACGAGATCCAGGTCACCGTCGTCGACAGCCAGCAGGCCACCATGGGCCAGGGTCTGGTCGTCTCCCGTGCTGCTCGCCTCGCCGCGCAGGGCGCCTCCTACCACGAAGTGGTGGACCTCGCGATCTCGCTCGCCGGTCGCACCAAGGTGTGGGGTGCCCTCGACACACTCGAGAACCTGAAGAAGGGCGGCCGAATCGGTGGCGCCAAGGCGCTGCTCGCCTCGGCCTTGGCCATCAAGCCGATCATCGAAGTGCGCGACGGCAAGGTCGAGCAGGGCGGCAAGCAACGCACACGCAGCAAGGCCATGCAGCACGTGGTCGACAAGGTCGTCGAGGCCGGACCGATCGAGACATTGATGGTCATGCACGCCGACTGCAGCGACGTCGACGCCTTCGTCGACATGTTGCGCGCCCACTACGACCGCGAGATCGTCGTCGGTGACATCGGTCCCGTGGTCGGCACGCATGCCGGCAAGGGCACCATCGGTGTCGCCTTCAACACGCCGGCCTGATCCGGCAGCCCGACCCACCCAGCAATCCTGACCCACCCAGCAATATGGCCATCCGGGCCGATTGCCCGGTATCAGCAGCCCATCGCCACTAGTGTCCACGTGCGGACATGTCTGCCACGATCCCCGGCACGAGCCCAGCGCCGTTGCCTCCCGCCATTCTCGCCCAGCGCTACCGGCTGGAGCGTCGACTCGCGCAAGGAGGCATGGCCGAAGTGTGGCTCGGCACCGACCTGTCACTCACCCGCCAAGTGGCGGTGAAGTTGCTCAAGCCGAACCTCGCCGCCGACCCCGTGGTGGCCGAGCGCTTCCGACGCGAAGCCATCGCGGTCGCCCAGTTGAGCCACCCCAACATCGTCGCCGTGTACGACGCCATCGAGGAGACCATCGGCGGCGAACGCCGGCAGGCCGTGGTCATGCAACTCGTCAACGGCAAGAGTCTGCGCCAGTTGCTCGACGAACAGAAGCGGCTCAGCCCCGATCTCACCATGCACATCGGCGCCTGTGTCGCCTCGGCCCTCGACTGCGCCCACCACGCCAATCTGGTGCACCGCGACGTGAAGCCGGGAAACATCCTCATCACCCCCGACGGCCGGGTGCTGCTCACCGATTTCGGCATCGCCAAGGGCCTGGCCGGTACGGCCGACGACGACCTCACCAGTCCGAACGTGATGATGGGCACCGCGAAGTACCTGTCACCCGAGCAGGTGCGCGGCCGCAAGCTCGACGGTCGCGCCGACCTCTACTCGCTCGGTCTGGTGCTGTACGAATGCCTGGCCGGCCGTGTGCCGTTCCTGGGTGAGACCGATGCCGACACGGCCTTGGCTCGTCTCAACCGTGAGGCCACCGACCTCACTCGGCTACGACCCACCCTGCCGCTCGGCCTGGCACCACTCATTCACAAGCTGCTCGAACGCAAACCCGATCTGCGTTACGACACCGGCGCCGAGGTGCGGTCCGAACTACAGCGCATCGCCGCACAGCCGAAGACCGATCTCGACCACAGCACCGACATCCCCGTGCAGCCGGCACCCACCCCGCGCGTCACCGGCAACACACCCACCGTTGCGGCGAGCACCTCGCGCGGCGCACCTCGCATGCCGCCGCCGGCGCCGCGCACGGGCAGCACCGGCTCACAACCGGCGCTGAAGGGGGGCCGCCCCGCTGGCTCGGCCACCCGTCCCGACCGCACGCCACCGTCGACGGTGCGCCCCCGTCAACAGCCGAACCGCAAGTTCCAACAGCGCACCGGCCCCTCGATGGTGTTCATCGGCGGGCTCCTCGCGGTCGCGTTCGTCGTCGCGCTCGTGCTGTGGGTCACCATGGGCACCGACGGGGGCACCGCGCCGCTCGACACCGGGACCACGGGCGGGCTCGGCCAGAGCACCATCGCGGCCACGGCGCCGCCTATCGCCGGTGGCACGGTGCTGTCGGTGAAGACCTTCGACCCCGACGGCAACGGCCAAGAGCGCGACGACCTCGCCGCGATGGCCATCGACGGCAACCCCGACACCGAGTGGCTCACCGTCTGTTACGGCGATCGCTACCTGGGTGGCAAGGGCGGCATCGGTCTGGTGGTCGACCTCGGCGCCGACCGCACCGGCACCCTGACCATCGCCCTCGGCAGCGCCCCCTACCAGTTGCGCGTCTACACGGCGCTCGACGGTGGGGTCCCGTCCACGTTCAGCGCTTGGGGCGACCCGGTGAAGTTGGCCAACGGCACCACCGCCGACACCGTCTCGGTGCCCCTCACGCAGGCCGGCCGATACGTCCTGGTCTCGTTCGTCGAGCTCGGCACGAACAACAACTGCACGAACAACCCGTACCGCGGCAGCGTCCGCGAGCTGACCTTCGGGTGAGCCGTGCCGCAACCCCTCGACGATCGAGCGCTGGTGGCAGCGGCGCAGGGGGGCGACCGTGACGCGCTCGACCACCTGATCCGCAACCACTACGACCGGGTCCACGCGGTCTGTTGGCGGATCACCGGCAACGAGAGCGACGCCGCCGACGCCACGCAGGAGGCCCTCATCGCGGTGGTGCGCGGCCTGCACCGTTTCGACGGACGGTCCGCGTTCAGCACCTGGGTGTACCGCATCGCCACCAACGCCAGCCTCGACGAGCTGCGGCGCCGCCGACGCCGACCGCTGTCCGTCGTGCACGACGCCGACCGAGCGGACCTCGAGCACGCCGACTCCGAGTCCGCCCTTCCCTTCGAACAGATTGCTGACCGCGAGGTCCTCGAGGCGGCCCTGCTCGAGGTGCCCGAGGACTTTCGCATCCCTGTCGTCCTGCGCGACGTCGCCGACCTGGACTACCAGGAGATCGCCGACACGCTCGACGTGCCCATCGGCACCGTGAAGAGCCGGATCGCCCGCGGCCGAACGATGCTCGGCGCAGCGCTCGCACGACATGGGAACCACGAGCCCGCCCCGCGACGTCCAACCGAGGCACCATGAGCGACGAGACCTTCCCCTCCGACCACGAACTGGCCAGCGCCGCTGTCGCGAGCGCCTACGTCGATGGTCAGGCAACCGCTCAGGAACGGGCGCGGGTCGACGCCTCCCCCGAGCTCCTCGCGTTGGTCGACACGTACCGCTCCATGCGGACCGCCCTCCAGGCGGTGCCCGCGCCGCAGGCCGCAGCCCGCGATGCGGCACTGGCCGCCGCACTCTCCGCATTCGACGTCGTCTCCGTCACATCACCGCAGGTCACAACCACTGCACCCGTCGCTCCGCAGCGACCGAACGTCGTCTCCCTCGAGCGCCATCGTCGTGCCAGTCGGGTACTGGCCGCAGCGGCCGCGGTCGCCATCGTGGGTGTCGCCGGCGTCGCCCTGGCCGGGATGTTCGGTGGCAGTGACAACGACTCGGCCAGCACCGGCACCGTCCTGTCGGCGGACGGCAACACCGAGAGCCTCGGTTCGTCGAAGGTCGGCGTCGCCGGTTTTCCCGACACCGACGCCACCGGCGATGTCGCGACCGACGCCTCCGTCAGCGACTCGATCGACCCCGAATCCAGTCCGAACGTCACCGGCAGCGAGACCAAGCCCACCGAGACCATCGGCTCGATCAACGGGGGCGCCTCGCCGGTTCCCGAGTTCCGCGACACTGCAGCGCTGCAGGCCGTGCCCGAGCCCACCTCGCGAGTCGCGCCCAGCTTCGAGTTCGACTGCCCGCTCGACAGCACCCAGGAGGTGCTCCTCGAGATCACCTGGCGAGGCACGCCCGCCCTCGTGGTGCGCGATACGGTCACCCGGTTGATCACCGTGCTCGACGCCCAGTGCACCGCACTGGTGTCCGTCCAGCCCTGAACCAGGAGCTCCGCCGGTGCAGATCGCACTGCTCGTCGCCACCCTCGTGTCCGCGGCCGCCAACTGGTGGTCGCGTCTCACCGACAATCGAACCATCGAGACCTGGTCGAAGCCACTGACGACCGTGCTCGTCATCGGCCTGGCACTGGTCAGCGGGGCGCCCACCGAACAGATCACCATCGCGGTCGTCGCACTCGTGCTGTGCCTGGCCGGCGACATGTTCCTGATGGCGGCCGTCGACAAGTTCGTCCTCGGCCTGGCCTCGTTCCTGCTCGGGCACCTGGTGTTCATCGCCCTGTTCGTGCAGCACGGGCTGGACAGCAAGGAGCTCGCCGGTGTGGCGATCATCCTCGCCGCTCTGCTGGTGGGCACCATCGGCCGGGTCATCGTCCAGGGCGCCGAGTTCGCCGACGCGGCGCTGAAGCGGCCCGTTCTGGCCTACCTCGTGGTCATCACCGCCACCGCCGTGTTCGGGTGGGCGACCGCGATGCCATGGGTCATCGCCGGCACCACGCTGTTCGTCGTCTCCGACAGCATTCTCGGCTGGAACCAGTTCGTCGGTCAGCGGCGATGGATGTCACCCGCCGTCATGATCACCTACCACGGCGCCATCATCTCGCTTGCCCTCAGCCTGTGGTGACCGGGCCGGATAGGCTCCCCCACCATGCCGGGTAATCCGCTCACCGATCCCAACTGGGCACCTGATCTGGTCGACACCATCGAGCGTGTCGTCGGAAAGGTGCGCACCACCGCCACCGACAACGCCGTCAAGGCGTCGCGAGCCGTCGTGTTCGGCACCCTCATCGTCATGGCCGTCATCGTGGCCGTGCCGTTGCTGGTCATCCTGTCGCTCGGCGTACTGCGCGAGCTGCTCGGCTTCTTCGTCGATCACGCCACCGCGGTCTACCTGTCGTACCTCATCCTCGGTGGCATGTGCATGATCGCCGGTTTCGTCGCGCTGCACATGCGGCACCGCGGCGAAGGAGTCCCGGCGTGAGCCACCATCAGGTCGTCATCGTCGGGTCCGGCCCCGCCGGCCTCACCGCCGCCATCTACACCGCGAGGGCAAGCCTCGCCCCTCTCGTCATCGAGGGCGAGCCCAGCAGCACCAGCGACCAGCCCGGCGGGCAGCTCATGCTCACGACCGAGGTCGAGAACTTCCCCGGCTTCCCCGAGGGCATCATGGGGCCCGAACTGATGATGCGCTGCCGCGAGCAGGCCGCTCGCTTCGGCGCCGAATTCCTCACTGCGAAGGCCACCGCAATCGACTTCAGCGAGCGTCCCTTCAAGGTGTGGGTCCGCGACGATCTGTTCACCGCCGATGCGGTCATCGTGTCCACCGGTGCGCAGAGCCTGATGCTCGGGCTCGAGGCCGAAGCACGCCTGATCGGACACGGTCTGTCCACCTGCGCCACCTGCGACGGCTTCTTCTTCCGCGGCCAGGAGATCGCCGTGGTCGGCGGTGGCGACTCCGCCATCGAGGAAGCCACGTTCCTCACCAAATTCGCCTCGAAGGTGCACCTCCTGGTGCGTCGCGACGAGTTGCGGGCGTCGAAGATCATGCAGGACCGAGCGCACAGCAATCCGAAGATCGAGATCATGTGGAACACCGTGGTCGACGACCTGGTCGGCGCCGAGAAGCTCGAGGGCGCGATCATCCGCGACACCAAGTCGGGCGCGACGTCCACGCTGCCGGTCACCGGCCTGTTCGTGGCCATCGGGCATCGGCCGAACACCGACCTGTTCAAGGGCGTCCTCGACATGGAGGACAACGGCTATCTCATCACACGAGCCGGTTCGTCGTACACCAACGTCGACGGCGTGTTCGCGTGTGGCGACGTGCAGGATCACACCTACCGGCAGGCCATCACCGCCGCCGGCTCCGGCTGCGTGGCCGCGATCGACTGCGAGCGCTGGCTCGAGTCGGTCGGCGGGCACTGACTCGCCCTCCACCGGTCGCATCCGGCGCCATGAGCGTCCCGCCCCACCGGTCGGTGGGCGGTAACATCACCCTCCCCAGCGAAAGGACCCGCGCCATGGCTGATGGCATCGTCACTCTCACCACGTCCACGTTCGACGAGACGGTCGCCGCGAGCGACCAGCCGATCGTGGTCGACTTCTGGGCCGAATGGTGCGGTCCCTGCAAGATGATCGCCCCTATCCTGGGTGAGATCGCCACCGAGCAACCGGGCATCACCATCGCCAAGCTGAACGTCGACGAGAACCCCGAAATCGCCATGCGTTTCAACGTCATGAGCATCCCCACGCTGCTGGTGTTCCAGCAGGGTGTCGTCGCGAAGCGCCTGGTCGGCGCGAAGGGCAAGGGTCAACTCCTGCAGGAGCTCAACGAATTTCTGCCTACTTCCCGCTGATCCCCGGACAGCGCGGCGAGGCCATCCGCGATCTGCAACGCCGCCTCGGAGCTGCCGGGTTCACTCCCGCCCCGGGCACCGAGGCAGGGGCATTCTGCGCGCGCACCGAAGCGGCCGTGCGCGCGTTTCAGGACGCTCGGGGTCTGCACGCCGACGGCATCTGTGACGAAACCACCTGGACCGCGCTCGTCGAGGCGAGTTGGAAGATCGGTGACCGGCTGTTGTTCCTCACGTCGCCGAACCTCCGTGGTGACGACATCGCTGAACTGCAGAGCAGCCTCGGACGACTCGGATTCGACCCCGGTCGGGTCGACGGCATCCTCGGGCCGCGCACGTCGCGCGCCCTGCAGGACTTCCAGCGCAACTGTGGGCTGCCCGACGACGCCGTCTGCGGTCCCGACTCGGTGCGTGCCATCGCCATCGTGAGCAGCCAGAGCGGTACCGGTCCGGGCGTCCAGGCGGTGCGCGAGAAGGAGCGGCTGCTCGAAGGTCTCGGCTCGCTGGCCGACACGCGTCTGGTCATCGGCCAGTTCGGAGGCCTCAGTGCGCTGGCTCGAACACTGGCCCGTGAGCTGCGCCAACGCGGCGCCACCGTGATGCCGCTCGACGAGCCCGATCCCGTGGCCCAGGCGCTGGCGGCCAATCACTTCGACGCACATGCCTACATCGGCTTCGAGACGACCGCAGAGGCCCACGCGGTGGCGACGTTCTATCGCGTGCCCACCTTCGAGTCCGTGGGTGGGCGGGCGCTCGCCGAAGGCATCGCGCGCGAGCTCGACGGTGTCGGCGGTCTGCACCCGACCTCCTGCGGAATGCGGCTGCCGGTGCTCCGCGAAACACGGATGCCGGCGGTCTTGCTCACGTTCGGACCGGTGCGTGCCGTCGTCGACGCATCGCCCAGCATCACGGTCGGTGTGCTACGGGCCGTCGAACTGTGGATCTCCCGCGCGAGCTGAGACTTTATCCACAGATTTGTCCCCCGGTGTGTGTAACCCTCACTCTGAGGGTTGTCAGGCTCGACCACGGAGTGTGGTCAATTTTGGGTGAGTCCTTCACCGCTGGTGGTCATCTGGTGATAAATGCGCTCGAGGTCTTCCAGATCGGCGAAATCGATCACGACCTTGCCGCGACTGGCGCCCATCGTGACGCTGACACGTGTGGACAAGTGGTCGGCCAACAGATTCTCGAGCTCGAGCAAGCCGGGGGGACGCAGCTTGGTGCCCTCGACCACACCGGCTCCATCGCCCACCGCCTTCTTCGCCGCGGGGGAGTCGGAGTCGTCGGCGGCCTCCGGGGCCGCTCCCCCACGATCGCGCACCGCATCCTCGAGCATCCGCACGGACCAGCCTTCGCCGGCTGCCCGACGCGCGAGCTGTTCTTGGAACGCACGGTCCGGTGTCCCGAGCAACGCCTTGGCATGGCCCGCCGACAGACGGCCATCGGCCAGCAGCGCCTGAATGGCAGCGGGCAGCGACATCAGTCGCAAGGTGTTGGTGATCGACGAACGACTCTTACCGACGCGCGACGCGACCTGCTCGTGCGTGAGCGAGAAGTCCTCGATCAATTGCTGGTACGCCGCGGCCTCCTCCAGCGGACTGAGGTCCTGACGGTGCAGGTTCTCGATGAGCGCCTGCTCGACCGAGCCGACGTTGTCGGTGGTGCGCACGATCGCCGGAATGACCGCCAAGCCCGCACGGCGGGCCGCGCGCCACCGCCGCTCGCCCGCGATCAGCTCGTAGTGACCTTCACTGCTCGCCCGCACCAGCACGGGCTGGAGCACCCCGATCTCACGGATCGACGCCGCCAGCTCCGCTAGGGACTCCTCGTCGAAATGGACGCGTGGCTGGTTCGGATTGGGGACGATGCTCCCAACGGGGAGTTCCTCCAGTCGTGGGTGGTCACCGGACACCACCGCCGCCACATCGGCGGGGATCAGGGCACCGAGTCCTCTACCGAGTCCGCTCTGCCGGGCCACCGCTCACCTCCTTGGCGACACCGCGATAGGCCGTCGCACCTTTGGAACCTGGATCGAACGTGATGATCGGCTGGCCGTAGGAGGGTGCCTCGGACAGCCGCACCGTGCGGGGCACCACCGAACGACAGACCTTGTCGCCGAAGTGCTCGCGTACCTCCTTGACCACCTGATCGGCCAGTTTGGTACGCGCGTCGTACATCACACAGACGATGGTGCTCACCTCCAGACGCGGGTTGAGGTTGCGCTTCACCAGATCGACGTTGCGCAACAATTGGCCGAGACCCTCGAGGGCGTAGTACTCGCACTGGATCGGCACGAGCACCTCGGTGGCGGCGTTGAGTCCGTTGACGGTGAGCAGACCAAGCGACGGGGGACAGTCGATGAGGACGTAGTCGTAGTCATCGAGGATCGCTTCGATCGAGCGGCGCAACCGGTTCTCTCGACTGAACGCGGGCACGAGTTCGATCTCGGCGCCGGCCAGGTCGAGACTGGCTGGCGCCACGAAGAGATTCTTCACCGAGGAGGGTTCGATGCAGTTCTCGAGCGGCACCTCCTGCATGATCACGTGATACATCGATGTCTCGAGCCCGCGGTTGTCGATTCCCAGACCAGTCGAGGCGTTGCCCTGTGGGTCGAGATCGATGATGAGCGTGCGGTAACCGAGTTCGGCCAAGCAGGCACCGAGGTTGATGGTCGTGGTGGTCTTGCCCACGCCGCCCTTCTGGTTGGCGATTGCAATCACACGGGGGAGCGGCCGCTTCCCCTCGTCATCTGAGGTCATCGAGGAACAACTCCTGCTCGCTCATGGCCCGAGGAACTTCCGGGCGAACGGAACCGCAGGATAGCGGGATCGAGGGGCTCGTGCGTGGATGCGCCCTTCGACCGGGTGCGACGCGGCCTCGACGGATGTTCCACGTGGAACTTTGGTCACCCCGGTCGAAGGGAGCCGGCGATGTTCCACGTGGAACGTCAACGGCGGACGAAGGTACGAAGTCCCAGGTCCTTGCCCTGATCGTCGAGTGCGAGCTGTTCGAGCAGTGGCCTTGGCCACCGCGCTGGATCGTCGTCGGGAGGTTCGCTGACCACGAGCAGGCCGCCACCCCGGAGCAGTGCCGACGCCCACTTCGCGGTGATCGAGGGTGCCGCAAAGCTCCGCGCCGTGACCACGTCGAAGCGATGCGGGGAACGTTCAGCGAACACTCGGACGTCGTCTGCCACCACCACGACGCGGCCCTGCAAGTCCAATGCGGCCACGGCACGCCGAAGCAGGTCGGCCCTGGTCGCCCGGCGCTCGACCAGCGTGATGTGCAGCACCGGGCACCGCACCGCGATGACCAGCCCCGGCAGTCCCCCACCTGACCCCAGATCGCACAAGGTCCCGGCCGAAGCCGGGACCTTGTGGACGTACTGTTCCGCGTGCTCGATCGCACGCACGAGCGACGACTCACCGATGGCACCCCGGGCCTGAATGGCCGCGAGTGCCGCGACGAGGGCGGAGTCGTCAGTCATTCGCCGGGGTGATGACCACCCGGCGGTACGGGTCGTCACCCTCGGAGCGGGTGGAGATGCCCTCGACGTCGGCCAGGGTGTCGTGGATGACCTTGCGGTCGGCCGACGACATCGGCTCGAGCACGCGGGCCACACCGGACGAGACGACCTCGTCGGCCATCTGCACCGCGAACTTGCCGAGCGCTTCCCGACGACGCTCGCGGTAGCCGCCCACGTCGACCCGAAGGCGGGTGTCGTGATCGCCCAGTCGACGCTGCGACGCGACGCGGGCGAGGTCCTGCACCGCCTGGAGCGTGGTGCCACGGGGGCCGACGAGCAGACCGAGCTCCTTGCCGTGCACACGGACCTCGAGGTCGTCGCCATCCTCGACGAGTTCCACCGTGCCCTCCGCGCCGAACGCCTCGACCAGTCCGGTCATGAACCGGCTGGCCTCTTCACCCACCTGACGTGCGTCCACGATGTGCTCCTCGCTGTGCTGGTCCTGCTCATTCGACGACGCTGCACCGTTCGACGCGGCGGCGGCCGGAGTGGCCTTGGGTGCTCGCGGCGCTCGCTGGACGGCGTCCTTCTTCGGTGCCGACTTGCCTCCACTGGTTCGAGGCGCGCGCTCGGACTTCTCACGGGGCTCGGACTTCTCGCCCGAGCCGCTCTTCTCGGACTTCTCCGAGTTCGATGCGGTCGCGCCCGCCTTGTCGGCCTTGTCGGCCTTGTCACCACGCTTGCGGTCGCGGCGGTCGACCTTCTGGCGCACCTGTGCCGGACGGACACGAGCACGAACCCGCGCTTCGCCGCGCACCCGACCGAACAGACCGGCCTTGGGCTCTTCGAGCACCTCGAACTCGGCGTCCTCCATGTGCACGCCGAGCTGGTCGAGTGCCTTTTCCTTGGCTTCTTCCACGGTCTTGCCCGTGGTTTCTACGAATTCCATTTCGATCGGACCTGTCACTTCTTCTTGGTGTCGGAACGGGATGCCTTACCGCTGGACGGCGGTCGAGCAGTGGTCCGTGCGGACGCAGGGGTGGGCTTGTTCTTCGGCGGGGTGACCCGCTTGCTGGAGGTGGTCTTCGGTGCGGCCTTGGCCTCCTTGGCGGCGACGGCATCCTTCTTGGCCTGACTGAACAGGCCACCGCCACCGCCGGACTCCTTGTGCAACTCGCGAGCCTTCTCGCTCGCCTTCTGGGCTTGCCGGCCCAGGGACTCCTCGCCTTTGTAGAAGCGGTGCGTGATGTACCAGTTCAGCCCGATGCGGAACACCGCCTGGGCGAAGTAGTAGATGACGAGGCCGGTGAGGTACAGACCCATGAAGGCGGCGAACACCACCGGCAGGTACTGCATCAACTTTTGCTGGGTGGGGGACACCGTGGGGGACACGGCCACCCGGGAAGCGACCATGCGCTGCTGCACGAAGTACAGGGCGGCCAGCAGCACCACCAGGCCGACATAGACCAGGCCCTCGGTGAACGACTCGCGCATCACCGAATATGGCCGCTTGGACAGGTCGAGGCCCCAGGCGAGCATCTCGTTCTGACCGACCAGCGACTGGTAGAGCTTGCTCGACGAGCTCACATATTGGGGTGCGAACACCGTCTCGCCGGCGTTGCCGAGGCACGCCTCGGCGAAGTTGGTGACGTTGTCACCGACGCAGGTGACCTCACGGGTGAGGCCGTGCAGCACCTTGAACATGATGAAGAAGACCGGCATCTGCAGCAGCAGCGGGAAGCAGGAGGCCATCGGATTGACCTTGTGCTCCTGGTAGAGCTTCATCATCTCTTCGTTGAGCTTCTGCCGATCGCCCCGGTGTTGGTTCTGCAGTCGCTTCATCTCGGGCTGCAACTTCTGCATCTCGAGCATCCCTTTGGTGCTCTTCAGCACCAACGGTGCCGTCACGAGCATCACCACGAGGGCGATGAGCGAGACGGCGACGATGTAGTTGGAGATGAGGCTGTAGAACCAGGCCAGGAGTGCGGCCGGGTACTCGAAGACACCAGCAATCATGCGAGGGACCCCTTCGGGGAGATGTGCGCGTCGGCACGGGACAGGGAGCGATCAGGGTTCGGCTCGGGGACGGGGTCCCAGCCGGAAGGGCCGAATGGGCGGCAGCGCACCAGGCGCCGAACTGTCAGCCACAGGCCACGGGCGGAACCGTGGACCTCGAGCGCCTCGATGGCGTAGGCACTGCACGAGGGCGTGAAGCGGCAGGGGGAGGGCCGGCCATCGACGGCCTTCTGATAGCCGATGACCAGGCGGATCAAGCGCGAACGCGATCCAGCAACTGGGTCATGTCGAACATCAGTTCGTCGTACGACCGTGACGCGGCGAGGGGCTTGGCCCCGAACAGGAACTCGCCCGGCGGCAGATCGCCGGCGGACGACGCGTCCTGCAGGATGGCCCGCAACTGACGACGAACCCGATTCCGTACCACCGCGGGTCCGAGCGCGCGACCGAGGGCGAACGCCACACGCGGAGGTGCGGAGTTGCCAGGAGGATCGAGTACGTACGTGCACCACAGCACTCCGGCCCGAGCGCGCCGACCCTGCGCCGTGAGGCGAGCGAACGCGCGGCGCTCTCGGATGCGCCAGATCAAGCCGACAGACGGTGACGGCCCTTGGCACGGCGCGACTTCAGCACAGCGCGCCCGGCCCGGGTGCTCATCCGGTGACGGAAGCCGTGCTTCTTGGCACGGCGACGGTTGTTGGGTTGGTAGGTGCGCTTCACGCAGCCCTCCTCGAGCTGCTCGGAGCAGCGGTCAGGGTCGAAAGATCGTTCACGACGGCGCGCCGTACCTGCAGGCACGTAGGCCCGGCAACGCCAGAACAGCCGCCAAGACTACGGTCGCGCGCGCCGAACTGGCAACCGGGGGTGCATCGTACGTGGTCGCGGCCCTGCGCGCGCGGCCCGTTCGGTGGGACCGTGTGAGTTTGCTAGCGTGCACTCTCCGCGCCAGGATGGTTGTCCACATGATGTGGACAATCATGTGGATGGCCCATCGACGAGCGAAAGGAGGCGCAGGTGAGTGACCATGAACAACTGTGGACAGCCGTTGCGCAACTCCTTCGTGCACAGGTGTCCGAAGCGGTGTGGTTCTCGACGTTCCAGGACGTCGTCGCCCTGGAGAGTGACGCGTCGATGGTGCGGGTGAGTGCGCCGAACGCGCACGCCCGTGACCGCATTCTGTCGCGTTATCTCCCTCTGGTGAGGGATGCCATGGAGGAAATCGGTGCCGCCCACGTCAACTTCGTCGTCGAGGTGCAGGTGGCCGAGGCCGAACCGGAGAGCAGTTGGGCCAGCGAAGCGGCTTCGCGCGACACCGCGAGCCAGATGCCGGCGCCGGGCCAGGGTGGTGCCTCGTCGAACAACGCCGGCAGCACCGACGGGATGAACCCGCGCTACACGTTCGAGACGTTCGTGAAGGGCGCATCGAACCAGTTCGCGTTGGCCGCAGCGCTCCGCGTCGCCGAGACACCGGGCCGCAGCTACAACCCGCTGTTCATCTACGGCTCGGCCGGTTTGGGCAAGACACACCTGTTGCACGCCATCGGCCACTACGTGCAGAGCCACTACCAGCACGACATCGTCCGCTACGTGAGCACCGAGACGTTCCTCAACGAGTACGTCGACGCGATCCGTACCAACACCACCGCCAACTTCAAGCGTCGGTACCGCGACATCGACGTGCTGCTCATCGACGACATCCAGTTCATGGAGGGCAAGGAAGGGCTCCAGGAGGAGTTCTTCCACACGTTCAACTCGTTGCACGGGGCGAACAAGCAGGTCGTCATCTCGTCGGATCGGATGCCCGACGCGATCCCGACCCTCGAAGAACGGCTCAGAGGACGGTTCAAATGGGGTCTGATCACCGACATCCAACCGCCCGACATGGAGACCCGCCTCGCGATCCTGCGGAACAAGTCAGAACGCGACCGGG
>JANOET010000125.1:0-2516 GCA_031413415.1 Acidimicrobiaceae bacterium
ATGATTGTTCGATTCATCGCAAAGGGGACCTAGAATCGCACCCCTCACGCGCCTCTAGCTCAACGGCAGAGCAACGGACTCTTAATCCGCAGGTTCTGGGTTCGAAACCCAGGGGGCGCACCACAAAACACCAGCTCAGAAGCCATGCGAGCCGGATTTCAAAAAGTCTATCAAGCGAGCTAGGCACCAGCTGGTGGCTAGACACCTTGATAGACTTTCAATAGACTTCGGGTCATGGTGCTCGACAGAGTCCGCTTCGAGGCGAAAATCGACCGCACCGGCGAGCCTCACCTGTGGGTCGGGACGAAGTCGGCGAGCGGCGGCGGACAGGTCCGCGTGGATGGCAAGTTGGTCACTGCGGCGCGCGCTGCCTACGAACTCGAGCACGGCCCGATCCCGGCCAACATGCGGGTGTTGACCTGTCCCGACGAACCAACGTGTGTACGCGTCGATCACCTCCGACTCGAGTCCCACGCTCAAACGAACAAACCAACAACGCCAACCAAGCGCGCCGCGCGTGGCGCTGGCAGCGTCGAATCCCTCTCCCCCGGCGTCTGGAAGATCGGCGTGACCGCCGGCATCGATTCGACTGGACGCCGCCGGCGCACGTTTCGAACCGTGCGCGGCACACGGACCGAAGCGGCCAAGGCGCTCGCATCACTCGTCACCGAGGTCGGCGACGGCAGCCGGCTGCTCCGTCAGGCCGACAAGCAACTGACGGTGAACAGGTTGGTCGATTGGTACGTCGAGTTCGCGGCCGAAGACCGAGGTCTCGATCACTCCACCCTCACTGGATACTCCGACGTCTACTCGCGCTGGCTGAAGGACGTCATCGGCGAACGGCGAGCCAGCTCGATCACGATGGCCGAGCTGGACAAGGCCTTTGGCCGAATGCGCCGTGCCGGACTGTCTCGGAGCCGGATGAACAACGCACGAGCGCTTTTGAGCGGCGCCTACAAGTGGGGCAAGCGCCACGGCAAGGTCACCGCCAACCCCGTCGACGGATTCGAGCTACCGACCAGCACCCACACCCCGCGCACCACGACCGCGCCCGAACTGGCCGACCTGCTCCGGCTGCTCGATACCGCCGACCAGCACGACGAGATCCTCGCGCCCGTGCTCAAGCTCGGCGCCACCACCGGGCTCCGCCGGGGCGAGCTGTCCGGCCTCCGCCGAGACCGGCTCCACCTCGATCGCTCCGAACTCGTAGTCGACACCGCCATCAACGATGCCGGCGGCGTCGTCATCGAGAAGCAGACCAAAACCCGGAGCAGACGAACGGTGAGCCTCGATGCGGCAACCACGGAGCTGCTCGCACAGCACATCCACGCGATGGACGAGCGGGCGGCTCTGTGCGGCACCACGGTCGCCATCGACGGATTCGTGTTCAGCCTCGACCCCACATGCGCCACACCGATGCGACCTGAGCTGATGACGCGACGCATGCGGCAACTCCGCAAGGAACACGGTCTCACCGACGGCAGCTTCGACGCAACGATCCTCGCGTTGCGCAAGTGGACCTCGAGCGAACTGATGGACGCCGGGTTCAACCCCGCCGCCGTGAGCGGCCGCCAGGGACACACCGTGCAGGTGATGCTGCACCACTACTCCACCCGACGTCAGTCCGCGGACAAAGCCGCCGCCGACCACCTCGGGCAACGCATCCACGGCCGTGCACAAGCAGAGGCTCCGGGCGTGTAATGACGTCCCTCGCCCACAAGGCATCCTCCGTTGGCATCAGCTCATGGCCCGTCGCGCTGGTGAGGTCCCCCAGCCCGGTGACCGTCGACGTCCCGGTTTGCATTCTGCGCACCGCCTGACAGCGCCGACTGCAACTTCCAGCCACAGATTTCCGGCATTTCCCTGCTGCGCATGCGCCCGGGGCGCCTCTGTATTCGTGTGATGGCCGTCGCCAGTTTTCATCCTTCGGCCTCGGTTGGTGGCCGTTGTCGGTGAGGACCCCGTCACGAAATCGGGTTTCGGCAGGCATGTGTATCGAGGAGGTGCTCGATGAGTGACCCGAGTGATGAGTGGAGTGAGTTGCCGTTGATGCTCAAGGTCGAGGAAGCCGCGACCCTGTTGCGGATCGGCCGCTCCAAGGCCTACGAGATGACGACCCTGTACGTGGCGAGTGGCGGCACCGCAGGCCTCCCCGTGCTCCGCCTCGGTGATCTGCTTCGAGTCCCACGGTTCGCGTTGCGTGAGTACGTGACGACCGGACACATCGTCCAACTCATCCCCGCAGCTGACGCGACCGTCGACGCGACTGCACCCGTGAGGCCGGCACGCACCCGCCGCCACGCGGATCGCACCCAGTTGTCGCTGCTCGGATCGGACTGACCATGAACACCCTCGAGGTCGACCGATTGACGCGACTGACAAAAAACAGACAGGTGCCCGCGGGGAGGACTCACTCGTGATCCGGGTGACGACCCTGTACGCGTCGACGGCGGCGACGACGGCGAAGTACTACACCCGGTACCTGACGGACGCGCCCGGGGAGCTACCCGGGCAGT
>JANOET010000126.1:0-8680 GCA_031413415.1 Acidimicrobiaceae bacterium
CAGCACAGCGAGACCGCCTATCACGGCGGCACCCTGCACTGACCCACCCCCGTTCACCTGAGGAGTACCGATGAAACTCATCACAGCGGTCATCAAGCCGTTCAAGCTCGACGAAGTGCGCGATGCGTTGAAGGGCGCAGGCGTCGTCGGCATGACCATCACCGAAGTGCGCGGGTTCGGTCGTCAGGGAGGTCACACCGAGACCTATCGCGGCGCCGAGTACCAGATCGACTTCGTCCCCAAGACCAAGGTCGAGCTCGTCATCGACGACGGCGACGTCGACCGGATCGTCGACCTGCTGGTCGCGGCCGCGCGCAGCGGCAAGATCGGCGACGGCAAGGTGTGGGTGACGCCCATCGAGACGCTCATCCGCATTCGCACCGGCGAGTCCGGCCCGGACGCGGTCTGACGAGCGCCGGCACCATCGCGTGAGGCCCGTCGACGCGGCAACGATCAAACGTGTCCGCGCCCAACTCGTCGCCGACCCCGACCTCGCGGGTCGCAGCCTCGCCCGTCGCCTGTCGCAGCAGGCCGACAGCTGGTTCCACAGCCTTGCCGCCGATCTGCCCGACGGGTGGACGCTCATGGCGACGGGTGGCTACGCGCGTGGCGTACTGACGCCGGGAAGCGACATCGACGTCGTGCTGCTGCACCCGCCGAAGGTGCCGGACGCCCGCGTTCGGGAAGTGGCCGAGACACTCTGGTATCCGCTCTGGGACGCCGGGCTGAAGGTGAGTCCTGCCGCGCACACGCAGAAGACGTTGCTGTCGTTGGCGTCCGACGACCTCAACACCGCCACGTCGATCCTCTCGGTGCGGTGCCTTGCAGGTTCCGCTGCGCCGATGGCCGAACTGAACGCCGCCGCCCTCGAGCAGTGGCGCAAGAAGCCATTCATGTGGTTGCAGCGCCTGCTCGGGACGAGCCAGCTGCGGTGGGAGAAGTTCGGCGACGTCGCGTCGTTGCTCGAACCGGATCTGAAGGACGGCCGTGGCGGTCTCCGTGACCACGACATGATCCGCTGGGCACTGCGCGTCGACCGTCCCGACGTCGCTGCGGCGCTCGAACACCCGGTCGACGATCTCGTCGGCCCAGCCGAGCTGCTGCTCGCGGCGCGATGTGAGCTGCACCGTGCCACCGGCCGCCCGGTGAACACGCTGTTGCTGCAGGACCAGGACCGCGTCGCCGAGGCGATGGGCTATGCCGATGCCGACGCGCTGATGCTGAACCTCGCCGGTGCTGCGCATGCGATCGAGTGGGCCACTGAACGGTTCTGGCATCGGGTCGCGGCGCTGGTCCGAACTGGTGGCCGCTCGACCAAGCCGGGCAAGCCCGACACGCTGGCGCCAGGGGTGGTCTCGCTCGACGGCGAGGTGCACATCGCCCCAGACGCCGATGTCGACGAGCAGTCCTTCGTCTTCCGTTTCGCCTCGGCCGCCGCGCACGCCGGCTTGCCGATGAGTGGTCGATCGTTGCAGATGATGGCCAGCCGCGGCACCCCGCCGGGGGAGGACTGGAACGAGCGCACTCGTCGCGCGTTCGTCAGCTTGCTCGGCTCGGGTACGTCGTTGGTGCCGACGGTCGAGGCGCTCGAGCGATACGGACTGTTCAGCCGCTACGTACCCGAGTGGCGCGCAGTGCGCAGCCTTCCCCAGCGGAACGCGTTCCACACGTACACCGTCGATCATCACTTGCTGCAGACCATCGCCAACGCGAACGAGCACGTGCGCGACGTCGCTCGACCCGACCTGCTGCTCGTCGGCGCTCTCATGCACGATCTCGGCAAGGGGTACCCCGGTGACCACACCGAGGCCGGACTCGAGTTGATCGACACCGTGATGGGTCGCATGGGCTTCGACGCGGCCGACTCCGCCGTCATCGCCGACATGGTTCGGCACCACCTGCTGCTCCCCGAGACGGCCACCCGTCGCGATCTCTCCGACCCGCGGACGGCGACGAACGTGGCGGAAGCCGTCGGCAGCGTCACCACGCTCGAGTTGCTCCATGCGCTCACCGAGGCCGACAGCCGCGCCACTGGTCCGGCGGCGTGGAGCGCCTGGAAGAAGTCGCTCGTCGACCAGTTGGTGCAGGCCACCTCCGAGGTCATTCGCAACGGCAAGGCGGCGTCGCCGCCTCCCGCGGCCTCGGCCGACCTCGCGCAGCTCGCCGACTTGGTCGCCGATGACGATCAGTTGCACGTGGCGATCATTCGCTCGGGCGATGTCGATCTACTGCGCATCGCCAGCCACGATCGCGCAGGCTTCTTCTCGATCACGGCCGGTGTGCTGGCGCTGCACGGCCTCGACGTGGTCGGTGCATCGGCCGCGACCGGGGCCGACGGCGTCGCGGTCGACGAGTTCCGCATCGCCACCGCGTTCGGCATCGAACCCAACTGGAGCAAGGTGGAACACGACCTCCGCGGTGCGCTCGCCGGGGAGGTGGACATCGACGCTCGCCTCGAGCAACGGGTGAAGCAGCAGTCGCGTCGTCGCAAGGTGACCTCGGCTTCACCCGCGCGGCTGGAGGTGCTCGTGAGCAACGAGGCCAGCGACTCGACCACCGTCGTCGAGGTGCGTGCACCCGACGAGCCGATCGTGCTGTATCGGGTGGCCCACGCGCTCAGCCTGTCGGGCCTCGACATCCGCTCGGCGGTGGTGGCCACGCTCGGTCACGAGGTGGTCGACGTGTTCTACGTGTTGCGGTCCAGCCCCGACGGCGGATCGCTTCCGGGCAAGTTGCCCGAGGCCGAGTTCGACGCCATCCGAGGCGCCGTGCGCACTGCCCTCGGCTGACCGACCATGCGGACGAGGCGCCCGGCTGGTGCCGGACGCCTCGTGCCTGATGATTCGTGATGTGATGCCGGGAAGGTGTCCCGACGCGATCGGTCAGATCGCGTCGGCACCCTCCTCGCCGGTACGGATGCGCACGAGGCGCTCGACGGTGCTGACCCAGACCTTGCCGTCACCGATCTTGCCGGTGTTGGCTGCAGCGGTGAGGGCCTCGACCACGGTGTCGACGATGGCGTCGTCGACCACGAGCTCGAGCTTCACCTTGGGCACGAAGTCGATGTTGTACTCGGCGCCTCGGTACACCTCGGTGTGACCACCTTGGCGACCGAAGCCACGGACTTCCGTGACCGTGATGCCGGTGACGCCCGCAGCCTTGACCGCTGCCTTGACGTCGTCGAGTTTGAACGGCTTGACGATTGCTGTGATGAGTTTCATGTGTGTGTTCTCGTTCCGTTCAGTCGTTGTACGCCGCGACGCCCATCTCGGGGATGTCGAGGCCTGCGATCTCGTCGGCTTCCGTCGACCGGATGCCGCCCTTGGTGATCTTGTTCTGGATCTTGAAGAAGCCGAAGGCGAGACCGAAGATGACGGTCCAGATGACGAGGACACCGAGTGCCTGCGCACCGAGCTGACTCCAGTCGCCCTTGATGATGCCCTCGACACCGGTGCTGCTCGAACCATTCCAACCGGCGCCGTACTTGCCGTTGGCGAAGATGCCGACAGCGAGCACGCCGAACGTGCCGCAGACGCCGTGGACGGCGATGGCGCCCACCGGGTCGTCGACCTTCAGCTTGTTCTCGATGAAGAACACGGCTTCGATGGCGAGGATGGCGGCAATGAGGCCGATGACCGCAGCGGCCCACGGGGCGACGAAGGCGCAGGGGGCCGTGATGGCCACCAAGCCGGCGAGCATGCCGTTGACCATCATGCCGGGGTCCGGCTTTCCGGTGCGCCAGGTGATGTAGTACATCGCCACGACCGAGCCGACGGCGCCGGCGATCGCGGTGTTGGCGGCGACCGTGGCGAACTGTACGTCGGTCGACGAGAACGTCGAGGCCGCATTGAAGCCGAACCAGCCGAACAGCAGGATGAAGCAGCCGAGCATGGCCATGGGAATGTTGTGGCCGGGGATGGCCCGAGCCCTGCCGTCGGGGCCGTACTTGCCGATGCGCGGTCCCAGGACGAGGGCACCGGCGAGGGCGGCAGCGCCACCCACTGCGTGCACGACGCCAGAACCGGCGAAGTCGACGTAACCGGCGCCGAGGCTGAGGGTCTCCCAGGACTTGGCCAGCCAGCCGCCGCCCCAGGTCCACGCTGCGAACAGCGGGTAGTACACGGCGCCACAGAACAGGCCCCACCAGACGAAGCTCTTCCACTTCCAACGCTCAGCCATCGAACCCGTGGGGATCGTGGCCACGGTGTCCATGAAGGCCACCATGTAGAGGAAGAAGCCGAGCAGCGCAGGCGTTGCCGCGTCGCCGAGGTGGTCGTAGCCCCAATACAGCAAGCCGGTGAACTCACCACCGACCGCCGGCAGCCCATCGCCGTTCATCGGCGTCTCGAGGCCGAACGGGGCGTAGCTGAAGCCGCCGAACGCGAGTGGGAAGCCCACGAACATGAAGCCGACGAAGCCGAGTCCGAAGATGGCGAAGTTGGTGCTCATCACCTCGGCTGCGTTCTTCTTCTGGGTGAAGCCGGTCTCGACGAGAGCGAAGCCGGCCTGCATGAAGATGACCAGCACGGCGCCGAGGACCACCCAGAGCAGGCTGGTCTGCTGACCGAGCACCACAACCGGGTCGGCGTCCTCGGCGAGGGCGGTCCCTCCGATGAATACGGTGGCAAGGCCGGCACCGAGTGCCGCGCCACCGAGGTATTTGAGCGCTCGTTTGCGCACGTTGTCTCCTGTGGGTCGTGGGGCAATTGACGTGTGCTCGCCACGGCGCTGGAGCGAGCGAGCGCACCCTACGAAGGGCGTATTTCGCAGTCGTACCCGCACTGTTTCCGCAGTGTGGCGCTCGCGTTCATGACGGAACGTCGTCGCGCGCGTGCGAAGTCGCGAGGGCGGCCGGTGTTCGGGCCAGTGCTCGAGACGGTGCTCGGGCAGTGCCCCCGAGCCGGCGACGTGATCGCCGACCCGGGAGCTGCCCCTACCGGAAACAGAAGTTTCCGTGCGCGTGAACGGCGAACCGTTCCGCTCTCGAGGCACCGACCATCGCATCGGCACCATGAACTGCGACGAACGTTACGGTCGGCCCGTTACCGCAGCGGTTGCCCGCGTGTTGCCGGTGTGTGTCGTTCGCGTTCGATGCGCGGTCGGGTGGAGTGTCAGATCCGGCGCAGCGACCGTCGCGGGCGGCCACCCTTGGCCAACGCAGCTCGCATGCGCTCGATGCTCGCTGGCGTCACCTTGCGCCCGACGTGGTCGGTCACTGCGAACCGGTCGGTCACCTGACCGTCCGTCGTCGCGATTCGTGCCGTGTGCACCACCATGTCCGCGGCGACGAACGCAGCGCTGACCGCCTGCAACAGGCCTGGCTGGTCGCTGCCCGTCACCGTCACCGCCGTGTGCCACGGCAGCGAATCGTTGTCGAACTGAACCGTCAACCCGGGCATCGCCGGGAACGTGAGCCGCCCGATGAGCGCGGCCTCCATCGCGAGGGCCAGTTCCTTCGCGGGCGGCCGGTGGGAGGACCGCACGACGAAGCTGTCGAGCACGGCGCCGTCGGGCCACGTCGCGACCTTGGCGCCTGCGATGTCCAGACCGAACTCGGTGAGGACACTGGTGAGGCGGGCCAGCAGCGCGTCGGTGTCGCGGCAGGCCACGTCGACCGTCCACTGGTGCTCGCCGGGACCCGCGGCGACAGCCACGCGCACCACACCGGCTCGCGGCAGTGGCTCGATGAGCCGGGCATGACGCGCCAACTCGTCGGGCTCGTGCGACAGCAGGTAGCCGTTGGACGCGTATCGCAGCCGCTCGACTGCAGCGGGCTCGTCGAGCAGATGCTCTGCGGCGGCTCGGCGTGAGGCGGCGAGGTTGTTGGCCTCGCTGCCGGTGACCTCGGGGTGCTCGAGCGCTTCGACGACCAGGCGCAGTCGTTCGTTGAGCGCTTCCCGGTGCCATTGCGGAATCGGCCCCAGTGCGAGCGCCAGTGCATACGCATCGCGGGCGTGTGATGCGCTGGCCAGGTGGGTGGCGAGCTGCAGGATCTCGCTGCGCTCCAACTCTTCGGGCCTGCCTGCACCGGCCCGCAGCAGGTGGGCGTCGGCAATCAGTGTGGTGACGTGCTCGGCCTCGTCGTCGGGTACCAGCCTGCGAGACAGGTCGAGTGCGCAGGTGGCGTCGTCGTCCGCGTCGCCGCACACGTCGGCCACCACGCCGGCGAGAATGAGATCGTTGCTCGGCAGGCCCATCTCGGGTGCCATCTCGTCGAGGCGTTCGACCACCTGGAACCGCAGCGCCCCGATCGGGTCGAGGTCGCCGATGTCGGCCCGACGGTGCTCCATGGCGGACGCCACCTCGGGCAGCGCCCGTTCGAGCACTCCGGACACGTCGAGGAAACGCCACGACCGGGGCTCGCCGGTGCGCAGCAGTCGCACGAGGGATGTGGTGTCGTCGGCATGCCACTGCAACGTCGCGGATCGGTTGCTGCTGAACCAGTCGAGCAGTTGGTCCGACGGTCGAGCTCGGGCCGACAGGCTCGCCGTGCGCAACGCGATCGGCACCGTCAACTCGGATGCCGGTGTGCCGTTGAGGTGGATCTCGCCGGCGGTCGTCGTGAGCCACCCCTCGCTCGGCTCTTCGATGCTGCCCACCACGTCGGTCGGTACGTCGGAGCGGCCGAGGCGCCACCTCAACAGCGGCGGCGTCATCACCGTCGTGACCAACACCACCAGGATCAAGCCGCCGTACTGGTCGTCGTTCAGCACCCCGTTGGTGAGGCCGATGGAGGCGAAGATGAGACCGACCTCGCCGCGCGGAATCATGCCCAGCCCGACGAGCAGCCGGTCGACGCGTGTGCCGATGGTGCCGACCGCGCTGACGAGCTTGCCGAGCACTGCGACGATGCACAGCGCGGCCGCCAGTCCGAGCACCGCAGGCTTGAACATGGCATCGAGGTCGGCGTTGATGCCGATCTGGGCGAAGAAGACGGGAATGAGGATGTTCCCGACGGCGCCCAGATCGCGGGCAATCCGTTCGTGGTGGTGGCTGCGCCCCAGCCCGAGGCCGGCCATGAACGCACCGATGATGAAGGCGAGCTTGGCGGCGTCGGCGAGTTCGGCGAAGGCCAGTGTGACCGCCAACGCCGCGACCGTGATGGTGGCGGGCGAGCTTGCCCTGCGGTGGATGGCATCGAGGAGCTTCGGCACGCCGAAGATGCCGACGACACCGGTGACGACGAGGAACAGCACGGCGAGCCCGAGCGTGGAGACGACGGTCATGGCGTCGACGGAACCACCGGTGACCACCTTCACCACGACCGTGAGGATGATCAAGCCGAGGATGTCGTCCGCAACCGCGGCACCGAGCACGATGCGCGCCTCGGTGGTGGCGAGCGCGCGCAGGTCTCCGAACACTCGAGCGGTGATGCCGACGCTGGTTGCCGTGAGCGCAGCGCCGAGGAAGATGGCGGTGTTGGTGGACTCGCCGAACAGCAGACCGGTGGCCGTTCCGGCGGCGAACGGCACCGCCACACCCAACAGGGCGACCATCAGCGACGGCCGTCCCACCTTGGCCAGTTCGCCGAGGTCCATCTCCATGCCCACCTGCAGCAGCAGGATGAGCACGCCGATCTCGGCGAGCATGCTCAGTGACACGCCGCGAGCGCCGTCGAGTTCGATGAGGCCGAGCAACGAGGGTCCGACGACCACGCCGGCGACGATCTCGCCGAGCACCGCAGGGATGCGGCACCGTTCGGCCAGTTCGGCCAGCAGCTTGGCCGCGACGATGATGATCAGCAGGTCGAGGAGCAGACGAGCGAGATCCAGTCCCGTTTCAGCAGCGATCACGGTGATGGGGCTCAGTCGTCAAAGTCGTGCTCGAGCACCTCGAGCGCCCGGGGGAGTGCATCCTCGGCGAGCATCCATCCACGGCTGCGCACCGTGACGATCGAGTCGGGGCCGAGCAGGCGGCGCACGCCGACCAGCACGCTGTCGCAGCGCCGGTCGCTGAGGTCGGCGAGGCCCGCGGCCCGAGAGAGTTCGCGGCGGCCGACCACGCGGCGGTGGTGCTCGACCAGCACGGCCAGCACAGCCCGCTCCTGTCGGCCCTGATGCGTGAGGGGGTGAGCATCACGACTTGCGGCAGGAGCGGGGCTGGCCATGGCTGAGGACCGTAGAGCGACGCTGTTGCGGCGTTGTTCGACGCGTGTGAACGGCGTGTGAACCGGGTTGTCCACACTGTGCGTGACCGGCCGATGTGGCCAGCCCGCAGCGATCAGCTGGGCGTGGCTCGACGACGCAGGAAGACGAACCAGTACACCAGCCCGACCAGGACGGAGCCCCCCACGATGTTGCCCAGCGTCACCGGCACCAGGTTGTCGACGAGGAAGTTCGACCAGGTGACGTTCGGTGTGTCGGCCGTCGCGCCGTGGAAGATCGCAACAGGGAAGAAGTACATGTTGGCGATGCTGTGCTCGTAACCGGCGGCGACGAATGCCGTGATCGGCGGGACGATGACCACGACCTTGTCGACCAGGCTGTGCGCGGACATGGTCATCCACACGGCCAGGCACACCAGGACGTTGGCGAGGATTCCGCTGACGAAGGCATTGCCCCACTCGAGCGAACCCTTCGTCTGCGCCATGGCCAGCACTCGGTCGCCCAGCGCCCCGTCGCCGGCATCGAGCTTTCCCGACCAGTCCACGAGCAAGGCGACGGCCACGGCTCCGATGAAG
>JANOET010000127.1:0-16957 GCA_031413415.1 Acidimicrobiaceae bacterium
GTGAACGCCGGTGCCGTTCCCACAGTGCTGGGGACGGTCGACTGCGAACCGACCACCGGCGAGCAGATCATCACCTGGCGCTGGACGAACTCGACGTCCGAGGTCGTGACCCTCGACTCGGGCGTCGCCGACCCTGCTGGCCTCACTGCGGGCACCTTGGTGTCCGACGTGGTCGGCATGGTGCCCGGCATGGTGCCCGACCTCGAGCTCGCGTCGGGTGCCGAAGCGGTTGGCGAGACCATCGCGTCCGCGGACGCGGTCGGCACCGTGGGTGTCACGTTGGTGTGGTTCCGCATCGACACCCAGGTCACCCTGCAGGTCACCGGTGAGGTGCTGCTGTTCGGCGACTGCGCGCTGCCCGAGACCACCACCCCCGAGACCACCACCCCCGAGACCGTCGTCGACCCGACGGTGGTCGCCACGACGCCGCAGCCGACCACTGCGGTGGGCAGCGGGAGCGGAGCACTGCCGCACGCGGGCAGCGATGCCACGTTGGTGTACCTCGGCGGTGGTCTCGTGCTGATCGGTGGAGCACTGCTGGTGGTGCGCCGCCGCGCCCACATCCTCGACTCCGCCGAACAGCGTTGATACCGTCGCCGAAGTTCTCGCAACGTGCGCGGACCGACGGAGAGGTCGGCATGGTCAGCAAGGGTGTGATCGTACGGAAGCTCGCGGGTGTCGTGGCATTGGTCGTCGCGGCATCGGTGGCCGGCACCTTCCACAACGCATCCGCGGGTCAAGCCACCGACGTCACCGGCGTCGTCACCTGCGACACCGAACTCGGTGAGCAGGTCGTCACCTGGACACTGCGCAACCGCACCTCCAACTACATCGACGTCATGACCGCCGACCTCGATGCGACGGCCCTCACGGCAGGCAGCTCGCTCGACACCGTCGTGCACATGACCCCGTTGGTGGACATCCAGAGCTCGGCGGACTCGGTCGGGTCGTCGTCGGCCAGCGGTGATGCCACAGGCGTGCTCGTGCTGAACCTGAACATCTTTCAGGCGAACATCGATGACTTCATGGACTACTCGGGCAACGTCACGCTGCCGGGTGGGTGTGCCGCCGTGTCCGACACCGTCGCAGAGACGACGTCACCCGCGACTCTGGCGACCTCGGCGCCGGTGACCTCGGCGCCGGTGACCACACTGACCGGAGCTGCAGGCGGCGCGCTGCCGACGTCGGGCAACAGTGGCGCGCTGCCGATCGTCGCCGCGCTCATGATCGTTGCCGGCGCCGGCATGGTGTTGCTGCGCCGCCGCTCGGTCACGAACTGAGTTCCGCCGCCTTCGCCAGCGCGTCGTCCCAACTCGCGCCTGCAGACAGCAGCGCGCGGAACGGCATGACCATCTTCGGCATGCTCACCCCGAGCGCGCCGCGCAGGCGTCCCTCCCACCCGTAGAGCGCTGCGAACGCGCCATCGGTGTGACCGGCGAACACGTGCACGTCGTCGCCGCCGTGGGCTCGACCGACGAACTGGATGCGGCTCTCGAACTGATCGCTCCAGAAGAACGGTACCGACCGGTACGGCTGCGCGTCCTGGCCACGGCTGACGGCCAGCAGGTTGCGCGCGGCGGCCGCTCCCTGCTCGGCGGCGTTGGTCCAGTGTTCGACGCGCATCTCGCAATCGTCGTGTCCCTCGAACACCAGGTTCGGCCAGCGCACGCAGTCGCCCGCGGCGTACACGCCGGGAACGCCGGTGTACAGCGTCGCGTCGCAGACGATGCCGTCGCGCAGGGCGATGGGCGAATCGTCGAGCCATTCCGTGGACGGCGACACGCCGACCCCGACGACGACCACGTCGGCCGGAACCAGTTCGCCGTCGGCCAGACGAACACCGGTGACTCGGTCGCCGTCACCCTCGATGGCCGAGACCTGCACTCCGCACCGGAGATCGACGCCGTGGCGGCCGTGCACGGCGGCGACCGCGACGCCCATGTCCACCCCGAGTCCCCGGATGAGCGGTGCGGGCCCACCTTCGAGCACGGCGACGGCGCAGCCCTTCTGGCGGGCGGTCGCCGCCACTTCGAGGCCGATGAACCCGGCGCCGATGATGACGACGCGAGCGGTGCCGTCGGCGATGCGGTCGCGGAGGTCCAACGAGTCGGACAGCGTGCGCATCTCGAGCACACCGTCGAGCGCTGGCTGCCCCGGCAGCCGGCGCGGCGTCGAGCCGGTGGCGATGACGAGCCCGTCGTACTCGAGGTCTTCGCCGTCGCTCAGGGTGAGTGCGCCCCGGTGTGCGACCAACGCAGAAGCGCGGATGCCGAGGCGCAGCGTGAGCCCGAGCGAGTCGAACTCGTCGGCCTTGCGCAGACGGATGCGGTCGGGCTCCCACTCGCCGGCGAGCACCTTCTTCGACAGGGGCGGGCGGTCGTACGGCAACTCGCTCTCGGCGCCGATGAGCGTGATGCGGCCGGTGTACTCCTCTTGGCGCAGTGCCTCGCAGGCGCGCAGGCCTGCCAGCGACGCGCCGACGACGACGACGTGCTCCACGTCAGCCCCTGCAGCCGTCACCGGCGATGGTGCAGTGGTTGTCCTCGACCGGCTCACCGGCGACCAGTGCCGCCACCCAGTCGCGCAACGACACGCCGTTCTGCGTCTCGGTGTAGAAGCCGGGCGAGCCGATGACCGTGTGGCTGTCGCTCGGGCTGATGTAGCTGAACAGATCGATGCTGGCGGCCTCGATCTGCACCTCGTTCTGGTCGATGAGTTCGACCAGGTTGTCGGCCGAGATGCCGACGAGGCCGCTGAAGAACGCCTGCGTCTGGTCGTACGCGAAGTCGTGGCGGGCGAACACGATCTCGGGGGCGTGCTTGCCGGCCTGGATGAACAGGCCCGGGAAGCTCCACTGCTCGACCGTCATGCCCTCGTTCACGGGCCAGTCGGGAATGGCGTTGATGGTGCCCCACGCTCCGCCGATGACGGCGTTGAGGCCGGGGATGTCGGGGTAGGCGCCCGAGCCGTCGGCGATGACCGTGATGCGCGCGTCGGGCAGCAGGTCGTGGGCCATGCCCGCGTACAACGGGTCGGGCACCGAGCCTGCGCTCTCGCCCGCGACCACGAGCTCCGCGGCGTCGGGGAACAACTCGACCAGCGTGTTCAACGCGGCGGAGCCGTTGACGAAGCCCTTGTGTTCGATGACGACGCCGTCGCCGTAGTCCTTGGTGGTGTTGCCGAGGTGGACATCGCCGGTGCAGTACGGCACGTAGACGATGCTGAAGTCCTGGAACGGGTTGGCCGGGTTCGCCATGTCGAAGATTCCCGATGTTCGTCCGTCGGGCGACTCATCGGTGCGCTTGAAGCTGGCGGTCTCGGGAGCGCACGTGCCGACGTCGAAACAGGCGCCGCCGCCCTCGAAGAAGAACAGCACCTTCTCGGGGTTCGCCTCGCGGACGTAGTACGTGAAGTCGCTCCCGTCGGAGCACATGCAGTCAGCGGGAGCATCGACGGCCCTCCAACTCAGCTGGGTGACGTCGAGCGCCGTTGTCTCGGGGCCGGCGATGGTCTCGGGAGTGGTCGACTCGGTGGTGCTAGGCTCGTTCGCTGTGGTCTCGGTCGACTCGGTGGTGCTCGGCTCGTTCGCCTCCGTCTCGCCGTCGGAGGAACAGGCGGCCACCAATCCGAGTAGGACCACGACAGAGAGGAGCAGCTTCCCGTTGCGCATCGTCGCAGCGTACCGTCCGGCCCTGTCGCGGTACGGTGGCGACGTGAACTGGGACCAACTGGTGCAGGGGGTGGAGCTGCCGTTCCACCCGGATCTGAAGGTGCCGGCGCTCACCGAGGTGCTGCTCTCCGTGCCGCAGCCCGAGCCAGTGGGCGACGTGCAGGCGGCAGCGCACGCCGACGTCGTGGTGCGTCTCGCAGGCGATGTCACTCGCGGCATGACGGTGGCCGTGGGTGGTGGCAGCCGCGGCCTCACCGATCGGGTCCCCCTGCTGCGCGGCGTCGTCAGCGGCCTGCGCGCACTCGGCGCCGAGCCGTTCCTCGTCCCTGCGATGGGCAGCCACGGCGGCGCCACGGCGGAAGGCCAACGGGTGATGCTCGAGTCGCTCGGTATGACCGAGGATGCCGTGGGTGCCGAGATTCGAGCCTCGATGACCACCGTCGAGGTCGCTCGCACCGCGTCGGGCATGCCGCTGTACCTCGACGAGCACGCGGCCGGTGCGGATCGCATCTTCCCCGTGAACCGCATCAAGCCGCACACCTGTTTCAAAGGTCCCATCGAGAGTGGTTGCACGAAGATGGCCGTGGTCGGTTTCGGCAAGCAGCCGGGGGCCGCGCAGATCCACGCGTGCGGACCGGTCGAGATGCGCAACCGCATCCTCGACGGCATCGAGGCGCTGCGCGGCTCGGGCCGCATCCTCGGCGGTGTCGGCACCATCGAGTCGGCCAGTGGCGCGGTGGTGAAGGTGCAGGCACTGCGCAGCGACGACGTCGGCGGGCCACTCGAACGCGAGCTCACCGAGTACTCACGGTCGCTGGTGCCGGCGCTTCCTTTCCCGCAGATCGACGTGCTCGTCGTCGACAAGGGGGGCAAGGACATCAGCGGAACGACGATGGACCCCAACGTCACCGGCCGATTCTGGGTGCACGGCCTGGCCGACATGGACGAGCCCGACGTGAGCACCATCGTGCTCCTGTCCATCACGCCGGTCTCGGGCGGCAACGTGCTGGGCGTCGGCTTCGCCGACTTCATCCCGTCGTCGCTCGCCGTGCAGATCGACTGGAAGAAGACGTACATCAACTGCTTCACGGCCGGCATCGCCGGTGTGCGCCGGAGCCGCATGCCGATGGTGCTGCCCAGCGACGACGACTGCATCAAGGCCGCGCTCAGCATGTGCGGTCGAGCGTTCGACCAACCCAAACGCGTGGTGCGGATCGAGAGCACATTGCACCTCACGCGCTGCTGGGTCAGTGACGCACTGCTCGCCGAGCTACCCGCCGGCGCCACCATCGTCGAGTGACATGACCGACTCGCTGATCACAGCGCTGCGGACCGCGGTCGGCAACGACCACGTCCTCGTCGACGACGACATGCGTGTCGGCTACGAGACCGACTGGCTGAACAAGTACCACGGTCGTTCGCTCTGTGTGGTCCGGCCAGGTTCGGTCGATGAGGTGGCGTCCGTGGTGCGAGCCTGCGCCGCGGTGGGTGCAGCGATCGTGCCGCAAGGCGGGAACACCGGGCTGGTCGGCGGCAGCGTGCCGCGCGGCGGGGAAGTGGTGCTGAGCACCCGTCGGCTCACGCGACTCGACCCGGTCGACGTGAACGCGATGCAGGTGACCGTCGGTGCCGGCGTCACCATCGAGGCGTTGCAACAGCATGCCCGGGCCTCGGGCCTCGACTTCGCGGTCGACTGGGGTGCGCGGTCGTCGGCGACGGTGGGCGGCGGGGTCAGCACGAACGCGGGCGGCTCACGGGTGGTGCGTTTCGGCACGATGCGCGCGCAGGTGATGGGCGTGCAGGTGGTGCTGGCCGACGGGTCGGTGGTCACTGAGCTCGGGGGACTGCCCAAGGAGACCGCCGGACCGAACCTGTCGGGTCTGATGGTCGGCAGCGAGGGCACGCTCGGCATCGTGACGGCTGTGCGGCTGAAGTTGGTGCCGTGGTATCGCCACACGGCGGCGGCGCTCGTCGCGTGCGAGTCGCTCGCCGATGCGGTGGCGATGCTGCCGATGCTGCGTTCGCTGGCGTCGCTCGATGCGGTCGAACTGCTCATGCCCGAAGCCGTCCGTGTCGCTTGCGACCACCTCGGCATCGGTCCGCCGTTGCCGGTCGAGTTCGCCGGGGCGTTCGTCATGGTCGACTGCGCGGCGCACACCGACCCCTCGCTCGAGTTGGCACGCGTGGTCGGTGACCGCCGAGGCGTGATGGCGCTCGGTCCGCAGCGCGAGCAGCTGTACCGAATTCGCGACCACGTCACCATCGCGATCGGTGCCAAGGGTGTGCCCGTGAAGCTCGACGTCGCCGTGCCGCTCGATCGGCTCGACGAACTGGTCGAGCGGGTGCGCGCCTTGGTCGACGGCCTCCCCGGTGCCGAGCTGATCGTGTTCGGTCATCTCGCCGAGGGCAACCTGCACGTCAACGTGCTCGGTGCTGCCGAGCACGCTGCGGACGTCACCGAGGCGGTGCTGTCGACCGCCATCGAACTGGGTGGCACCATCAGCGCCGAGCACGGCATCGGCATCGCCAAGGTGCAGTGGCTCGAACGTCTCAAGGGCCCCGAGACGATCGCCGCGCTGCGTGCCGTCAAGCGCGGCCTCGACCCCCAGGGCATCCTCAACCCCGGCGTCCTCCACACCGCATAGAACGAGCGCAGCCCGCCCGTCTGGACGCGGAAGGTCCCAGATTCGGGACATTCCTCGCCCGTGGGCGCGAAGTGACCCGAAATCGGGAGGCCTCGCGCCCAACGTCTGGGCGCGCGGCCCACGAACGCATGGCGCGCCCGGGGTCAGCGGCGGGCTTCGGCGGCGTCGAGTTGCGCGCGGGTGAGCAGGGCGTGCATCTGCAGGCCCTCGGCGGTGAGTGCCGCGCCGTGGTCGGGGCTGCGATCGATGACGCACAGGACGTGCTCGACGACGGCACCCAGGCTGCGCAGGTCGATCGTGCTGATGACCACCTGTCCGCCGGTGGTGATGACGTCTTCCACCACCGTGACCCGCTTACCGACGATGTCGGTGCCCTCGGCCAACTGCGCCGTGCCGTAGGTCTTGGCCTCCTTGCGGACGAACGCCGCAGGGATGCCGGTGTGCAGGCTGAGCGCGGTGGCGATGGGGATGCCGCCCATCTCGAGGCCAGCGAGCACCTCGGTGTCGGCGGGGATCATCGGCGCGAGCGCAGCGGCGATCTCGGCCAGCAACGCCGGCTCGGCCTCGAACCGGTACTTGTCGAAGTACTCGGTGGCGGTCTGACCCGAACGCAGCGTGAACGTTCCGGTGAGACGGGCGATGGTGTTGATCTTGTCGGCCAGGTCGTCGAGGCTCATGCGGGTCAGTCTTGCTTCCGGCGCGTGTCGCGCACCAACACTTCCTGAGCGATGGTCGCCACGTGGGTGCCGTCCTCGGCGAAGACGTGGCCGATCGACAGCCCTCGGCCGCCGACATACGAGTGACACGTGACGTCGTAGAGATGCCACCGATCGGCCCGCACCGGTCGATGGAACCAGATGGTGTGGTCGAGGCTGGCATTGAACGTGATGTCGTGCGTCGTCGAGAAGTCGGGGTGTGCCTTGTGTACCGCCTCGGTGGGCATGTCGTCGCTGATGTAGGCCATCCAGCACCGCTGCAGCAGTTGGTCGTCGCCGATCTCTCCGACGGTCTTCACCCACGCGGCGAGGCGGCCAGCACCGACTCGTTCGCCCTCGACGAGCGCCGACGACGGCACTGCTCGGCGTTCGAAGGCTTCCATCCACATCTCGCCGGGCAGGCCGTCGGGTCCGGGCACGCCGAGCGGCGGCGGCACCGTCTGCATGTCGTCGGCGTCTTCGGCGGCCTGGAACGACGCTTCGAGGTTCAGGATCGCGCCGATCGCCTGACGAGCGACGACGCGACGAGTGGTGAAGCTCCGACCATTGCGGATGCGATCGACCTCGAACCGAATCGGCTCGTCGTGGTCGCCGCGGCGAATGAAGTAGGCGCGCAGGGAATGGACCTGCTGTTCGGCGTCGACGGTGGCGGCAGCAGCCCGAAGCGCCTGCGCAACGATCTGCCCGCCGTAGAGACCACCCCACGGATATCGCGGTCCGATTCCCACAAATGTGTCGGGCCCATGAGGTTCGAGGTCGAACAACCTGCTGACGTCCATTTCAGCGAATTCCTCCCTGGTCTTTTCCCGATTCGAAAATTACAATCCCCGTATGGCACAACGAGGTCCGAAGAGTTCCATGTCACCCGAACACAAAGCGGCTCTGGCGCTGGGTCGCACGGAGGGCCGTGTGGTCCGCGACTACCTCGAAGCGCTGCGAGCGAACAAGCCCACACCGGGTCGCAAGCGTACGGCCGAATCGATCAGCCGTCGCGTGGCGGCCATCGAGGGCGAGCTGTCCACCGCCGATCCGGTGAGCGAGCTTCGCCTGGTGCAGGAGCGCATCGACCTGAATGCCGAGCTCGAGGCCTTCGGTCGACGTGTCGACATGCGGGCGTGCGAAGCCGCCTTCGTCGAGGTCGCCAAGTCCTACAGCCAGCGAACTGGCGTGTCGTATGCCGCGTGGCGGGCGGTCGGCGTCGCGCCGGCAGTGCTGAAGGCGGCCGGCGTCACTCGTTCAGGCTGACGCCGACTCCGCGCACATTGTGTCGATCGCGCCGGTTGGCGGTCGACCCATTTGTCAGCCGAGGGCGTCGAGCTGGTCGACACCGAGACCGGAATGGCGCACGCTGCGCTGCAGATCGAAGGCGTCGTCGAGCACGGTGCCGGGCACTGTGACCCGCGGGTCGGCGTCGAGCAACTCGCGGAACGAGCGCCCTTCGTCCCATGCTCGTGCGGCGTTCTCCTGGACGATGCGGTACGCCTCGTCGCGGGTGAGCCCGGCCTGCACCAGACCGAGCAACACCGGCTGACTGAACACCAGACCGTGGCTGGCCCACAGGTTGGTCAGCATGCGCTCGGGGAAGACCTGCAACCCGTCGAGCAGTCGTGTCATGCGGCGCAGCACGTAGTACGCGAGCAGCGCACTGTCGGGCAGCACGACACGCTCGACCGAGCTGTGGGAGATGTCGCGTTCGTGCCACAGGGCCACGTCCTGCATGCCGGCCTGCAGGTTGCCGCGCAGCACGCGGCTGAGGCCGCTGATGGTCTCGGCGCTGATCGGGTTGCGCTTGTGCGGCATCGCACTGGAACCCTTCTGGCCGACCTTGAACCCCTCCTGCACTTCGCTGACCTCAGTGCGTTGGAGGTGCCGTAGCTCGACGGCGATGAGTTCCATGGTCGAGCCGACCGACGCGCACGCGTAGAGGAACTCCGCATGACGATCGCGGGCGATCACCTGCGTTGCCGGCACCGGCTTCAGGCCGAGAGCGGCGGCGACGTGTGCCTCGATGGACGGATCGATGTTGCTGAAGGTGCCCACGGCACCACTCAGCTTGCACACCGCGACGGAGTCGCGGGCGGCGCGTAGCCGCGTGCGATCGCGGTCCACCTGCAAGGCCCACAGCGCGACCTTGGCGCCGAACGTGGTGGGCTCGGCGTGAATGCCATGGGTGCGTCCGATCATCACCGTGTCGCGGTGCTCGCGAGCGAGCCCGACCAGCGTCGTGATCAGGCCGTCGGCGGCCTGCAGCAACAGGTCGCACGCGTCGCGAAGCATCCAGCACCAGGCCGTGTCGACGACGTCGCTCGACGTGAGGCCGTAGTGGATCCACGCACCCGCTGGCGCGCCGATGGCGTTCTGCACCACGTCGACGAATGCCGCCACGTCGTGGTCGGTGATCTTCTCGCGTTCCTCGACCGCGACCACGAAGCCGTCGTCGACCAGGGGGGCGTGGGTGCGGCACGCGACCGCGTCGGCGGGAGGGACGATGCCCAGGGCGACGTGTGCCTCGGTGGCCAGCAACTCGATCTCGAGATAGCGACCGAAGCGGGCCGTGTCGCTGAACACGGCGGCCATCTCGGGCATCGTGTAGCGGGGGATCATGACCAGATCACGTAGCTGTGGCGTTCGGCGCCGGTGCCGACGATCTTCACGGGAACGCCCACCTCACGTTCGACGAGGGCGACGAAGTCGCGGGCCTTGTCGGGCAGTGCGTCGAGGTCGGTGACCGAGCTGAGGTCGGTGAGCCAGCCGGGCAACACTGCGTAGACCGGCCGGCCTTCGGCGTCGTACTCGGTGCACACCTTCACTTCGTCGAACGTGTCGAGCACGTCGAGCTTGGTGAGCGCCAACTCGGTGAGGCTGTTGATGCGGACGGCCTTGCGCAGCATGACCAGGTCGAGCCAACCACAGCGCCGCCGGCGGCCAGTGACGGTGCCGAACTCGCGGCCGATGTCGACCAGCTTGTCGCCCAGTTCGTCCCTGAGTTCGGTGGCGAACGGACCGCTCCCCACTCGGGTTGCATATGCCTTGGTGATGCCGACGATGCGGGTGAGGTAGCGCGGGCCGATACCGGTGCCCACGCACGCGCCGCCGGCCGTGGGGTTGCTGGACGTGACGAACGGGTAGGTGCCGTGGTCGAGGTCGAGGAACGTGGCCTGTGCACCCTCGAGCAGCAGGGCGTCGTCGCGGTCGAGCGCCTCGTGCAGCATCTCGACGGTGTCGGTCACGTACGGGGCCAGTCGCGCGCCCAGGTCGGCGAACCGGGCAGCCACCTCGTCGGGGTCCAGCGCCTCGCCCCCGAGCCCTTCGATCTCACGGTTGTGGTACTCGCAGTTGGTGTGCACGGCCTCGCGGAACGCCGCGGCATCGAGCACGTCGCCGGCCCGCAGGCCGATGCGCCGGGCCTTGTCGCTGTACGCCGGGCCGATGCCCTTCAACGTGGTGCCGATCTTCTCGTCGCCGCGCTTGGCCTCGTACAACGCGTCGAGCGACTGGTGCCACGGGAAGATGAGGTGCGCCTGGCTGCTGACCTTCAGCTTGGCGCAGCTGATGCCGCGGCTCTCGAGCGTGTCGAGCTCGTTGAACAGCGTTGGCAGGTCCACCACCACACCGTTCCCGATGACCGGGATGATGTGCGGGTACAGGACGCCGCTGGGGATGAGCTGCAGTGCATAACGCTCGCTGCCCACCACCACGGTGTGGCCGGCGTTGTGCCCACCCTGGTAACGGACGACATGGCTGTGCTCGGCGGCGAGCAGGTCGATGACCTTGGCCTTGCCCTCGTCGCCCCATTGGGCGCCTACGACAACAGTGACGGGCATGGCGGGAACGCTCCTCGGAAGTGACCGGAACGTGACGGAATCCTACTGGACCCGTCCATGCCACCATGGGTCCATGCGGTTCGAAGAGTACGTCGAGTTCGACGGCATGGGTCTTGCGGCACTCGTGCGGGGCGGCGAGGTCACTGCCGACGAGCTGCTCGATGTGGCGCTCGAGCGGGCCGCGGCCACCGACGACGCCATCGCTGCGGTGGTGCACGTGCAGCATGTCGTCGCCCGCGCCACGATCGCCGCCGGTCTGCCCGACGGTCCGTTCGCGGGCGTGCCGTTCCTGGTGAAGGACCTCGGCTGCGAGGCCGCCGCGTTCCCCACGAGCATGGGCTCACGCCTGTACGACGGCCACCGGTACCCGTACGACAGCGAGATCTTCGCCCGGATGCGGAACTCGGGCGTCGTCACCTTCGGCCGCACCACCAGTCCCGAGTTCGGGATCGGCATCACCACCGAGGCGAAGGTCTACGGACGACCGACTCGGAACCCGTGGAACACCGACCACGTCGCCGGCGGATCGAGCGGTGGCTCGGGCGCGGCGGTCGCGGCCGGGGTGGTGCCGTTCGCGCACGGCAGCGACGGCGGCGGATCGGTGCGCATTCCGGCGTCGTCGTGCGGGCTGTTCGGCCTGAAGCCCACGCGCGCGTTGCTGCCCGACGGACCGGTGTCGGGTGAGGGTTGGGCGGGGATGGCCATCGACGGATTCCTGTCGCGATCGGTTCGCGACTCGGCGGCGATGTTGGACTGCACCGCCGGTACCGATGTCGGCGCGCCCTATCACGCGCCGCCGCCCACGGTGCCGTCGTTCCTCGATGCGCTCGCCGAGCCGCCGCGACGGCTGCGCGTCGCCGTCACCACGCGCACGTTCACGGGCGATTCGATCCACCCCGACTGCGTGGCTGCGGTCGGGCACACCGCGCAACTGCTCGAGTCCCTGGGGCACGATGTGGTGCCCGCCGAGCCATCGTTCGACATGCACGCGTTCATGGTCGCGTGGACCGAGATCGTCGCCTGTGGCACCCAGCGCACGGTCGACGCGGCCGGCCCGAACGCCGAGGACCGGGTCGAGCGTGTCACCCGGTTGGCATGCGAGCTGGGTCGCACGGTGTCGGGCTCGCGGTATCTCGGGTGTATCGACACGGTGCACGCCGTCGGCCGCCAACTCGCACGTTTCCTTCAGCCGTACGACATGCTGCTGACGGCGACGCTCGGCGAACCACCGGCGGCGATCGGGAGGTTCGCGTCCGATCGGCCCGACGGGTGGACGTCGTTCCTCGACTACCGGCTCGAGCACGTGCTGCCGTACTCGCCCTATGCCCCCTTGGCGAACGGCACGGGGCAGCCGGCGATGAGTGTGCCGCTGTGGTGGAACGACGCCGGACTTCCGGTCGGTACGCATCTGATGGGTCGCGCCGGTGAGGACCACGTGTTGTTGCAGTTGGCGGCGCAGATGGAGGAAGCCGACCCCTGGTTCCACCGGCGCCCGTCGCTCTGACACGGGTAGCGTCGGGGCATGCCCGTGATGCGACGGATGACCTGGTCGGCGATGGACGAAACCGACCGTGCAGCGCTGTGTGCGCGCGGGCTGGAAGCCATCTTCGATGAGGAATTGAAGGCGTCCATCGGTCGCATCATCGACGATGTGCGCGCGAACGGCGACGAGGCCGTGTGCCGTGCATTGCGCGACTGGGACAGGGTCTCGCTCGAGCCGCACCAGTTGAAGGCCACCAGCGACGAACTCGAAGCGGCGGAGGTTCGTCCCGAGGTCGACGCTGCGATCGACGACGCGATCGCGCATCTCCGTGCGTTCAACGAGCAGCAGATGACCCGCGCACAGGACTGGAGTTTCGTCAGTGAACCGGGGCTGACGGTGGGCGAGAAGATCACGCCCATCTCGTCGGCCGGCCTGTTCGTGCCCAGCGGCAAGGCCAGCTACCCGAGCGTCGCGTACCAGTTGGCGGTTCCGGCGGTCGTGGCCGGGGTGCCGCAAGTGGCCCTGGTGGTGCCGCCGATGCCCGACGGCAGTGGCCGCATCGACCCGGCGGTGCTCGTGGTGTGCCGCAAGCTGGGCATCACCGAGGTGTTCCGTGTGAACGGACCGGCGGGCGTGGCTGCGCTGGGCTTCGGCACCGAGACCATCCCGCAGGTGCGCAAGATCGTCGGTCCGGGGAGCCCGCCCGTCGCCTGCGCCCAGGTCGAGATGCAGCGCTACGGCGTGGCGACGATGATGATCCTCGGGCCCACCGAGAGCGTGGTCATCGCCGACGGTTCCGCCGATCCGCGTCTCGCAGCGGCCGACCTGTTGAACGAGGCCGAGCACGGCACCGATTCGGCGGTGCTGCTCGTCACGGTGTCGGCGGCCTTCGCCGACGAGGTCGACACCGAACTCGCAGCGCAGTTGGCCGACCTACCGTCGGCGCGGGCCGAGGCAGCGCGAGCTGCCCTCGGCGCGAACGGCGGGTGCGTGCTCGTCGACGATCTGGTGCAGGCCGCCGAGGTGACCAATCGCTGGGCTCCCGAGCATCTGCAGGTCGCGGTGGCGTCGGCCGCCGAACCCGAATTGCTCGACCTGTTGGTGAACGCCGGCGAGATCCTGATCGGCCAGCACACCCTGTTCAGTGCCGGCAACTTCGTCATCGGATGCCCGGCCAGCCTGCCCACCGGTGGCTTCGCCCACGTCAGCAGCGGCATCACCGCCGACACGTTCCTGAAGCGCACCGCGGTGGCTCGAGCCGATGGAACGGCGCTGGCTCGAATGACACCGACCATCCTGGCGATGAGCCAACACGAGGGCTTCCCCGCCCACGGCCGCGCTGCGAGCATCCGCCAGGAGCGCGGGTGACCGACTCTTCCGGCACCGAGTCCCCCGACGCGGCGCGCGAGCGACACGCGACCAACCTCGAGCTGTTCCTCGACCTCGTCTTCGTCTTCGCGGTCACGCAGGTCGCATCGTTGATCTCCCACGACCCGACGGCCGCTGGGCTGGGCCACGGGGTGTTGCTCGCCTGGTTGGTGTGGTGGCAGTGGTCGCAGTTCACGTGGGCCGGCTCGGCGATCGATCTGCAAGCCGTCACGGCGACGCGGGTGCTGGTGCTGTGCATCATCCCCGTGGCGCTGGTGATGACGGTGAGCATTCCCACTGCGTTCGAGGGCGGTGGTGTCTGGTTCGGTGCGGCGTACATGGGTGTGCAGCTCATCGTGCTGTCCATGCAGGGCCATGTCGCGTGGGGCCACGAGCAGCGCCGCATCGCGTTCATCCGGTACGCATCGTTCGCTGTCGCCGCGCCGATCGTGGTGATGATCGGGTCCTTGTTCCACGGCGACGTACGCGTCGTCATCTGGGTGGTGGCGGCGCTGATGAACGTCGCCGGTGCGATGCGCGGTGCCAGCGGCGACTGGGTGATCGACCCGGTCCACTTCGCCGAGCGGCACTCGTTGTTCATCATCATCTCGCTCGGCGAGGTGCTGGTGGCGGCCGGTGCCACGGCCACGGCCGCGGGGCTGAACGCGACCACGGTGTCGGCACTGGTGGTGACGGTGGCGATGGCGTGCGTGTTGTGGTGGACGTACTTCGCGTACCTGCCCGGCGTCACCGAACATCAGCTCCGCGAGGCGAAGGGCGCCGAACGGGGACGGTTCGCTCGCGATGTCTTCACGATGGGCCACTTCCCCCTTGCGATGGGCCTCATCTTCTACGCCGTCGTGGCCAAGCACCTCGTGGAACACCCGACCGAACATCTCGACACTCACGATCGCTGGACGTTGGCCCTGTCGGGTTTCGCGTTCATCGGTGGGCTGATGCTCATCCAGTGGCGAGCCGTGCGTCGCGTCGCTCCCGAGCGCGTGTTCACGCTGGCGGTGGTCGTCGCGGTCGCGGTCCTCGGTCGCTGGCTCTCGCCGTTGCTGGTGGTCGGCCTGATGGCGGTGGCCCTCGGCATCATGCAGTCCATCACCATGCGCCGCCTCCGCGGCATCCTCCCGCGAACTTGAGTTCCTGGTGACGGTCCCGGCTTGCGCACCCGGTGTGCTCACCCGGTGTGCGCACCCGGTGAGGGTCACGAAAGTCGTGATCGGTAAGGTCCGGCGGGAACTCGAGGGGGATTCGTGGCACACGACCTGATCATTCGCAACGGCACCATCGTCGACGGCACGGGTACGCCCGGCTACGTGGCCGACCTGGCCATCGACGGCGACGTCATCACCGCCATCGGCGACCTGTCGGCCGAGGTGGCCACGCGTGAGATCGACGCGACCGGCCAGATCGTGTCGCCCGGTTTCATCGACCTGCACACGCACCTCGACGCACAAGTGGGCTGGGACCCGTACATGACGTCCAGTTCGTGGCACGGCGTCACCACCGTGCTGATGGGCAACTGTGGCGTCACGTTCGCCCCTGTGCGTCCCGCCGACCGCCAGTTCCTGGCCGAGATGATGGAGAGCGTCGAAGACATCCCGCGCGACGCCATCCTCGACGGTCTGCCGTGGGACTGGGAGACCTATCCCGAATACCTCGACTCCGTACAGTGCATGGAGCCGGCGTTGAACATCGTCGGCATGGTCGGCCACTGTGCCGTCCGCTACCACGTGATGGGAGAGCGTTCGCTCTCCGACGAGCCCGCCACACCCGAAGAACTCAATGCGATGCGCGACATCGCCGAGGAGTCCGTTGCCGGTGGCGCGGTCGGCTTCAGCACCTCGCGCATCCTGCTTCATGTGGTGCCCGACGGCCGCTACGTGCCCGGCACTCTCGCTCCACTCGACGAGTACCTCGCCGTCGCCGATGGTATGAACGCCGCTGGCGGTGGCCTGTTCCAGGCGGTCAACGACTTCGCCACCAAGGGCGGGCACGAGTTCATGCTGCTCAAGGAGATGGCCCAAGCCTGTGGCGACGTGCTGTTCAGCGGCGGTGTCGGCAACAGCGGCCGCGGCGGCGTCGACGTGTTCGGCGGGTTCCTCGAGCACGAGAGCGGCAAGGCCGGCAACATCACGCTCGCCTCGATGACCCGCCCCAGTGGCTCGCTGTGCGGCCTCGCCCAGATCTCGCCGGTGAAGGGCAAGCAGTGGCGTCAGCTGATGCAGCTGCCCACCATCGCCGATCGGGTCGCCGCACTGAAGGACCCCGCCACCCGTGCGCTGCTCGTGCAGGAGGGCAAGGAGAAGGGCATGTGGTACGACCCGAACTTCATCCACCCGCTCGGCACGGGCGACTCGCCCGACTACCACGAGCAGGGCGGCATGTCGGTGGCCGACCACGCCGCGGCGTTGGGTGTGCACCCCGTCGACTTCGTCATCGACCGCCTCATCGCCAGTGATGGCAAGGAGCTGTTCAACACGTGGTTCTTCAACCGGGCCACCGATGCGCTCGGTGAGCTGCTCATGCTCGACCATGTCTACCCGGGCCTCGCCGACACCGGTGCGCATGCCGGTCAGATCTGCGACGCCGACGCGACCACGCATTACCTCACCTACTGGCACCGGACTCGCAACGCGGTGGCATTGCCCGAGGCCATTCGCCGGCTCACGTCGTTCCCTGCGAGCGTGCTGGGTCTGAAGAACCGAGGCACGCTGCAGGTCGGCCAGTACGCGGACATCAACGTCTTCGACATCGACCGCCTGGCCAGCGAGCACCCCGAGTACGCGAACGACTTCCCCGGCGGCAAGGGTCGTTTGAAGGTGCGAGCTCGGGGCTACGCGGCCACGTTGGTGAATGGGAAGATCGTCACCGAAGAGGGGCGGCACAGCGGCGAGCGTCCCGGCCGGGTCATTCGCGAGTTCGCCCGTAGTTGAACACAAGGCGACTTCTTCCTCGGGCGATTGTTCGGCCATTGGTCCCGTGGTAGACATCCCATTCTCTTGACGGGAGAGCTATGCGGACTCGATTTGGAACTATTTTCTTTGTCATGGCATCGTTCTTGCCTGGCGTCCTTGTCGGTGGGTCGGCGAGTGCGGAACCGGCTCTCGGTCAGAATCTGCCTGTCCTGAACCGCGACACGCGAGGCTCGTTGCCTCGAACTTCACAGAGTGCAGATCGGAGCTTGTCCCTCGGACTGTCAACGCGCGCCACCACGTCTTTCGCAGATCCACGATTCGACC
>JANOET010000128.1:0-6001 GCA_031413415.1 Acidimicrobiaceae bacterium
GGCTGTACGGGCGCAGGCGGCTGGACCGGTGGCTGGTCGACGCCGACCCGCCAGTTCGGCAAGCCGTACAGCACCATCGTCGCGAGCGCCTTCTCGTCGTAGATGCCGTACAGGCCCTGGCTACCGAAGTAGGCCTGCTTGGCCTGGACGGCTGCCGAGCCAACGGTGTCGCGACTACCGAGTTGGTCGGCGAACAGGGTGAGCATCCGCTCGTGAAGGCCGATCGATGCCTGGTCGCCGTATCCGAATCCGGTGGTCGCGAGGTACACGGCACCGCGTGCGACGAGGGCTTGGGCGACGTCGGCTCCGAGCCCTGGGGCGACGTCACCGTCGGCGACGTTGAGACCGGAGTGGCAGCCCATCGAGAACATCAGTCGAGCGCCAACCGGGATGGCGGCGGCAAGGGCGGCGCTGTCGAATCCGCCCCCTGTATCGGTCGGGCCGACCGCGGACACTCCGCCGAGGTGGTCGAAGTGGGCCATGATCGCGCTCACGTCCGGATTGGTCGCGGTGAGCCCGGTGAGGAGATCCGCCGTCGTCCACCCGTCGCCGATCATCTCGGTGACGGTCGGCGCCACCCCGCCGTTCGCCGTCGTCAACGACCGGGTCAGCGATGACGACACTGCGCCTGCGCCGTCGTTCATGAACTCGGTGCCGGCCACGAACGCGCTCGCCGCGCTGAGGCGTCCGCCGTTGGTGATGTACTCGTCGAGCTGGTTGACGATCTGCGCGGGTGTCTCGATCAGCCGCCCGACCGCCAGGTCGGGTAGGTACAACCGGCGATCCATCCACGGGATCGGGTCGAGGTCGCCGTAGGGGTCGTCGCTGAGCATCCGCTCGTTGCCGAACGCGGCGCCGTACGGGTCGGTTGCCGAGAAGGTGTCGGCGTAGGTCTTCTCGTTGCCCGTGCGGGTGGTGTCTTCCAGTCGCGCCATCGGAATGATGTCGTCGGCTCCCACGAGCACGATGTTCTTGATCGTCGGGCGCAGCGCATGGGCGCGACCGACGAGCGACGTGACGGCGCGCACGACTCGGTTGGCGCCGTTGGGATTGCACGGGTTCTGGTTCCACCCGGCGATCGCCGACGCCACAGCCGGGTCACCCTCGATGGCCAGCACCGCACCGACCACACCCGGCGCGGTCGCGAAGTCCTGCAGTCGGGCGGTGACGGCGGCGGCTTCGGTCGGGCCATAGGCGTCACCGAGCCGCTGTTGTGCGACGAGGATCAACGTGTCGACATCGGCCGGCAGCGTCGACAGATCGGCGAGCGTTCCCGCTGTGCCGCCCGTGCGCGAGTACGCGGGGCACACCGGCACCGGGTCGGGCACGCTCTCTCGAACACGGAGGACGTACGGCAGCGACGAGCTGAGGCCCTGGTAGGCCGAGACCTGCACCAGGTCTGCCCCGATCGCTTCGGCGTTCTCGTCGTTGGTGCCCGCCGAGGCCGACACCGCGGCCACGCTCTGACCGGCCAGGAGCGGGACGTCGTTGGTGATGTTCGATCCCGGACTGTCGTCGACTGGCCGCTGTTCGGGGCCGGCGGCCCTGGTGACGTTGCCGTTCGGGCCTGCGCTGCCGTCGTCGGTGGGCGGGCCGTAGATGACGAGGTCGCCGTCGCCGGCAAGATGGCTGAGCCGAACGCCGACGCGGTTGCCCGGGGTGGGCTGGAAGGTGAACAGGTCGACATCGCCACCGCTGGGGATGTAGCCGAGGAACAGCGTGTCACCGACTACCGGGTTGGCCAGGGCCACGGTCGCGCCAGCATCGTCGGGTTCGACGACGGTCACCGTCGCAGGTGTGGGCACCGACAGCCCGTCAGCGAGCGAGATGTCGCCACCGATTCCGGCCGCGCCGAGCTGCAGCCCGGGCCGGGTGGTGACCTTCAACGTCAGCGGCGTGCCCGACGGGATGCCGGTGACATCCCACGACAGGATCAGCGACGAGGCCGTGGTCTGTTGCGTGGGCTCGCCGAGCGGCGTGACGGGCGGGGCACCGGGCGGCGTGCCGAGATCGGGAAGAAGGGTCGTGGTCCCTGCCACGTAGCGCCAGCCGAGTGGCAGGTTGATACGGATGCGGCCGTCTGCTGCGCCACCGCCCGGCACCGTTGCCGTGAACTGGAGACTGATGTCGAGTTGCGAGCCGACGCGTGCATAGTCCTGGAGACCCGACGTCTCGAGGTCCAGTTCCTCCCAGGGGAAGTCGGCCTTCTCGAGGAAACCGGTGATCACGTCGTTGACCTCGATGTCCAACGGGAGCGCTGCGACGATGTCGGCAATGGTCGCCCCGCCGAAGGTGGGCGCCAGATCGGCGAGCGTCGCGGTCGGGAGGATCGCGCCTGCGGCGACGGCGTCGCCCAGCGTCGTCGTGGTGCAGTCGAACGGCGGTGCACAGTTCACGATCCGAGTCCGACGGCCGGGTGCGATCGAGGCGATGGAGAGGTCGGTGATGCGCTGCGTCGAGACGATCGCGCCCGTCAGCCCGATGTCGCCGATCCGGGTGACCAGCAGGCCCAGTTCCGTCAGCTGTGCATCGAGGAGGGGCGCCTTCCCGGCGGTGAGCGCCGCCACGTTGAGCGCGACCGGCGGCCGGCGCAAGCTGGGGTGGTCGGCCAGGATCTGTGCCATCACCGGATCGGTGTCCAGTTCCAGCATGGTGGTGCTCGGGCCGATCGCGAAGGTGGTGCAGGCGTTCGCGTTGCCCGAGGCCGCAGCGAGTTGCTGACACCACGTCGTGCCGTCGACACCCACGAGCGACGCCACTGCCGTGTTGCCCAGGTTCTGTGCGGCAGGGCTGAGCACGTCGAGCGGGGTGTCGTCGAGGGTGAGGTCGGTCCACACCAACGATCGCAGCGGGTGGCCGGCCGGCAGCGGGGTGGGAATGCCGCCCAGCAGATCGAGCACCATGCCGAACGTCACCGACTGCAGCGGCGTGCCCGCGTGCACGGTGCCGGCGAGCAGTCCGTACCAGCCACCGACGACATCGACGGGGACGTCGCTGAGAGGGGCCCGCCGCAGCGTGGGCGCGCGGCGCAGCGTGGGGGCGATGTTCTCGAGTGGGGCGCGACGCAGTGTGGGGGCTCGGCGCAGAGTGGGCGCCCGGCGGAGGGTCGGTGCCCGGCGCAGGGTGGGTGCGTTGGAGACGTCGAAGCCGAGGTCCTTGATGCGCTCGGTCGGGACGTCGACGATCGAGATCTCCGACGCGCCCGGGGCGACGGTGTTCGATGCCGGGACAACGCTCGCGACGATCGTCGTGACGGGCAGCGTCGCGCTGATGTCGACGGTCACCGTCGCAGTGGCCGAGCCGCCGTATCCGTCGCCGATCGTGTAGGTGAAGGTCGTGGTTCCGACGACGTCGGCGGTGAACAGCAGACAGCGACCGTCGGCGACACCCACGTCGCACGTCACGGCCGAGCCGTTCGTGGCAGGCGTGAAGGCTGTGATGACCAGCGGGTCTCCGTCGGCGTCGGTGTCGTTGCCCAACACGACGATCGAACGGGCGACACCGCTGCGCGCCGCGGCGGTGTCGGCAACCGCGACGGGTACCTGGTTGGTGGCCCGGCGCACCGTGACCAACTGGACACGGCAACCGCTGCCGCCGTCGTCGTCGGTCGCGCAGACGGTGACCGTGCGTTCGCCCGCGAGCGAGTAGGTGTGGCTGGTACTGATCGCACCCGCCGTGATGGCCACCGGTTCGATGGTGCCATCGCCCCAGTCGACGGTCGCGGTCACCACGTCGAGCGGCCCCGGATCGAACACGGTCCCCGTGAGGTTGATGGCCGTGCCGGCGGTGGCAGTCGCGTCGAGCGTGACCTGCACGTTGGGATCGACGTTGTCGACGATGATCGTGCCGGCCTTGGTCACACAGTTCAGCACCTCGTCGCACACGGTCAGGGTGGCGGCGACGCTGGCGTCGTCCTGCGCGGTCAGCACCGGGTCGAGGACCGTCGCGTCGACGAACGCCGAGGCTGGCGTCCACAGGTAGGTGAGGGTCTGGAACGGTGAATCCGGATCATTCGCCGAGACGAACGGCGTGGTCGCTGCCGATTCGAACACGTGCTGGTCGCCGAAGGTGACCGACGGCGGGTCGTTCGGGCCGACGATGGTGACGGTCACCGTGGCGGAGCGGCTGAGGTTGATGCCGTCGCTCGCGAAGTAGGTGAAGGTGTCGGTGCCGTCGTAGAGGTTGTCGGGTGTGTACGTGACCGTGCCGTTGGCGTTGATCGTCACCGTGCCGTGCGCGCTCGTCGACACGCCGGTGATCGAGAGGGCCGGGCCGTCGGGATCGGTGTCGTTGGCCAGCACGTCGATGACCACCGGCACGTTCTGGTCGGTCGTGGCCGTGTCGGCGACCAACGTGGGCGGAGCGTTGCGACTGATCACCTCGACAGTGAGAGCGGCGCACGCTGCGCCGCCGTCGTCGTCGGTGACGCAGACGAAGGCACTTTGCGAGCCGAGCTCGGTGAACGTGTGGGTTCCGACGACGGACAGCAGCACCGTGCCGAGGTTGTCGGTGACGAAGGGTGACGACCAGCCGACGGTCGCCGTGTGCGTATCGGCGACTCCGGCATCGGTGAAGGTGGCGAGCGTGGCGGTGAACGGCTCGTCGACGAACGCGGTCAGGGTGGCGGTCGTGCCCGTGACGACAGGCGCGACATTGGAGACGGTGACCTGGGTGGTGTCCGAGTCGCAACCGTTCACATCGCAGACCGTGAGCGTCACCGGGCCGACGAAGTCGTCGACCGGGTCGAATGTCGGCGTTGCGGAGGTGAGCTCGGTCAGGCCGGGGAGTGCGGTCCACGAGTACGAGGTGATCGGTGTCAGGTCTTCGGTGAACGAGCCCGTGCCGTCGAGCGCCGCGCTGAGACCGCCCTCGTTGAAGAAGTAGGGACCACCCGACACGGCCACCGGCGGCACGCCGGTGGAGCTGATGATGACGCGCAACGGTGTGTAGGTGAGCGTGTGCGGCGCAGGGACGCCGGTCACCGTGGCGAACGTGCCCGTCAGCCCGCCGCTGTCGACCACCGTGTAGACATCGGCGGCGATGGGCGTGTGGTTGGGCGAGATGAGCACCTGCAGCGTGCCGTCCAGTGTCGCGGTGGCGGCCCGCAGCCGACCGTACGACAGCGTGGCGGCGTTGCCGAGGGTGGTGCGCACCGTGCCGGCGACGCCGTTCGTGAACGTGCCGCCGAACGGGAGGTCGAGGAACCCTCCCTCTTCGAGCAACACGAGGCCGTTGTTCGTCAGGTTCGTCGAGGGCAGCTGCCCTGCGCCGGAGACCCGCAGCGTGCCGGTGTTGGTGATGACGTTCGAGGTGGCGTCCAGGGTGCCGTCGACGAGATGCCATGTGCCGACCAGCGTGCTGTTCGGCACGGCGACCCTGAGGGTACCGGCGACGACGCGAACCACTGCACTGGGCGCATTGTCGAGGACGATGGCGAAGGAGATGAACGATTGGTTGGCGGGTGCGTTCTTCTCGATGGTGCCGGTGTTGACGAAGTGGGCGAGGTTGGCCGGGGTGGTGCCCTCGATGCTGTTGCTGGTGCCGAGTTGCCAGGTGCCCGCGTTCGTGATGACGCCTGCCGTGGTGCCGATCCGCACCGACATGAACGGTTCCATCGCGACGGTGGCGCCGACGGCGTTGACGAAACCGGCGACGAAGGTGGTCGGGGTGTCGACCGGGAAGTAGGAGACGTTGGTGATGGTGGCGCCCGGGCCGGGGTTCCACTGGGAGATGTTGTTGGTCCATTCGCCGGGTTCGAACGAGAGGGTGATGTCGGCGGTCGGGGTGATCTGGCCGTTCCAGGTGACGGTGCCGCCGCCGGTGGTGTCGAAGGTGCCCGACGGGTGCGAGTCGGCGTTGAACCTGACGTCGAGGGCTGCGCCGGTCGCGACGGTGGGGACCCAGTTGGTGATGGTGCCGACGTCGACAATGAGGGTGCCGGCGTTGACGTTGACGACACCGGTGGTGGCGTTGTCGATGACGATGTCGGAGGTGATGAACG
>JANOET010000129.1:0-1806 GCA_031413415.1 Acidimicrobiaceae bacterium
CGGTCGAGGGCGTCGATCTCCTTGGCCAGATTACGGATGCTGGCCACGTCCATGCTGGCGAGCAGCACGCAGTCGGTGGCCCGGTCGATCGCGGCGAGAGCCCGCTCATCGAGTCCGGCTGCGGTGTCGATGACCACGTAGGCGAAGTCGCTGGCCAGCATGTCGATGATCTGTGCCGCAAGCTTGTCGGTGAGGGCCTCGCCCTCCTCCGGTGAACCCGAGCTGGCCAGCACGAACAGGCCCGACTGGTCGTGGCGGGTGAGGAACACCTTCAACGTCGCGCTGTCGAACGAGGCAAGTGCAGCGAGCTGACCGACGGTGTGATCGGGCACCAGACCCATCACGCTCGCCACGTCGCCGAACACACCGTCCAGATCCACGAGCACCGTGTCGCCCGTGTTGGTGGCGGCCAGGGAGACCGCGAGGTTCGAGGCCACCATCGTCTTCCCGCTGCCACCCTTCGGCGACAGCACCACGATGATCTTCCCGTGGGGCGGTGGCGTCGTTTCGAACGGACGCGCCGAGCGGACGCGCTCGCCGCGCTCCACCGCCGCGAGGAGCGAGTCGACCAACTGCTCCGGCCGAGCCTCGGGTGACACGACATCGCGAATTCCGACGCGGGCCGCCGCCGCCCACAGCACAGGGGACGGTGGACGAACCAGCACCACGCCCACCTCGGGCCGGGTCTCGTCGAGCAGCCGGCTCACCTCGAGCGCAAGCGTCTCGGGCACATCGACTGCAAGACACACCGCGAGCGCACCGCTCCGCTCGATCAGCGTCACCAGCGCCGCAGCGTCGATGTCGTCGTGCAGGGCGATGAACGCGGGGCGCATCGAGCGTTCGACCTCGGCCGACCACAGCGCGTGGGTCGGGTCGGCCGTGACGACGGCAACGGTGCGGGCTTCGTCGGTCATCGCGGCACCGTCACGTACACGCCGTCGAGGGTGAGGATCCGTGTTCCCTCTTCGGTCGCGTCGGGCCCTTCCGCGGTGAGCCAGATGTAACCGAACTCGGAGGCGAACACGAGTTGCTCGGCTTCCGGTGCGGACACGGCGAGCGTGATCAGCAGCTGCGCCGCCGGTGCCTCGGCCACGCTCGGATCGAGCGTCGAGGCCGTGCTCCCGTCCTCGCCCTGTACCTCCGCCGCCCGCTCGGTGTCGACACGGGAGAACTGGATCGCAGTCACCAACACCTTGTGCAGGGTGAAGTGCGTGGTGTTCGGCGTCATCGTCGGCGAGGCGACGGTGGTCACCGGAGCGGCAGGGTCGGTGGCCGGATCAACGGGTGCGCCGGACGCCGAAGTCTGGAACGGGTCGAACGAGAACAGGACACCCACCGTGTCGCCGGCGAAGAGTTCGCCACCCACCGCCCGCTCGGGGGACAGCGCGATGGTGATCTCCTGCAAGCCGTCGGGCACGTTCACCCGCACGAGTGTGCGCGGATCGACGAGGCGGTTCTCCAACAGCTGCTCGCCGCGTTGTAGATCCAACGATGCGACGAACGTCTCGTCGAGTGTCGTCAGATCGGTGACGGCGTCGGGGGCGACGAGACGCTGCGGAACGTCGGCGAGGGCCACCACATCCGTCATGTCGGCGACCGGCGTGCCCTTGGCGATGTCGTCGCTGACGACGTACACCTGGGCGAGTTGCTCGCCCGCGACGGCGTCGTCCTTCGCCGACCTGACGTACGAGATGAGCGCGAACGTACCGACCACCGCCAGTACGACCGCAAGCGTGATTCCGATCACCTGACGCTTCATGATGACGCCTCCCAGCTCGATCAGCGATCTTCTGTTGTTCGTTCGGC
>JANOET010000130.1:0-2543 GCA_031413415.1 Acidimicrobiaceae bacterium
GGCCACGGCGACAAGCCGGACGCTGGCGGGTCTCCGCCGCGGGCGCAGGCCCGACCGTCACCACGCTCGTCGAGCGACGAGAGACACCGTGGATGCTGATCGTGCTCGTGTGCCTGCTCATCGTCGACGTCGCACTCATCGTGACGCGGTGGTTGACGGCTCGTCGTGCTCGTCGGAACGCAGCCGAAGTGGTCGTCCGTCAGGATGGCCCGAGCGACGAGCCCAGCGTCACGGAGCCGGTCGTGGTCGAGGCCGAGGGTCGCGAACTGATCGACGTCTGATCGTCGGCCGTTCGACGCCGCGGCAGTGCCGCGGCACGTCAGCGAAGGGCCGAAATCAGCGCGATGTTCAGGCTGAGCGCGACGACGGCGACGACGGCAGCCAGCCACGCGAGGCGGTTTCCCTGCCTCCCCGCCCGAACGGCGAGTGGTACTGCGACCAGAGCGGCGGGGAAGAAGATCAGGGACACCATCGCCAGGTACCACGCCACCATCGCCGACGGGTACGGACGGAATCGCGGCGGGTCGTACTCCATCGCCATCTTGCTCCCGATCGGCGCGACGCCACTCACTCCGAAGATGGTGGCCAGCTTCTCGTCGTCGGTCATCTGTTCGGGATCACGCACTCGATCAGCGTGACGGATACCGGGCATTCCGTCAACGCTGGGCGGTGCCCGACTCGACGACGACGTCGCCGCGGAACACGGTGTGTCGAACCTTGCCGCGCACGGTGCGTCCGGCGTACGGCGTGTTGCGACTCTTGCTCGCCAGGTGAGCAGGCACGACGGTCCACTCCGCGGTCGGATCGAACACCACCAGGTTGGCCGGCTCGCCGACGGCGACGGGTCGACCGTGTCGGTCGCTCACACCCGCGATGGCGGCGGGGTTCCAACTCAGCAACGCGAGCACCCTCGCGATCGGGAGGTCGAGCTCGCTGATGGCGAGCGCCAACGCCGTCTCGAGACCGAGCATGCCGGGCGGCGCCTGATCGAGCGGCGCCTCCTTGGTGTGCGGTGCGTGCGGCGCGTGATCGGTCGCGATCGCGTCGATGGTGCCGTCGGCCAGCCCGACCTTCAACGCAGCGATGTCGGCCGCGGTGCGCAGCGGCGGGTTCACCTTGTACACCGCGTCGTAGCTCTCGAGCAGTTCGTCGGTGAGCGTGAAGTGGTGCGGCGCGGCCTCCGCCGTGATGGGCAGACCCTCGGCCTTGGCGTCGCGAACCAGCTCGACGCTGCGCGCAGTGCTGAGGTGCAGGAAGTGCATCGGCGCGCCCGTGAGGCGCACGAGTTCGATGTCGCGGAAGAGCATCAGTTCTTCGGCGAGCGCGGGCCAGCCGGGCAGACCGAGCCGGCTGCAGCACGACCCCTCGTGCATGACGGCACCCTTCGTCAGCGAGCTGACCTCGCAGTGCTGGGCGAGCACGATGCCGAGCGGCTTGGCGTACTCGAGCGCATGCCGCATGAGTTGTGCGTCCTGCACGCCGTTGCCGTCGTCGGTGAACAGGTGCACACCCGCCGCGCTGAGCTCGCCGAACGGGGCGAGCTGCTCGCCGTTGCGTCCGATGGTGATGCAGCCCGACGGCAGCACTTCGCACAGTCCGGCACGGCGACCCTGCTCGCGTACGAAGTCGACCACCGCGACGCTGTCCTGCGCGGGGTCGGTGTTCGGCATGGCGACCACTGCGGTGTACCCGCCGAGTGCTGCGGCACGGCTGCCGGTCTCGATGGTCTCGGCCTCTTCCTTGCCCGGTTCGCGAAGGTGGGTGTGCAGGTCGACGAGGCCGGCGCCGACGATGCAACCGTCGGCGGCGAGCGTGCGGTCACCGATGAGACCGACGCCGACCTCGACGATTCGACCGTCCTCGATGGCGACATCGGCGAGGCGCTCGCCGGTCTGGTCGACGACGGTGCCACCCGAGATGACGAGCCGGCCGGCGTGGGCGTTCATGCTGATGCTCCGATCGAGGCGACGCTGCCCGAACCGAGCAGCGTGAAGAGAACGGCCATGCGCACAGCGACGCCGTTGGTGACCTGTTGCAGGATGACCGAGCCGGGGAGCTCGGACGGGTCGACCACCATCTCGACACCGCGGTTCATGGGGCCTGGGTGCATGACGAGGGCGTGAGGCGCGAGTCGGGCGGCGCGTGCGTGGGTGAGGCCGTACATCGCCGAGTACTCGTCGAGCGAGGGCAGCAGCGCGTCGTCCATTCGTTCGCGCTGTACCCGTAACAGGTACAACACGTCGAGGTCGGGCAGCAGTGAGTCGAGGTCGTGGCTGACCTCGACCGGCCACCCGTCGAGCGAAGGTGGCAGCAGCGTGGGGGGCGCGACGAGCGTGACGTGCGCGCCCAGCTTGGTGAACGCCTGCACGTCGCTGCGCGCGACCCGGCTGTGCTTGATGTCGCCGACGATCGCAATGCGCAGCCCGTCGAAGCCGTCACGCCGATTCAGGTTGGTGCGGATCGTGTAGCTGTCGAGCAACGCCTGCGTCGGGTGTTGGTGCCAGCCGTCGCCAGCGTTGACGATGGCGGCGTTCGTCCAGCGC
>JANOET010000131.1:0-5550 GCA_031413415.1 Acidimicrobiaceae bacterium
GGTGCACCCAGCCACCGCCGCCGTTGCGGATCTCCCACAGGGCGAAGCTGTTCTTCTTCTGAATGGCCAGCGGCGTCTTGCCGGCCGGGTTCTTCTTGCTCGTGGCCGACACCGTGGGGTCGAACTGCTGGCCGTTGATGAGCCACTCGGTCTCGCCGCCGGCGCTGCCACGCTGCACCTCGAAGATCTTCCGGTCGGCCATCAATGAGGTCCAGTTCGTCGGGACGGGGGGCAACTGCGCCATCTGGCGGGTAGGCGTGGGCATGACGCTGTTGTCGACGGCATTGCCACCGATGACGATCTTCATCACCGGCACCTTGTACGCCGGGTCGGGCGAGAACCGCGAACTGTTGCTCCACATGCGGCCGTCGGGCATCTTCATCACGTTGGTCAGGTAGATCACGTCGCCGGTGGTGGTCGGAGTTCCGTCCATGTACTTGCTGAAGTCGACGACGAACTCGCGGCGCTTGGCCGGCCACAGCTCGAACGAGTTGCGGACGATGGGAAACGGAATGATGCCGCCGTCGGAGGCGACCTGGGTGAACCTCATGCACTGCTGGCCGTCCGGGATGCGGTACTGGCCCTGAAGGTCGGTGCCGGAGTAGCCGAGCGACGCCGCCGACACCGGACCCCTGGTCGAGCTCATCAGCTTGAACTCGTAGCAGCGGGCGACGGAGGCGTCGAGGAAGCGCAGCCGGTAGCGACGACGCTTCACCTCGAGCGTCGGGTACGCCACTCCGTTGACCGTGAAGATGTCGCCGACGAAGCCGTGGTTCGGGAAGTGCTTGAAGAAGGTCTTGCCCCACCACTCGGGGTGCGTGCGCGGATTGCCGGCATCGGGGTACTCACCCAGCCCGTCGTGCATGTCCTCGTGCAGGCTGACGCCGTCGTCGAGACGGCAGTCGAAGAACGCGAGCGGGATGTCGTACTCGACGTCGAACGAACCGTCGATGTTGTCGGTGCGCACGCCCGGCAGCCGCAAGCCCAGATGCTCGTGGCCCATGTCGCGGTTGTTCTTCGGGTCGTAGATGGGGTACAGGCCCACCATGCCCTTGTAGACGTTGGCGCCGGTGTGGTCCATGCGGTGGTCGTGGAACCAGAAGAAGCTCTGCTTCTCGCGGTCGTCGCCACCGGCCGGCCAGTTCAGGTACAGGTTGTCGCACCACATGCCGGGCAGGTAGCCGCTGTTCCGCGGCCCGTAGTTCATCGAGTAGTGCGGGTTGCCGTCGCTCTCGGGTGCGGTGTGGGCGTTGTGCAGGTGGGTGAGGAACGACCAGTCCGGGGAACCGAAGTCCTGGCGGTCGAGGTTCATCGGGTTGAGATGCAGTTCGTTCTGGAATCGGACGAGCACCGGCTTGCCATACTCGGCGTTGATGCGGGGGCCGGGGAACGTGCCGTTGAAGCCGTAGATGGTGCTCATCGGCAAGGTGCGCACCGTGCCGGCGGGGTACGAGGTGCCTTGCTCGTCGAACGAGACCGTCGGCTGGCCCGCACGGTCGATCGGCAGTACCTGCGACGTGGTGAACGCCTTCGGCGCCACCTGCAACTTGATCTGGTACACGATCGGGTCGGGGCAGTTGATCTGGCTGCTCCAGATCTGGTGGCGCTCGTTGCCGAGAGAGTTCTGTTGACCCAGGCCGTTGCCGGGAGGACTCGCCCAACCCGAGTAGACGTCGCGAGGCACCGGCGCCAGGGCCTTGGGGATGGGCAGCTGGTCGATGAACGGCTGGAGGATCAGCGGGCTCGTCGGTTCCACCTCGGTGTACAGCGAGCCGGCGAGTGCGATCGAACCGGCCTCGATGAGGCCATCCCTGGAGAACAGGCCCTTGGCCTTCAGCTCGGGGATGAGTGCCGACCCGGCGGCACCGACCGCCACCGCGGCGGCGCCGACTGCGCCGAGTTGCAGAAACGTGCGGCGCTCGATGGTGCTGCGCTCTGTGTCATTGTCGACGGCGGTCATGGCAGGTCCCCTGTTCGTTGTCTGGGTGGGGCCGATCACCTTCGTCTGCGGGCTGGACTGCGATGGCGGCGTTAGTGAACGGTGTAATGAGGCGACCCTCGGAAAACCTTCGGAAAACCCCTGAAGTGGCGCGCCAGGACCGGTCCGTCCGGAGAAGTAGTCCTTTCGGCCTACTCGCGACGGCCGGGTTGCGGACGGCGTCAGCCGGCGACGACGGCTTCGGGCCCGACCACGGCCCGGGTGCGCTCGAGGCTCGCCTGCAGCGCGTCACGGATGCCGCCGAGCGCGGCGTCGGCGAGGGCGGTCTCGATCAGCCGCACGCGCCCGGCCGATGGGTCGTACCAGGTGGGGTGCACCATCGGCGCCCCCGCCACGAAGCGACCCTCGATGCGAGAGAAGGTCACCGTGACGATCGCTCCGTCGTAGGTGCGCGGCTTCTCGCTCCCCTGGTTCGCCACCAGGTTGCCGAGGCTCAGCAGCGCGTACTTCTCGTGGAAGACCTCGATGGGCTGCAGCACGTGGGGACCGTGTCCGATGAGCAGGTCGATGTCCGGCGACGCGAGGAGGTGGTCGGCGAGTGACAGCTGCGACGAGTTGCCGTCGATGTCGTCTTCGTCGCCCCAGTGCAGGCTGACCAGCACCAGTTCCGCACCGGCCTCGCGGGAACGTCGGGCGTCGGCGAGGATGCGGTCGGGGTCGATGACGTTGGCCATCCATGCCCGCCGCGGCGAGGTTCCGTTGAAGCCCCAGGTGTACGCGAGATGGGCGACGCGGACGCCGCGGACGTCGACGAGGGGCAGCGTCGCTGCCTCGTCTTCGGTGCGTGCCAGCCCACTGTGACCCACCTGCGCGGCGTCGAGGGCGTCGAGCGTGGCCGCCCGCCCCGCGGTGCCCCGGTCGTTCGAGTGGTTCGAGACGGCCGAGCAGCGGTCCCAACCGCCGGAGCGGATGCCGGCACCGATCTCGGAGGGGATACCGAAGTCGGGATAGCCGCTGAGGGGCTCGCCCGGTGGCGCCACCGGAACCTCGAGGTGGCAGATCGACAGGTCGGCGGCGGCGAGCCGAGGGCTGAGGTCGGCGAACATCGGCGCGAAGTCGTAGGCGACGCCCCGGGCCTGCCCAGCAGCGCGGGCGTGTTCGACGACGGACGGGTGCGGCAGGATCTCGCCGGTGACGTCGATGGTGAAGGGCGCCTCCGTCGAGCCGGCATCGGCCTGCGCTGGCGCGGCGACCATGTCGAGCCCGCTCTTGGGGTTGCGGACCTGCACACTGAGCGCGACCGCGGTGGCGACGACGAGCAGCGCAGCAAGGCGCCAGAGCTGGCGCGGGGACCCTGTCCGAGGCTCGAACACGACCCCAGTATGAATCCACCGATCGCGCGGATGGTGGATGCCCCGACCACCCTCCGCGCGAGATTTGCTCGCGTCCGAGGACGGTGCGCACTCGAGAGTCGAGAGTCCATCGACCCGACCTGTCGTGTCGCTGTCCTAGGCTGCGCTTCGACGGGAGGGCGGTGATGGGAATTGGCACGTCACGTTGGCACACGCGGTGCAGCATGGACGACACGGCGACGGCGGAGAATTGCCGGCGCCGCCCTCGTCGTGACTGCGGGAATCTCTGCATCGATGCTGCAATTCGGCTCACTCGGTGCCGTCGGCTTCCGGTCTGACATTCAGACCGGAGCGAGCGCCGCAGTGACCGCACGGCGTCTGGCGACTCCGTACAGCGTCGACTGTTCGGCCACCCGCTTGGTGGTGTTCGGCAACTCGATCGAATCCAGCCTGGGCGTGGCACCACCCGACTTGCCGTGGCCATCGCTGACGACCTCGCTGTTGAACTCGCTGCCCGACGTCCAGGGCGTCACGCTCGCGAACGAGTCCGTGGCCGGCAGTGCGATCGTCTCTCCAGGCGTGTTCGGGGCGCCTCCCATGTCCAGCACGGTGCAGCAGCGACTCCCCGCGTACGCGCGCTTCGGCTATCGCAATCTCACAGTCGTCATCCATCCCAGCATCATCGAGCTGCAGGTGCAAACGGATGGGCTCACCGACGAAGCCGCGGCGAAGCGAGCACTCGGTGGCGTGATCCAGGCAAAGCAACGCCTCACCGACGCCGGTGTCCGCTTCGTGCTGGTCCTACCGACCGCGCCGGTCACCGACACGATGAACACCACGTCCAAGACTCGGGGCGTGAATCTGAACCGTCGCGTTCAACTGCTCAATTCCGCGATGGCCACCGCAGGGATGACACCCACGGCGATGCCCACGAACCCACTGAGCGACTCGCTGGGCATGGGGATCCCCCGCTACTTCGACAACCTCCGCTTCCCTCCCGGCTACCCGTTCCCGACCACCTCGAGCGATGGTCAGCATCCCGATCGCGACGGTCACCAGCGACTGGCACTGAGTGTCGCGAGTCAGCCCGACCTGCGCACGGCGCTCTTCTCGACCTGCCGCCGACTCGTCGCCACGCCCTGACGCCACGCCCCGATCGAGGTTTCCACGCAACCCCGGGGTCGCACGATTGCCTCGATCAGGCGGCAACCGGCCCCCGACAACTGCAACGGCCGCCCTCGCGGGCGACCGTTACGAAGTCACTGGTGTCGGAGGGGGGACTTGAACCCCCACGAACTTACGTTCACTAGCCCCTCAAGCTAGCGCGTCTGCCTATTCCGCCACTCCGACGTGGTGGGTGTCCAAGCTACCGGAGCAGCCTCAGCGCACCAACAGGAAACTCAGCGCCACAACGGTGCCGATCCAGAGGATGCCCATCACCGTGGTGATGCGAGTGAGGTTGCGCTCGGCAGCGGTGCTACCCAGGGCTGTGGTGCCCGCTCCACCGAACATGTCGCTGAGGCCACCACCGCGGCCACTGTGCATGAGCACGCCGGCGACCATGCCGGCGAGCGCCAAGAGGTTGACGACGATGGTGACGTACAAGATGAAGTCGCGCACGGTGGACGATCTTATCGGCGCCGCGTCAGACCGACACGCTGGGGGTCAGGTTCACAGCCACCGATTCAGCCGCGAAGTGACAGGCCACGGGGTGACCCTGGCCGCGATCGACGAGTGCGGGCTCTTCGACGGCACACACCTCCTGCGCGATCGGGCAGCGGGTGCGGAACCGGCAACCCGAGGGCGGGTTGATCGGGCTGGGGACGTCGCCCTGCAGCACGACACGACGCCGCTCGCGCTCCTTGTCGGGGTCGGCCACGGGCACCGACGACATCAGCGCCTTCGTGTACGGATGGGCGGCGTGGTGGTAGACGTCGTCGCGGCTGCCGATCTCGACGATCTTGCCCAGATACATCACGGCCACGCGGTCGCTGATGTGCCGTACCACCGACAGGTCGTGGGCGACGAACAGGTACGACAGCCCCAGTCGGTCCTGCAGGTCCTCGAGCAGGTTGATGACGCCCGCCTGCACGCTGACGTCGAGCGCCGAGACGGGCTCGTCGAGCACGATCAGCTGCGGGTTCAGGGCCAAGGCGCGGGCCCAGTTGAACGTCTCGCCGATCGGAAGATTGTCGAGAATGTCGATGACGCGCTCGCGGATCTGCGGCTCGAGTTTCAGCAGATTGGTCGGCGCCACCG
>JANOET010000132.1:0-15013 GCA_031413415.1 Acidimicrobiaceae bacterium
CCGACCTCGCTGCGCGAGCCGGTGGCATCGATGAGGGTGACGGTCATCGTCTCGAGCGGAACGGCTTTGTCGAACACCCATGTGATCTGCGAGGGCGCCACGGCCAGCTCGGCACCATCGGCCGGGTCGCTCGACGCCAGCGTGTTGTGGGCCGATGCAGTGCCCGCCGGGAACCCGACCACGCCGACGATCGCCGCGCACAGGGCGAGGATGAGCAAGGTGAGGCGGCGGGCGATGGTGCGGGGCATGGGCTGTGAAGTCCGGCAGCGCCCCGACGGCAGAGCAACTACACGATGTAGGAGTATATTCGAGGGGGTTCGATTCCAAGCGGCAGGCCGTGGAGGAAGTACATGACACGACGACCAGACGGTGCCCTGGAGCACGACGTCCTGCGCGTGCTGTGGGCCGCCGACGGTCCGCTCTCGCCTGGCGAGATCAACGAGCGCCTCGATGCCTGCTACGCGTACACCAGCGTGGCCACCATCCTCACGAGACTGCAGGCCAAGGGCCTCGTCGTTCGCACCGCATCAGGGCGCGCGTTCGCGTACGAAGCGGTCGTCGACGAGCCCGATCTTGCGGTCAGGCGCATCAGTGAGCTCCTCGACTCGTCATCGGATCGAGCGCAGGTGTTGAGCCGGTTCATCGGCGGGTTGTCGTCCAGGGAGGCCGATGCGATCCAGGCCATGCTCGACAGAGCCATCTCCGGCTCGGCCGGGTCGAACCAGGACAGCCGCTGATGCCCGACTCCCTCGCGTTTCCCCTGCTCGTGACGCTGTTGTTGGCCGCGGCCGCAACGTCGGCGCACCGGTATCTGCCCCCGCGTCTTGCCACCAGGTTCGTCACCATTGCACTCGTCTTGGTGGTGGTCGCCGCCCTCCCGACGGCGCTGCTGGTCGCCATCGCGTTCCTGGCGCACGCGCCGGTGATCGGGATCGGGTTCGAGTGGTGCGCGCAGGCGATGGGGCTGCACGGGTCCGTGCCGGCGTGGCTCGGTGTCCCGGTCGTGGTGCTGCTCGGTACGGGCGCGCTGAGAACGTGTCGATTGTTGCGCCAGCATCGGACGTTCCGCCTCGACGAACCGCGACCGGTCCACGTCGCCCAGAGCGAAAGGGCCTACGCGGTCACCATGCCCGGTCGAGCTGGGCAGATCGTCATCTCGACGGCGATGGTCGAACTGCTCGACGAGGACGAGCAGCGAATCGTCGTCGCCCACGAACGCGCACATGCTCGTTACCGGCACGATCGGTATCTGCTCATCGCCGAACTCGCCGCAGCGGTACTGCCTCCGTTGCGCTCCCTTGCCCGGCGGGTGAGCTACTCGATCGAGCGATGGGCCGACGAGGCTGCCGCTGCCGCGTGCGGCGATCGCCGGTTGGTCGCGATCACACTCGGCAAGGTGGCCTTGGTGACGAATCCACCAACGGTCGCCGGGTTCTCGGGCCTGGGGGTCTCGTCGCGGATGGGTGCACTCCTCGAACCGCCGATCCGGAATCCGGGCCGGACGCTGGTCCTCGCGCTGTGGTCGAGTGTCGTCGTCATCGCCGGCTTCAGCGCGTACCAGCTCCATCATCTGGAACGACTGCTCACCGCGCTCTGCCCGCACTGACCTGTTCACACCGAACTCAAGTTCGCGCCGGGTGCCTGAGCGTCCGCGGCGCGAAACCCTGCCAGGTCCGGGCTGCGCACCAACCTCAGCGACGCCAGAACAGCAGGTGCGTGACGCCGCTGGGGCTCGGCACGGAGTCCATGTGGAACCGGTCGAGCAGGTCGTCGGGGGTTGCCCAGAGGCGTTCGCCGCGACCGAGCTCGATCGGCGCGACGGCGACATGCATGGTGTCGACGAGATCGGCGTCGAGAAACTGGCGAACCGTGGCGACGCCGCCGCCGAGCCGGACGTCGTTGCCGTCGGCGGCTTCCTTGGCGCGCTGCAGCGCTGCTTCGGGTGTTGCGTCGATGAAGTGGAACGTGGTGTCGGCCAGCGAGAAGCTCGGTCGGGGGTGGTGGGTGAGCACGAACACCGGTGTGTGGAACGGCGGGTCGTCGCCCCACCAACCCTGCCAGTCGAGGTTCTCCCACGGCCCTCGCTGGGGCCCGAACTTGTTGCGGCCCATGATCTCGGCACCGATGTTCCGTGCGTAGTCGCGGGTGAAGTAGTCGTCGAGGCCGCGGGATCCGCCTGGCTCGGTGCGGTTCGGCCAGTGCGCGGTGGCGAAGGCCCAGGCACCCAGGTCGGCCGGGTTGGCGTGGCCGAAGGGCCGCTCCAGGCTCTGGCCTTCTCCGGAACCGAACCCGTCGCTCGACAGCATGAAGTTCTGCACTCGGAGCAGTTGCGTCATCGCCTGATCCTCTCAGACCGCGCGCACACCCGGCGGCCCCGGCGTCATGCCGCATCGCCTCGGCGGTTGCGCCGGCGCCGCTCGGCACGATTCGGCGCACGACGAGCAAAGGGATGTGGCGGCAGCGGTCCGGGTTCGTCGAGCCTCCGCCCGGCCCCGGTATGGCATTCGCAGAACGCGTCGTCGGGCAGGAGGACCTGCAGCATCATTCCGGGCTCGGGGTAGCTGCCGTAGAGGTTGGCCCAGGTGCCGAACAGGTCGCTCTGCACGTGGTCGGGGTGCACCTCGGTGAGCTGCAGTCGTTCCCCGAGCATGGTGGCCGGCGGCACCTTGCCGGTGGCCGCGATGCCGTCGGCGAGCGATGTGAGGACGCGGGCCTGATGCTCGAGGTCGATGTCGATCATGGTGAGCTCGGGACGGCCGAAGTTCTCGACCAGACCGACCGTGTACGACCACACGGTGCCGTCGTCGTCGTCCCTCACCTGTACGAGGGCCCAGCCGTGGACCCTGATCTGCAGGTCGAGCGCCTGCATCGCTTCTTCGAACGAGTAACCATCACATTGAAGACACATGTCCGGATGGTGCGCCGAGGGTGTGACAGAGTTCCGCGACGTGCGGTGTCGCTCAGGGGCTGGCGCGCTGGGCGCTCAGCTGGCGACGCATCTCGGTGTCGCGCCAGAAGGTCGCCGTCTTCGAACCGTGCGGATCCCAGCGGGGGAGCGGCACTGCGGGCTGCGGGTCGTCGCCCATCACCGTGACGCGTTGGATCACCCGCTCGCCCTCGAAGTCGTTCAGGACGTGGTGCTGGGTACAGCGGTTGTCCCACATGGCGATGGTGCCGGCGGTCCACCGGTAGCGCACGGTGAAACGAGGCTGCTGCACCCACCGGGTGAGGTGCCCGAGCAGCAGGGCCGACTCGTCGTCGCTCAACTCGACGATGCGGCGGGTGAAGTGCTCGTTCACGAACAGCGACCGTCGGCCGGTCTCTGGGTGCACGCGCACCACCGGATGGATCCACCCCTTGTCGGGCCGCAGGTGTGGCCCGGCGTTGTGGTAGGCGGTGAGCCCGTCGCACAACTCGCGCAGCGGTGCCGACAGCTCGTCGTAGGCCTTGCACGCGTTCGCCCACATCGTGTCGCCGCCCACCTCCGGCACCACCTTCGCCTGCAGGATGGCGAACTTCGACGGATGGCGCTCGCACGTGATGTCGCTGTGCCACTCGTCGGCGACGCCGCCCTGCCCGTCGGTGGCACGCAACTCGAAGAACTCGGGGCGCTCACGTTGCAGGTCGAGGTTCGGGTGCGCCTCGAGTTCGCCGAAGAGGCGACCGAATGCAATGTGCTCATCGGCGCTCAGATGCTGGTCGGGGAAGAACAGCACCATGTGCTCGAGCAGCAGGTCGTGGATGCGTCGAGCGTCGTCGGCGGACGCCCGACCGAGGGCCATGCCTCCGACCTCGGCGCCGAGCGAGCCAGACAGCCGGCGAACGTCCAGTTCGGTCGTCGGGGTGGTGTCCATCCGGATCGGAGCCTACGCGACGCCGCCGGCACCTGACGTTGCGTACACCGCAAACGTCGGGTGCCGGCCACGACGAGGGGAGTCACCGCTCGGTCAGGACAGCGCGTCGCAGAGTGGGTCGAGCGCCGAACTGTCACCTCCGAAGTAGTCGTTGAACAACTGCCTGCCGGCCTCGAAGACGATTGCATTGTCGTCCTCTCGCGCCAGGACGACGCGTCCAGCCTCGAAGACGATGGCGCCCTTGGCCGTCGACACCCGGAATGTGACGGTGTCGCGTTCCACGCCGGATGCGGCGTCGCCCGGTATGGCCAGGTCGTGCAGGTACGTGTTGCGGCGGCTGTACGCGACGGACTTCCCGGTGACGGAGTTCGTGAACGAGCCCTGCCAGCGATCGTTGAAGTGCCGACGCAGGAGCAGACCGTCGGCGCTGTAGAAACGACGGCCCTCCACGGAACGGGTCCAGGTGTCGAGTACCTCGAACTCATCGGCGCCGGTGCCGCACATGACGCCGGTCGACTCGAGCACCGGACTCACCGGATCGACGAAGGCGAGCGTGCAGATGATCTGGCCTCCGGCGGTGGCGCAGGCGGCGTTGAAGAAGTCCGGCGGCGCGGGTGTGAGCGTCGACGGATCGACGCTCCGGTCGGCTGCGCCAGCGGACGCCGACGGTGCGACGGCACACGCGAGCGTGGTCGCTGCGACGGCGGCGAGCGCCCACTGACGGACGGGAATTCGTGTCGGCTGCATGAGCCACCTCCGTGATCGTTGGCCGCCGTGGGTCGGCGACGGTTCGATCGTCCTCCCCTCGCCGCGGCAGCGCATCGGGGCCAGCCCGGTGTCCGCTACGTGTCAGCGCGCGTGCAGGCCGAGGTATCGGAGCGCGGCGACCACTCGACGGTTCAGGTCGTCGTCCTCGAAGAGGTCCAGCTTCACGAGGATGTTGCGTACATGCACCTCGACGGTTCGTTCCGACAGCAGCAACCGCCGCGCGATTCCGGAGTTGCTGAGGCCCTCGGCCACAAGGGCGAACACCTCGCGCTCTCGCTCGGAGAGCCCGTGTGCCGCCAATGCATCCTGCTTGGGGGCGAGCAGTGCAGCCACGACGGCAGGGTCGATCACGCACTCGCCGGCGGTCACGCGCCGGATGGCATCGACGATGGCTGCCGGGTCCATGACCCGGTCCTTGAGCAGATAGCCCACGCTGCCGACTCCGCGCGTGATGAGCGGAGCGACGTACTCGGCCTCGATGTACTGCGAGAGGATGAGCACTCCGATCGCTGGGTACAGGGAGCGGATCTCGTCGGCGAGTCGGAGTCCCTCGTCCCGATGCGTGGGCGGAAGCCGAACGTCGAGCACGGCCACGTCGGGGAGCTCATCGGCGATCAGCCGCCGCGCCGTCGCGTAGTCCGTCGCCACGCCCACGACCTCGAAGTCGGCTCGTTCGATGATGCTCACCAGCCCTTGCCGGGTGAGCAGCTGATCCTCGGCGACGATCACGCGCATGGGATCATGGCTTCCATGGTGATGCCGTTCGACCACACGCGACCCCCGACTGCAGCCACGAGATCCGGCAACGTACCGTCTTCGGCGCCGAGCTCGGCGCTTCCCGCGGCGGCCACTCGGATCGCACCGTCCTCCGGCGTCAGCGTGACCCTCGTGGCGCCGCGCGCGAGCCCGTCGGCCACCACGCTGTAGATCGCGAGCTCGACGTCGTCGGGCAGACGACCCCCAGGGAGGTCGCCCATGAGGATCGGGACGGTGGTCTCGCCGCGCCGGCGTACGAGCGCAGCGAGAGCGGCGCCAAGGCCCAGCGTCTCCAGCATGGGTGGTGAGACACTGGCAGAGATCGTGCGAACCTGGTCGACGCAGTCGTGCACGCATGCCATCGCCGCCTGCAGCACGGCACCGTCGCCGTGGCCGGGTGGCAGCGTCGCGATGGCGAGGCGGAGGTCCAGCCCCAGGGCGAGCAGTTCCTGCTGCACGCCGTCGTGCAGGTCGCGTTCGAGGGACCTGCGCTGCTCGAGGCCGGCGTGCATCACCCTCCGACGCTCTTGAGAGAGCTCCACCACTCGCGCGGCGAGCTGCGCGTTGAGGCGTTCGCGGTGCAGTCGCAGCACGGCCTCCGGGTCCAGCCCGACGTCCAGTTCGGGCACACGCGCCGAGCGGTCGTGGTGGACGCGAACGAGCGTCTCGCCGTCAATGGACAGATCGGTGATCACCTGCCCCGGCAACGGGGCGGCATCCAGGCCACGCGCATCGACGAAACCATTGCCGTCCAGGCGGGGGAATGCAAGCTCCAGCGACGGGTCGTTGGATGCTCGTCGGAGGCCGGCGACGAAACCGTCCGTACCCGCGTGCATCTCGAGCATCCGTTGCACGGTCGCATGCCGACGGGCCACCTCCCAGCACCGTCGTGCCCACACGGCCGTGGCGAACGCAACGGCGACGACCAACGCTGTCTGCCGCGAGGGGTCCGCCGCGAACATCACGGTCGCGACGATCGGAGGAAGGAGCTCCACCTGCCGGTCGATGAGTCCGATCACGCCGCCGAGCACGAGGAGTGCCATTCCTGCCCGCCAGGCGAAATCTGCTCGTCCAGGATCTGCCCAGACGGCGATCGCGGCCCGTCCGCAACCGCGACAGCCCGGGTCGAGGTACGGGTCGTACAGCAGCATGTGCAGTGGCCCGGCGATCAGCGCACCCATCACCGCGACGGCTGAGCCGAACCGGCGGCGGCCGAGTGCGACGATCGAGAAGGCGAGTGCCGGTGGACCCGCCGCGCGGAGACCGACGTCGACCGCGGAGGGGAGCCAGTCGTCGACCGCGATGGCGACGAGCAGCATCATCGCGGCGGGGATCAGCATCGACACGCGGGACGCCGGGATGGCCGGTGCGAGCCAGATGCCGACACCGGCCACGCCCAGCGCCGCGGCGACGACGGCCAGATTGGGCGTGGGTGGGCTGGATCGTGACAGGGGCACGGCCACAGCGGCCGCGACAAGCGCGACCGCTGCCCTTCCGACCGTGACCCCGTCCGCGTTCATCCGATTCGTTGCATCCCGCTGTCGAAGAACGCGTTGTCGAGCACGACGTCGTAGTCCTGATCCCGATCGAAGTGGAATTGCACCGCGTCCCCCTCCAGTTCGTAGGTGCCGATCGCCCGGCCGTAGCACGCATCGTTTCCGCGAGCCCCCATGTCGAGGCTGACGGCGTTCTCGGCGAACGAGAACTCCCACGTGCAGTCCCCGCCGTTGGGCTGGTCCACGGTGGCGACGTTGCCGACGATCTCGAGGGTCCAGATCCCGGCGTTCGCGTTTGCGTCCTGCGCCGACACGCCCTCGTCGAGCATGTGCTCGCGGTCCACCGTGAGCCGCCATGTTCCCTCGAGCACGTCCTGGGGACCCTTCGGTTCCACCTGGTACGACTCGTTCTGCGATGGGACATCCGGCGCACCGCACGTGGTCCCCGCGGGGGGAACCGTTCCTTCTCCGAGCGCAGCGACTCGACGGACGAGGTCTGCCGACTGGGGATCCGCGGACACCCCGTCGACCACGGGTTGCAACGCGTCGCGGAGCGCCGCAATCTGATCGGGCGTGGCCATCACGCTGCTCGCTCCGTCGGTGGAGCACCACCGTTCGAGCGCCTCGGACTCGGTGTCTCGTTCCGAGATCGCCTTGGCTCCCGCCGCCACGGCCTGCGCCCGCAGGGCATCGCGCTGTGCACCCGACAGGCTGTCCCAGATGGCTGCGCGCACCACGACCACGTCGAACTTCGTGTACAGCACCACGTTCGACGTCACGACTGCGGGCAGGTCGGCGGCGCGCTGCTGCTGCAGCGACACCTCGATGCCGCGCACCGCTCCGGTGCGGGCGTTCTCTGCACGCTGCTCGTCGAGGCTGTTGTCGGTCGACGCCCCGAGCGCAGCGAAGAGTGCGTCGACGCCTGCGCCCGGACGAGTGTTGAACACCTGACCGCGGTAGTCGGCCGGGACGAGAAGTGGGCTGCGATACCCGAAGGGATGGCGCAGCCCGCCCGGCACGAGCGCAAGTCCGACGAGTCCGATCGAGTCCAGGCCGGACATCAGGTCGGCCGCCACCGGGTCCGCCGCGATCCGGTCGGCCTGCTCGACACTGGTCACGAGCATCGGGACCTGCAGCACGGCGAGCGACGTCGCTCCGGCGGCGACGAGTTGATCGGCACGCACCACGGCCACGTCGGCCTTCCCGTCGCGCAAGGCCTGGATGAGCTCACCCTCGTCGGCGGTGCCGTTGACTCCGGGAGTCGAGGGAGCGACCCGAACTGCAGCGTCGACCGACAGCTCGGTGAGGCGGCCCAGCACGTCGCCGCCGACCCCTCCGGGATCGGCCACCACGGCGCTCAGCGCGACGGGTTCGACCGGCTGCCCCGAACGGGACGGTGGTTCTCCCGCGCACGCGGTGGCCACGATCACGATGGCGGCGACAAGAGGGCGGATGGGGCGTCGATGTTGGTTGCTCATTGCGACACCATGCGGCGCTTCGAGGCGTCGGACATCTGGGCTGGCGCGGTGCCCGCTACGTGGTGGCCCTGCTCTGGAGCGACCCGACCTTCGAGCCGGACCGACGTCCCTGTGCCGTGGGCCGCATGCACCGTCAGGATCGCTCCGATCGCGGCGGCGCGTTGCGCCAGCCCCGACAGCCCCGACCCGGTCGGGTCCGCTCCGCCCGGACCGCGATCCTCGACCACGAGCGCGAAGCGGTCGCTCATGCGTCGGAGGTGCACGTGCACGGGGGCTCCGGCAGCGTGTTTGGCAGCGTTGGCCAACGCCTCGGCGCACGTGAACCACACGCCGAGCGCGACGTCGGGAGCGATGTCGTCGGCAGCGTCGACCACACAGTCGGCACCGTGCGCGCGGGCGAGCGCCTCCACGGCTGCGGCCAGCCCGCCTGCAGCGACGACGGGGTCGAGCCCATCGACGGCCGCTCGCAGCACCCGGTCGGCGTCGTCGGCACGCGTCCCGAGCACGGCCTGGCCCGTGTCGGCGATCAGCGAACGAGCCGTTGCGAGCGTCGCGAGTGGCCCTCGCTCGATCAGTTCGATGATGCGGGCACGCTCCAGCTGAGCAGCCCGTTCGAGCCGGAGCCGCGAGTCGGCGATCTCGTCGGCTCGTTCCCGCAGCCGGGCGCGGAGCCGAGCCGTGTCGCCTGCTGCGGCGAGCACACGCCCGACGGCGCGTTCAGTGGTCCGATCGAGCTCGATGGGTGGCGACACCCACGCGACGAGCTCAGTGTCGGTGCCACCCGTGTGGAACGGGTGCCCTGATCCGGGCCGTCGCACCAGGTTGCCTGTCTGGTCCAACCATCGGTGGTCGCCGTCGGGAAAGACGACATCGAGCGGACCGGTGGCGAGGGCGACGCCCAACGCCGCTCCGAGCCCGCCGTCCACCGCGCCCGACGACGATGCCACTCGTCGCAGATCGGCGAACCGCATGGTCTGCCAGATCACAGCGACGCACGCGCCGATCATCATCAGGGCATGCACGTTGGCGGCGAACCAGGCGGATCCGACGGGGATGGCCGCGACCAGCCCAGCGGCTGCCATGGCGGCTCCGACCCCAGCGATCGTGCGAGCGGCGCGTGCGCTGCGGAGCCGGCGGACTCGAACCGCGGCGGCGACCACCGCGATGGCCCCCATGCCAGCGATGGCGAATCGCGACCGGCCGGCCCCTGCGAGGACAGCGACGACGAGCACAGCGGTCACGGCCGACAGGTTCCACATTCCGCCCAATCGGCCAGCGGGGAGCAGCAACGCCGCAACGGCGACCAGCGCAGTGGGGACGAGGGCGGCTCGCAGCAACAGTTCCGCCGGGGTGCTGCCGAGGAGCGGTGCCAGGCCGATCGCGACCCAAGAAACGCCGGCAGTGAGCAACACTCCGGCGATCGTGGGCACTCGCCGCAGCGTGACGACCCCCGCGGCCAGCAGTGTCCAGCCCACGAGCACATCGCCGCTCGTTGGGAGTGGCACGCCGCGGCGATGGGGTATCCAGATTCCGGCGATGGCGAACGCGACCGCCGCCAGACCGACGACGATCGTCAGTACAGCAGTGCTTCGATCGCTGCGCATGTCAGGTCGCGTTTCGGTACGAAGCCGCGCACGGGCGCGGTCTGGACGCCAGGGTGCATCGCGGCGTCGGCGTCGCTGGAGATCAGGATGGTCTGCGGCGCCCCGGGTCCACGGGCGATGGCGTGTGCCACGTCGATCCCAGAACCGTCGGGTAGGTGGATGTCGAGCAGGACGACCTCCGGTCGCACGGCATCCGAGAGGCGAATGGCGTCGGCAGCCGTGGTCGCCACAGCGACGACGTTCATGCCCTCGTGCGTGAGCAGCGCACGCGCGGAGGCCACGAACCCGGGATGGTCATCGACCAGGAGCACGCGTCGACCGCTCACTCTGGGCAGCTTAGGAACACTTGGCCGAGGCAGATTCCGTGCTGACACGTAGCCCTCCGATGGGAGCACGGTCCTCGGCCGCGAGACACGCCTCGCCAACCGGGCACTGCGACGCGCTCTGCGCGTGATCTTCCGGACGTGCGCGCTGTGTGACGTGCCGTTCGAGCCTGAGAGGACTGAGCTGGCGCGCAGCGCGTCAGCGGGGTGCGGTCAGCACGGGCTCGATGCGCTCGTGGAGCGCGCCGAGCTCGTCGACGTGCCGCCACTCGAAACTGCGCAGGAGCTGCATCGTGGCGTTGCGGTGTCGGCGTGACGTGTGCAGCGGCTGTAGGAAGAACTCGTCGAACTCACCGCCGAGCCAGCCCAGTGTGGCGCCGAAGCCGGGGACCTTCCTGCCGGCCAGGAACGAACGGAACCGCCAACTGCGGCTCGCCGACTGCTCGGTGTCGACGCTCGGGATGTGGTTCTCGATCTGGGCGTCCGGGTTCGTCCAGGGGAGCCGGCGCGTCGGCGTGTCGTGGCCGAGGCGGCCATTGCGGTGCTCGACGGCCTCCTTCTGCTCCGACAACTGAACGGGCCCGATGCAGCCGACCGTGCAGCGCGACGGATCCTGGCGGCCTCGGCACCTGGACCCCAGCCGAGGCGCCGGCCCTCTTCGTCCTAGTGTTCGAGCGGCAAGCAACCCCGAGGAGCGGTGGGATGACCCAAGTGCAGTCGAGTGTGCCAGCAACCGAGGTCGTGATCACCGGGACGGGTGTCCCACACCTGGCCCCCGGCCGTGCTGGCCCCGGTGCGTTGGTGCGGCACGGCGACGTGCTGCTGCAGTTCGACGCCGGTCGTGCCACCGCGCTGCGGCTGTGTGAGGCGGGTGTGCGGACACGCGACCTCACTGCGCTCTTCGTGACCCACCATCACTCCGATCACCTCACCGGGTTGACCGACCTGTTGTTCGCCCGATGGCTCGAGATGCACGGCCACTTCCTGCCGCTGCCGGTCGTCGCGCCGAACGGGCCCTCCACCAGGTTCCTGGCTCGGATGATGGACCCGTGGGTCGACGACCTCGAGGTACGGACGGCCCACATTGGCCGCGACGACCGCCCCGACCCCGATGTGCGCGGCTTCGACGTGACCGAACAGGCCGTCGTGGTGTGGGACGACCAGACCGCAGGCGTGCGAGTCACGGCCCGTGCCGTGCACCACGAGCCCGTCGTGCCGGCCGTCGCCTATCGAGTGGACACACCTGCGGGTGCGGTCGTGATCTCGGGCGACACGAACGTCTGCGACGAGATCGCCGAACTCGCCGCGGGCGCGGATGTACTCGTGCACGAGGCCTTCCGCCGTGATGTGCTGCGTCCGTTCTTCGGCGATCGTCCGCACCTGGCGCACATCGCCGAGTACCACGCCGACACCGTCGAACTCGGCGCCCAGGCCGAACGCATCGGCATCCCGCGCCTGGTGCTCACCCACCTCATTCCGGCTCCTGCACCTGGTTTCGGCACCGAGCAGGACTTCATCGACGACGTACGCCGGGGTGGCTACACGGGTGACGTGATCGTGGCGTCCGACCTCACCACGCTCACCGTTTCCCGATCGCGCTGAGGCCAGCCGGCGCCGAGGTCCCGCAGGTCGGCATCGTCGGGTCGTAGCCCCCCCGTCGCATCGTTTGGGGACTTTGGTCCCTGCACCGGACCAAGGGGTTTCGGGAACACTGTCGCGATGGAGCATGAGACCCGCGCCCAGGTCGTCGGCAGGCGAGAACCGTGGTTCGTACAGCACCCTGTCCGCGCCAAGGTGGTCGTCCTGTGCTCGTTCGTGGCGGTCTTCACGCTGCACCTGATCGTCGGTGACGCCGCGGCCACCGTCCTCTACGTGCTCCCCGTCGCGTTGGCCGCACTCGCGTTCGGTCTGCTCGTGGGCACGATCGCCGGGTTCGTGGCGGTGTGGCTCATCGTGGCCGGTGTCCTGGTCACGGGCGAGTCGTTGCCGTTCGTCGCGTGGTTCAGCCATGTGGTTCCGCTGCTCCTGCTCGGCACGTTGGCCGGAGCGTCGGCCGACCGCATCCGGCAGGCTCGCCAGGTGGAACGGTTCGCGATCGAGGTGGCATTGCTGCAGCGCGAAGCCGCCGAGGTGAACGACAGCGTGGTGCAAGGCATTGCCGCAGCGCGCTGGATGCTCGACTCGGGTCAGGTCGAGCGGGCGATCGAGGTGCTCGACGAGACGGCGCTCGGTGCTCAAGAGCTGGTGTCCAGGGTCCTCGGCGCCGGTGGGGTGCTCAGCGACGACGTGCGCAAGCCGCAGCAGGTCGTCCGGCGCGTGTGACGACATCGGGCGACTGAACCGGCCGAGACCGGGCCGGGCCCGGGCTGCGGTAGAATGCAGTTTCAACTGTGTTTGAGGCGATTCCTGCTCGATCACTCTCCGAGAGGAATTCCCATGGCCAGGGTTGTCAAGCCGAAGCGCACGAAAAGCCACTGGTACGACGGGACGACGCCGTTCGAAGAGCTCACCCCGAACCAGCAGCTCGCCCACCAGCTGGTCACCGACCGTAGCGACCTCACGCCGTCGGTCGAGCGCATCATGACGGCCGAGATCGACGAGGATCAGCGTCTCCACGCCCTCACCGCGTTCCACAACTCGCTCGGCGTGATCGACGATCCCAACCGCGATCCGCGAGTCGCGATCGCCAACGCCTCGGCCTGACCGCACTTTCCCAAGTCAGTCGCGATCGCCAGCTCGGTCGTCACTGACAGCGGTCGGCGGCTGCACTGCCCATGGCGCCCGGGAAGTACCGCTGCATCCCCCAGCTTCGCGCTGCGGTCGTGCGAACTGCGAAACTCCGACCATGAGCTCCTCTCGCATCCTCGTCCACGGTGGTCGGGTCTTCACGTCCGATCCCGACCGATTGTGGGTCGACGCCCTCGTCGTCGACGGCGACCGTTTCACCTTCGTCGGCGACGCCGCGGGTGCCCGTGCCGCCGCGGGCGACGACGCCGAGATCGTCGACCTTGCTGGCGGCGTGGCGATGCCGGGGTTCGTCGATGGACATGCGCACCTGCTGATGACCGGCGCGGCGTTGCTGAAGGCGCAATTGCGCACCGCCGGCTCGCTCGGCGAGATCCGCCGCCGATTGGTGGAGTGGCGCGAGGTGAACCCCCAGGCGCCGCGGGTGTTGGGCATCAGCTGGCAGTTCGGCGCGCTGCCGAACGCCACGCCGCACAAGGACATGCTCGACGATCTGTTCCCCGACGTGCCGGTGTACCTCGACGCCAACGACCTGCACTCCACCTGGGTGAACTCGGCGGCACTCCGCGAACTCGGCATCACGAACGACACACCAGACCCGATCGGTGGCGAGATCGTGCGCGACCCGGCCACCGGCGAGGCCACCGGGCACCTGCAGGAGAACGCCACCGTCGAGATGGTCTGGCCGATGCTGTCCAGGGTGGGTGACGCCACTCGCGACGAGCACCTCGCTGCCACCCTGCGGGCCTACAACGAGACCGGCGTGACCACATCGGTCGACATGGCACTCGAACGGGCCTCGCTCGACGCCATGCGCCGCGCCGAGGCGAATGGCACGTTGAGCGTCAGGGTGATGGGCCACTGGATCATCCACCGCGACCCCGACCCGGCCAAGGAGCTGGAGCAGGTGGCGGTCGCGGCCCGGATGGCGGCCGACACCTCGAGTGATCTGCTGCGCGTGATGGGCATCAAGGTCATCGTCGACGGCACCATCGACGGCTGCACGGCCGCGCTGCTCGAGCCGTACACCACGGGCGTGAATGCCGATCCGATCTGGGATGCCGAGTCGCTCGAGCGGGTGGTCACGGCAGCCGATGCCGCCGGTCTGCAGATCGCATTGCACGCCATCGGCGACCGAGCCGTGCGCATCGCCGTCGACGCGCTCGAGCACGCCGCGCAGACGAACGGCACCTCGGCCAGGCGACACCGCATCGAGCACCTCGAGTACACCGACGCGGCCGATGTGGTTCGTCTGGCGCCCCTCGGCATCACCGCGTCGATGCAGCCCGTGCACATCGACCCGGCCATCTACAGCAACTGGGGCGAGATGCTGGGCGACCCGCGTGCGAATCGCGGGTTTGCCTGGCGGGAGTTCCTCGACGCAGGAACGACGCTCGCCTTCGGTACGGACACGCCCACGGCCCCGTACGAGCCGCTGCACAACATGTACATCGCCGCGACGCGGAAGTCGCCGGGCGATCCCACGCTGACGCCGCACCGACCCGACAATGCGCTCCCGCTCGAGGAGGCCGTGGTGCACGGCACCCGCGACTCGGCATGGGCGAGTTTCCTGCACGACCGAGTGGGCATGGTGAAAGAAGGTCTCCTGGCCGACCTCATCCTGCTCGACGGCGATCCCTTCGCCGACGGTCCCGAGTCGTTGCTCACGGCCCAGGTCGTGCGCACGCTGCTCGGCGGACGCACGGTGCACCCACTCGCCTGAGCCGATCAGCCGCGCCGCAGAGGTCGGACGGGCGCGTCATCGGCGTCGGGTCGTCGGGACGCGGATCAGCGCGAGAGGTGTTCGAGCTCGAGTTCGATCGCGCCGCGAGCGTCGACGTCGATCAGGATGCGGACGGCGCGCCGTCCCTGCCACGGACCCTCGTCGTCGCTGTCGCGCAACGCCGGAAGCGTGCGGCCGCGGCACACGCCGTGTGCCGTGTCGACGCGGATGGGCAGTTCCTTCCACGTGAACAGGTGCGGCGCGAG